>NZ_JAQZAB010000126.1:104607-164576 GCF_028640915.1 Pseudomonas sp. B3G-3 | reverse complement strand
AGCAGCAGCGATGGCGGCATCACCTGGACCGCGACTTTCACCCCGACCGTCGGTATCAACGATGCCAGCAACCTGATCACCTTGAACAACACCGGAGTCACCGATCTGGCTGGCAACACTGGCAGCGGCACCACCAACTCCAACAACTACAGCATCGACACCGTCCTGCCGACCGCGACCATAGTGGTCGCCGACAACGCCCTGAAGATCGGTGAAACCTCACTGGTGACTATCACCTTCAGCGAGGCAGTAAGCGGTTTCAGCAATGCCGACCTGACTATCGCCAACGGCACGCTGAGCGCGGTCAGCAGCAGCGACGGTGGTATCACCTGGACCGCCACCTTCACCCCGACGTCGAGCATCACTGACACCAGCAACGTCATCACCCTGGATAACAGCGGGGTGACCAACGCCTCGGGCAACGCCGGCAGCGGCACCACTGACTCCAACAACTATGCGATCGACACCGTCCGCCCGACCGCGACCATAGTGGTCGCCGACAGCGCCCTGGGCGTGGGCCAGACCAGTACCGTGACCATCACCTTCAGCGAGGCGGTGACCGGCTTTACCCTGGCCGACCTGACCGTTGCCAACGGTACGTTGAGTGGCTTGAGCACCAGCGACAACATCACCTACACGGCCACCCTCACCCCGACGGCCGGCATCACCGATAACAGCAACCTGATCACCCTGGACAACACCGGGGTGACGGATGGGGCCGGCAACACCGGCAGCGGCACCACCGACTCCAACAACTACGCCATCGACAGCCTGGGTCCGAATGCCACCATCGTTCTCTCCGACTCGACCCTCAAGGCCGGCGAAACCGCGGTGGTGACCATCACCTTCAGTGAAGCAGTGAGCGGTTTCGACAACAGCGACCTGACGGTGGCCAATGGCACGCTGAGCGCGGTCAGCAGCAGCGACGGCGGTATCACCTGGACCGCCACCTTCACCCCGACGGCGGGCATCACCGACCTGAGCAACCTGATCACCCTGAACAACCCCGGCATCACCGACGTGGCCGGCAACAGCGGTACCGGGACCACCAACTCAGCCAACTACAGCATCGAAACCGTGGTGCCGACCGCCACCATCGTGATCGCCGACACGGCCTTGAAGGCCGGCGAAACCTCGCTGGTGACCATCACCTTCAGTGAGGCGGTCAGTGGTTTCGACAACAGCGACCTGAGCATCGCCAACGGCACCTTGAGTGCGCTGAGCAGCAGCGACGGTGGTGTCACCTGGACCGCCACCTTCACCCCGGCAGTCGGTATCACCGATACCAGCAACGTCATCACCCTGAACAATAGCGGCGTGATCAATGTCTCGGGGAATACGGGCAGCGGCACCACCGATTCGAACAACTATGTCATCGACACGGCGCGCCCAACCGCGACCATAGTGGTGGCCAATCCGATCCTGCCGATCGGCGAAACCAGCCTGGTGACCATCACCTTCAGCGAGGCGGTCAGCGGTTTCGACAACAGCGACCTGACGGTGAGCAACGGCACCCTGAGCGCGGTCAGCAGCAGCGACGGCGGCATCACCTGGACCGCGACCTTCACCCCGAACGTCAACGTCAGCGATGCCACCAACCTGATCACCCTCAACAACAGCGGGGTCAGTGACGCGGCGGGCAACGCCGGCAGCGGCAGCACCGACTCGAACAATTTCATCATCGACACCGGGCGGCCGACCGCCACCATCGTGCTGGCCGACACGGCCCTGAAAGCGGGCGAAACCACCACAGTGACCATCACCTTCAGCGAGGCGATCAGCGGCTTCACCAACTCGGACCTGACGGTGGCCAACGGTACCCTGGGGGCCCTGAGCAGCAGCGATGGTGGGGTCACCTGGACCGCCACCTTTACCCCGGCCATCAACATCAGCGACAGCAGCAATCAGATCACCCTGAACAACGCCGGAGTGATAGACGCCGTCGGCAACACCGGCAGCGGCACCACCGACTCGGCCAACTACGTCATCGATACCGTGCGCCCCACCGCTACCGTGGTGGTCGCCAACCCGATGCTGGCGGTGGGCGACACGTCCCTGGTGACCATCACCTTCAGCAAGGCGGTCAGCGGTTTCGACAACAGCGACCTGACGGTGACTAACGGCACCTTGAGCGCGGTCAGCAGTAGCGATGGCGGCATTACCTGGACCGCGACCTTCACACCGAACACCAACGTCAGCGATACGAGCAACCTGATCACCCTCAACAACAGTGGGGTCAGCGACGCCTCGGGCAATACCGGGCTGGGCAGCACGGATTCGAACAATTACCTGATCGATACCCAGCGGCCGACCGCGACCATCGTGGTCGCCAACAGCAGCCTCGGCGTGGGCCAGACCAGCGGCGTGACCATCACCTTCAGCGAAGCGGTGAGCGGCTTCACCAACTCGGACCTGACGGTGGCCAACGGCACCCTGAGCGCCTTGAGCAGCAGCGACGGCGGCCGGACCTGGACCGCGACCCTGACGCCAACCGCCAATATCAGCGATACCAGCAACCTGATCACCCTGAACAACAGCGGGGTGAGCGACGCATTCGGCAATACCGGCAGCGGCAGCACCGACTCCAACAACTACGCGATCAACACCGTGCCGGCGACCAACCCACCCACGGAGCTGCCGGTGGGCGATCCGGAATTCCGTTCGAGCGACCCGGTGGTTCCGCCGCTGCCGCCTTATGTGCCGCTGCAGCCCACGGTCACCACGCCACCGGTTGGCGACCTGGGCTCGCCATTGGCCTTCGCGCCACTGTTCGAGCAGCGGGTGCTGGGCGATGGCATCCGGCCGTTGGGGGATATTTTCATCAATCACGGGGCCCTGGCGCCGAGCTTCATTGCCCAGGTATTTGGCAGCAGCGATCCCGGTGGCGACGGTAATGGTCATGGTTTCCTCGGCTTCGGTGGCGGCGATGGCGGGGTGTTCAGCCAAAGCACGCTGTCGGTGCTGTTCGGCCAGGACTCCACTGAGGACGGCGGTTCGCTGAAGTCCTTCGGCGACAAGCCCAGGGCCGGCGATCTTTCCCAGGGCGGGCGCGGGGTGTTCGGGGCACCGTCGCTGACCCAGCAATTGCAAGTGATGCAAGACATGGAGCAACGGCCGATCCGCGATCTGGCCAAGGCATTCGAACAGGCCGGCATCAGCGCAATGCAGGCCTGAAACAAGACATAAATACGATGCGGCACCCAGGGGCGAGACAAGGATGAATAAAAGTCAGAAGTTGTTCGGGGTCAGCTTGTTGGCGCTGGCGGTCAGTGGTTGTGCCGTCAGCAGTAAACCGATTGAACGCAGTGCCAGCGAGCAGCGCGCCAGGAGCGACCTGCAGAGCATGTACAAGGATCAGGAGCCGCTGAGCGGCCCGCTGACCCTGCACCAGGCCATGGCCCGGGCAGTGAAATACAACCTCGAGGGCCGGTTGAAAATCATGGAAGAGGCCCTGGCCAAGCGCCAACTGGACCTCGCCAGTTTCGACATGCTGCCGCGCATGGCCCTCTCCGCCGGCTACGTGGGGCGCAACAACGTCAGCGCCTCCAGCAGCCAGAGCGTGGAAACCGGTACCCAGTCCCTGGAACCCTCGACCTCCCAGGATCGGGACCGCAGAGTGGCCGACCTGACCATGGTCTGGAACGTCCTGGACTTCGGCGTCAGCTACATCAACGCCAAGCAGCAAGGCGACCAGCGGCTGATCGTCCAGGAGCGCCGGCGCAAGGTGATCAACACGATTGTCCAGGACGTGCGCTCGGCCTATTGGCGGGCGGTGGCGGCCGAACGCCTGCTCAAGCAGATCGACAGCCTCGCAGGTCGGGTCGAGCAGGCCCGCGGCAACAGCCAGAGCATGAGCCAGCAACGCATCGGCGACCCGGTGCAGGCCCTGGCCTACCAGCGTTCGCTGATCGAGGCCACCCGCCAGCTGGAGGAGCAGCGCCGGGCGTTATCCCTGGCCAAGACCGAGCTGTCGACCCTGATCAACCTGCCCATGGGCACCCAGCTGACCCTGGCGACCACCGACGATTACCCGGTGCCGGAACTCAAGGTCGATATGGCCCGCCTCGAACACGAGGCCCTGACCAGCCGCCCGGAACTGCGCGAGCAGGATTACCAGAGCCGTATCAGCGCCGCGGAAACCCGCAAGGCCATGCTGCGCCTGCTGCCGGGCCTGGAGTTCTCCGCCGGTGGGCACTACGACAGCAACTCGTTTCTGGTCAACGACAAGTGGGCCGACTACGGGGTGAAGGTCACCTGGAACCTGTTCAACGTGCTCTCCGCGCCGGCGGCCATCGACACCGCCAAGGCCGGTGAAGACGTCGCCGCGGCGCGCCGGCAGGCCATGTCCATCGCGGTGCTGGCCCAGGTCTATGTGGCCAACGCCAACTACCGCGACGCGTTGCGCCAGTTCAAGACCAGCCAGGAGCTGGCGGACATCGACGGGCAGATCGTCGGCCAACTGCGCAACCGCTACCAGGCCAATGGCATTGGCGAGCTGGACCTGATCCAGGGCGAGCTGAACACCTTGCAGGCGGACCTGCGGCGCGACCTGGCCTATGCCGACCTGCGCAACGCCTATGGGCAGATCTTCGCCAGCGCCGGGCTCGACCCGCTGCCCAACGAGGTGCAGTCGACCCAGGTGCAGTCCATCGCCTCGGCGCTGGCCAGCCGCGAGGCCGACTGGGCGGCGGGCAACATCAGCACGCCGGTGGCCCATGCCCAAAGACAATAATCTGCAGGCGCCCCAGGCCAGCGTCAGCCGGGCCCAGCGCGAGGCGCGCAATGGTCATCGCGGGGTGGCGATCCTGCTGACCGGCCTGCCGGCGGCGGGCAAGTCGACCCTGGCCCAGGCGCTGCAGGCCGGGCTGTTCCAGCACGGCCGGCAGAGCCTGGTGCTGGACGGCGACGCCTTGCGCGGCGGCCTGAACCGCGACCTGGGGTTCGCCGAGGCCGACCGCCGGGAAAACATCCGCCGCGCCAGCGAGCTGGCGGCCTTGCTGGTGGACAACGGGCAGATCGTGATCCTGGCGATGATCGCCCCGCTGATCGAGCAACGTGAACTGTTCGCCCGACGCCTGTGCGAGGACTATCTGGAGGTCTGGTGCAGCGCCTCGCTGGCGGTCTGTGAACAGCGCGACCCCAAGGGCCACTACGCCCGCGCCCGCAGCGGCGAGTTGCCGGGGTTCACCGGTATCTCGGCACCCTATGAGCCACCACGGGCCGCGCTGGAGCTGGACACCGGCACCCAGTCGATCGACGACTGCCAGCGGCAATTGCTCGGCTGGCTGGTCGAGCGCAAGGTGCTGCCTGCCTCATGAGCCGTCCGGCGTTCGCCCGGCTGCCGGTCAGCGTGGATCTGCCACGGCTGTTGCGCGCCCTGGCGCGCATCGACGCGAGTGCCTGGCAGGGCCACTTCAACGGCGGCTATTACGAAGGCGACTGGAGCGGCGTGGCCTTGATCTCGGCGGTGGATGCGCCCTCCGAACTGGCGCCGGGCAAGGGCCGGCCGGTACAGCGCGAGCCCTGGCGGCAGGACCCGGACTGGCAACAGGCATTGCGCCACCTGCCCTTGCAGATCGTTTCGGCGCGCCTGCTGCGGCTGGGCCCGGGGGCGCGCATTCATGAACACCGCGACTACGACCTGGGCGGCCAGGACGCCGACCTGCGCTTGCATATCCCCTTGCTCAGCCCGCCGCGGGTGGACTTCCTGCTCGACGGGCGGCGCATGCCGATGCTGGCGGGGGAGTGCTGGTTTCTCGACCTGTCGCGCCCGCACCGTGTGGACAATCACGACAGCCAGGAACGCATTCACCTGGTGATCGATTGTCGCCCCGACTCCTGGCTGGAGCAGATGATTGCCGACGGCGCGCCGACCACGCCGGCACCTGGCCTGGGCCGTGCTGCCGTGGACTTCGCCCGGTTCTGTCGGTTGCTCGAAGAGGACCCCTCGCTGTGCCAGGCCTTGCAGGCGCTGACCGACAGCGAAGCCTTCATCGAGCACACCCTGACCCTGGCGGCCGAGCGTGGCCTGGCGTTCACCCGCGAAGACCTGCGTTCGGCCATGCGCCAGGGGCGGCGTCTGTGGAATGAACAATGGACGGCCTGAACCTGCACGGCTGGTTGCCGATCCGCATTTGGCAGCCGCGTGACGAGTGGCGGGTCGACTGGTGCTGGTTCGGCGACAGGCCGCTGTCGCAGCCGTTTTTCCGCGAGGCGGTCGAAGAGGCCCTGCGCCTGCCGTTCAATCAGGCGTTCCGGCGCCAGACGCCGTTGTCTGCCCTGACCGAATGGCGCCAGCGTAGCCCGGGCCTGGCTCCCAGCGCCTTTATCTTCCATGCCTCGCGCTGCGGCTCGACCCTGGCCAGCCAGATGCTGGCTCATCTGGACGATCACATCGTGGTGTCCGAACCGCCGCCGCTGGATGCCTTGCTGCGCAGCTCGCTGGCGCCACGGGAGAGGGCTGCCGCGCTGGTGGGATTGCTGTCGGCCTATGGGCAGGTGCGCCGCGGCACTGAGCAGCGGCTGGTGATCAAGCTCGATGCCTGGAACATCGGCGAGCTGCCGCTGCTGCGCCAGTGCTTCGTCGATACGCCGTGGTTGTTTCTGTATCGAGAGCCGCTGGAAATCGCCGTATCGCATCTGCGCCGCGCCGGCATGCACATGACGCCGGGCCTGATCGGGCCTAGCGCCTTGGACGACGGCGAGCCTTTCCAGGACCGGGAAAGCTGGATCGCCCGGCGTCTGGGGCGCTTGTTGCAACTGGGGCTGGAGCACTGCCGCGAACACCATGGCCTGGTGCTGAACTACAGCGAATTGCCCGCCGCCATGGACGGCCATCTGGGCGATTTTTTCGGCCTGAGCGCCGAGCAACGCCGGACGGCATTCGCCTGTGTCGGCCAGCATGCCAAGCAGCCGGCCCAGGCCTTTGTCGATGACCGCCAGGGCAAGCAGCAACAGGCCTCAGCCCGGCTGCGGGAGCAGCTGGAGCAGTGGGCGCAGGCGCCTTACGCAGCGCTGGAGCAGTGGCGCAGCTGCGCGGTCCCGCAACCCCGGCTCAGTTCTTCGGCGACAACTCCGCCATGCCCTTGAGGAATTCGATGGGCAGCGGGAAAACGATGGTCGAGCTTTTATCGCCGGCAATCGCGCTCAGGGTCTGCATGTAACGCAGCTGCATGGCGCCGGGCTGGCGGCCGAGCATTTCGGCGGCCTGCATGAGCTTTTCCGAGGCCTGCAATTCGCCTTCGGCGTGGATCACCTTGGCCCGGCGTTCCCGCTCGGCTTCGGCCTGTTTGGCAATGGCGCGGATCATCGATTCGTTGAGGTCGACGTGCTTGATCTCGACGTTCGCCACCTTGATGCCCCAGGCGTCGGTCTGGGCGTCCAGCACCTGCTGGATATCGGCGTTCAGGCGTTCGCGCTCGGCCAGCAGCTCGTCCAGCTCGTGCTTGCCCAGCACCGCGCGCAGGGTGGTCTGGGCCAGTTGGCTGGTGGCCATGAGGAAGTCCTCGACCTGGATAATCGCCTTCTGCGAGTCCAGCACACGGAAGTACAGCACGGCGTTGACCTTGACCGAGACGTTGTCGCGGGTGATCACATCCTGGGGCGGCACGTCGAGCACCACGGTGCGCAAGTCGACGCGGACCATCTGCTGGACGACCGGAATCAGCAGGACCAGCCCGGGCCCCTTGACCCGCCAGAAGCGCCCCAGCTGGAACACCACCCCGCGCTCGTATTCGCGCAGGATGCGAAACGTCGAGACCGCCAGCGCCAACAGCAGCGCCAGCAGCGCGCCAAAACCCAATTCCAGACCCATTTCATCCTCCTCGCGGCGCGGCCTCGGCCGTCGTCACTTCCAGAAGCAGCCCCTTGCGCGCCACCACCCGAACCCGTTGCCCGGTTTGCAGCGGTGTCGCGCTCAGGACCTGCCAGTGTTCGCCCTGCAACAGCACCCAGCCGTTGTAAGGGTTGCCCGTTTGCACCGCGGTGATCGCCGTTATGCTGCCCACCAGCCCAGCGTCGCCAGCCACCTGCTGGCGTTGTCGCGCACGCACCGCCATGCTCGCCAGCGTCGCCAGGAGCAGCGCACTGATTACCGCCAGGCTGACGATGAGCGGCAGGGGAATGCCGTAGCCCGGGACATCGGTGTCCATCAGGATCACCGCGCCGACCACAAAGGAGACGATGCCGCCGAAGCCGATGACGCCGAAGGTCGGTAGAAAAGCTTCGGCGACCATGAAGGCGATGCCCAGCAGGATCAGGGCCACGCCGGCGTAGTTCACCGGCAGCAACTGCAAGGCATACAGACCGAGCAGCAGGCAGATGCCGCCGAGCACGCCGGGCACCGCGGTGCCCGGGTTGACGAACTCGAAGAACAGCCCGTAGATGCCGATCATCATCAGGATCAGCGCGACGCTGGGGTGGGTGATGACCGACAGCAGCTGCGTGCGCCAGTCCGGGTCGTGATGGATCACCGCCGCGCCCAGGGTATGCAGCTGCACCGCCTGGCCGGCGGCGATGAGGAACTTGCCGTCGAGTTGCCTGAGCAGGCCGTTCAGGTCATCCGCGACATAGTCGACTACCTTCAGCTTCAAGGCTTCCTGGGCCGGCAGGCTGACGGCCTCGCGCACGGCCTGTTCCGCCCATTCGGCGTTGCGCCCGCGCAATTGCGCCAGGCCGCGGATATAGGCCGCGGCGTCGTTGATCTGTTTCTGGCTGAGGGTGTCGGGTTCCGGTTCCGGGTTCTTGTCCGAGCGTGGCGCGGCGGGCGGGTTGCCGCCCGGGTCGGGCTGCCCCGGCATGCCGACCCGCACCGGGGTGGCGGCCCCGAGGTTGGTGCCCGGGGCCATGGCGGCGATATGGCTGGCATACAGGATGTAGGTGCCGGCGCTGGCGGCGCGGGCGCCACTGGGGGCGACGTAACTGGCCACCGGCACCGGGCTGGCGAGGATCGCCTTGATGATCGAGCGCATCGAGGTGTCGAGACCGCCGGGGGTGTCGATGCCCAGCACCACCAGTTGGGCCTGTTCGTCGGCAGCCTTGTCCAGGCCGCGCACCACGTAGTCGGCGCTGGCGGGGCTGATCACATCGTTGACGGTGAGCACCACCACTGGCTTCACGGCCTGGGCGTGCCCGGTCGGCAGGCCGATCAGCACACCCAGCAGCAGCCCCTTCAGTGTCGCCCGCCACCCACGCTCGTTCATCCGACCCTCCTGGAGAGTCATGTGCCTCGGTTGCCAGCCGTTCGCTGGCTTTGTCCTTGAGTCTAGTAGAGCGTGGGATTGAGCAAATTTTGAACAACCTCATGCTCGCGTGCCGTTCGGAAGTTCGTCAGTGGGCGAGGGCGGCGCGGCCTAGACTTTGGGGAGGGAGTGACAGTCGTTAACCCATCGTCCTGCAAAGCCGTTCAGGACACCGAGGTGCATCATGCGTATGGCAAAAACCGTGCAACGCAGCCTGGAACAGGCGCATTGCGATTTTGACGTGGTGGCTCATCCACATTCCTCGAGCAGCCTGGAGACCGCCCGGGTCGCGGGAGTTCCCGCCGAACGCGTGGCCAAGTCGGTGATCCTCGACGACAGTCACGGCCACTACCTGATGGCCGTGCTGCCGGCCAGCCGCCACCTGGATCTGAGCAAGGTGCGCGGCAGCAACGAATGGCAGATCACCCGGGAAAGCACCCTGGCGCATCTGTTCAACGATTGCGAACGCGGCGCGGTACCGGCCCTGGGCGAATCCTATGGGCTGGACGTGGTGATCGATCCGATGCTGACCCGGCAGAAAGACATCTACCTGGAAGCCGGCAACCACAACAACCTGGTGCATCTGAGCATGGACGAGTACCTGAAAATGGTGCCTCATGCCGAGGTGTGCGAGGTCAGCTACTAGCGCCGTCGGTGCCTGTAGCGACCCTTTGCTGGTTGGCCCGCTCCTGCAGGCTGTTTCTGCAGGAGCGCGGCTGCACGCGATCGACTGCGCGGCAGTCGTCCGACATTCCCGACCCATTCAGGAGCCCCCCATGGAATCCCCATCCCACAGCCTGCCTGCCCTGTTCAAACAACTCGGCCTGTCCGACGACCCCGTGGACATCGACCGTTTCATCGCCACCCATTCACCGCTCAAGCCGGAACTGCACCTGGCGGATGCCTTCTTCTGGACCCCCAGCCAGGCGGATTTCCTGCGCGACGAGATCCTCGACGACGCCGACTGGGCGGAAGTGGTGGATCAGCTGGATGTGTTGTTGAGGAAGGGGCGGGGGGGTTGAGGCAAGTGGATTGATGTCGTCATGTAAATAGACCAGAATTAAGACCAAATTAGAGGTCTTAATTATGCAAAGCGTATTGGCTGATAAAGCTGTCAGCGTGTCTGAACTGAAAAAAAATCCTTCGGCTGTCCTGAACGGCGCACAGGGTGGTGCGGTTGCGGTGCTCAATCACAACCGGGTCATGGGCTATATGGTCCCGGCCGACGTGTTTGAAGCCATGATGGAGCGTCTTGACGATCTTGAACTGGCGGAGATTGTCCGTGCCCGTCGTCACGAGACCCCGGTCCCGGTAAATCTGGATGACTTATAAGCTCCAGTTCCTGCCTTCGGCGCGCAAGGAATGGGACAAGCTCGGTCATACCCTGCGCGAGCAATTCAAGAAGAAGCTGGCCGAGCGCCTGGAAATGCCGCGGGTGCCCGCGGACGCCCTTCACGGTATGGCGGACTGCTACAAGATCAAGCTCAAGGCCTCTGGCTATCGCCTGGTTTACCAAGTGATCGAGGATCAGGTCGTGGTTTCGGTGGTGGCCGTGGGCAAACGTGAACGCAGTGCCGTGTATGAGCGGGCCCGAAAGCGCTGAGGCGTTTTCGGGTCAATGGTCGTTCAATTGTTTCAAAACTTGACTGAGATTATCCTCCCCATGCACCATTGATAGTTAGCAAACTAACTGTGTGCGAACTTTCCTTTGCCCGACTCTCTTGAATCACTCCAGATGAATATCAGCAGTGGCATGGTGGTCGCCGCCCGGCATTGGCGGCGGATCTGCCAGAGTACGCTGGTCAACTATGGAATCTCCGAAGCCTGTGCCGTGCCCCTGCTGATGATCGGGCGCCTGGGCGAGGGCGTGCGCCAGGTGACGGTGGCGCAGGCGGCGGGGATGGAAAGCCCGTCCCTGGTGCGTCTGCTGGACCAGCTGTGCAGCGCCGGTTACGCCATACGCTCTGAAGATCCCCACGATCGCCGGGCCAAGTGCCTGAGCCTGACCGACACCGGCCGCGAACTGGTGCAGTCGGTGGAAGCCGAATTGGTGCGCCTGCGCCGCGAGGTGCTGGAAGGCATCACAGCAGCGGACCTGGAGGCCGCGTTGAAGGTGATCCGCGCCTTCGAGTCGGCTGCCCAGCTGCCGGTGGTGCCGTCTTGAGCGGATTCTTCACCGGCGTCCCCCCCGCGCGCGACTGGTTCTACGGCGTGCGCACCTTTGCCGCGTCGATGATCGCGCTGTACATCGCCATGCTCATGCAGATGCCGCGTCCGTACTGGGCGATGGCCACGGTGTACATCGTCTCCAGCCCGTTCGTCGGGCCCACCAGCTCCAAGGCGCTGTACCGTGCGATCGGCACCTTGCTCGGCGCTTCGGCGGCGGTGCTGTTCGTGCCGATGTTCGTGCAGAGCCCTTATCTGCTGGTGGTGATCATCGCCCTGTGGACCGGAATCCTGCTGTTCCTCTCCCTGCACCTGCGCACCGCCAACAGCTATGCGCTGATGCTGGCCGGCTACAGCCTGCCGCTGATCGCCCTGCCGGTGGTGGATAACCCGCTGGGGGTGTGGGACGTGGCGGAGGCGCGCACCGAGGAGATATTCCTCGGTATCGTCTGCGCGGCCGTGATCGGCAGCATGTTCTGGCCACGGCGGCTGGCGCCGGTGTTCGTCGATTCGGCGGGCAAATGGTTCGCCGATGCGTCCACCTACAGCCAGCGTTTTCTCAGCCGCGACGTGCGGCCCGAAGAAGTCAGTGCCTTGCGCGCATCCATGGTCGCCACCTTCAACAGCCTGGAGCTGATGATCGGCCAGTTGCCCCACGAAGGCGCGCGCCCGCAGACCGTGCGCAATACCAAGGAACTGCGTGGGCGCATGATCCACCTGCTGCCCGTGGTCGATGCCCTGGACGATGCCCTGTACGCCCTGGAGCGACGTACCCCGGAGCTGGTGGATAAGTTCGCGCCGCTGCTGGCCCAGGCCGGGCAATGGCTGGAAAGCACCGCCCAGGGCGCTTCGGTCGAGCGCTGGCAGGCTCTGCGTGGCCAGCTCGAAGCGCTGCAACCCGATGCCGAAGCCCTCGACGACCGGCGCCAGTTGCTGTTTTCCAACGCCCTGTACCGCCTCGGCGAGTGGATCGACCTGTGGCAGGACTGCCGCAGCCTGCAACACGCCATCCAGTGCGAAAGCCAGGACATCTGGCGCGCGGTCTATCGCCACTGGCGCCTGGGCCGTCTGACGCCGTTCCTCGACCGCGGGCTGATGCTGTATTCGGTGGCCTCCACTGTCCTGGCGATCATCGTCGCCTCGGTGCTGTGGATCCTCCTGGGCTGGACCGACGGCGGCAGCGCGGTGATCCTCGCGGCGGTGGCCTGCAGCTTCTTCGCCTCGATGGACGACCCGGCGCCGCAGATCTACCGGTTCTTCTTCTGGACCGCGATGTCGGTGCTGTTCGCCAGCCTCTACCTGTTCCTGATCCTGCCCAACCTGCACGATTTCCCGATGCTGGTATTGGCCTTCGCCGTGCCGTTCATCTGCGTCGGCACCCTGACGGTACAGCCGCGTTTTTACCTGGGCATGCTGCTGACCATCGTCAACACCTCGTCCTTCATCAGCATCCAGGGCGCCTACGACGCCGACTTCATGAGCTTCGCCAATTC
Source organism: Pseudomonas sp. B3G-3 (assembly GCF_028640915.1). Classification (NCBI taxonomy): domain Bacteria; kingdom Pseudomonadati; phylum Pseudomonadota; class Gammaproteobacteria; order Pseudomonadales; family Pseudomonadaceae; genus Pseudomonas; species Pseudomonas sp. B3G-3. The sequence continues at coordinate 151,678 of NZ_JAQZAB010000126.1, read as the reverse complement.
CAACCTGGCCGGGCCCATGGGCCTGCTGTTCGCCTTTGTCTGGACCCTGGTCGCGCGGCCGTTCGGTTCGGAGCTGGCGGCCAAGCGCCTGACCCGTTTCAGCTGGCAGGACATCGTCGGCATGACCGAACCGGCCAACCTGGCCGAACACCGCCATCTGGGCGTGCAGATGCTCGACCGCCTGATGCAGCACCTGCCGCGGCTGGCCATGACCGGCCAGGACACCGGCGCGGCCCTGCGCGAAGTGCGCGTCGGTTTGAACCTGCTGGACCTGCTGGCCTACGCCCCGCGGGCCCAAGGCAACGCGCAGGCGCTGTTGCGCCAGGTGGTGGCCGAGGTCGGCGCCTACTTCAAGGCCTGCCTCAAGGCCGGCGAACGCCTGCCGGCGCCGAGCGGCCTGCTGATGACCCTGGACCGCGCCCGCCGCACCCTGGATGCCCGCAGCCAGGACGACCGCGAAACCCGTTTGCACCTGCTGCACGCCCTCAGTGGCCTGCGCCTGGCCTTGCTGCCCGGCGTGGAGTTCGTCGGCGGTGGCGAGCTTGAAGAACCGCTGCCCCATGGCATCGATGGAGCGCCTTTATGATCGGTGACCTGGATATCAGCGGGGTGTTTTTGCCCACGCTGCTGGTGCTGATGGGCCTTACCTATGGCTTGTACCTGGTGGTCCACGGGCTGCTGACGCGCCTGCATTTTTATCGCCTGGTCTGGCACCGGGCTTTGTTCAACGTTGGTCTGTACGCTTTGCTGCTCGGCGCCGTGGACTCACTCAGTCGATACCTGATGACATGAAAAAACCTTTATTGACCATCGGCCGTGTGGTCCTGACCTTGCTGGTGGTGAGCTTCGCGGTCGTGGTGGTCTGGCGCATGGTGATGTACTACATGTTCGCGCCCTGGACCCGGGACGGGCATATCCGTGCCGACATCGTGCAGATCGCTCCGGACGTCTCCGGGCTGATCCAGCAGGTGCAGGTGCGGGACAACCAGCTGGTCAAGCGCGGCCAGGTGCTGTTCAGCATCGACCAGGACCGTTTCAGCCTGGCCCTGCGCCAGGCCAAGGCGTCCCTGGCCGACCGCCAGGAAACCCTGGCCCAGGCCCAGCGCGAGGCCAGGCGCAACCTCGGCCTGGGCAACCTGGTGCCGCGCGAGCAACTGGAGGAAAGCCAGTCCCGCGTGGCCCGTGCCCAGTCGGCCCTGGCCGAAGCCCAGGTGGCGGTGGACAGCGCCCAGCTGAACCTCGACCGTTCGGTGATCCGCAGCCCGGTGGATGGCTACGTCAACGACCGCGCGCCGCGCACCCAGGAATTCGTCACCGCCGGTCGCCCGGTGTTGTCGGTGGTGGACAGCAACTCCTTCCACATCGACGGCTACTTCGAGGAAACCAAGCTCGACGGCATTCATATCGGCCAGAGCGTCGATATCCGGGTGATCGGCGATCGCGCGCGGCTGCGCGGGCATGTCGAAAGCATCGTCGCCGGCATCGAGGACCGCGACCGCAGCAGCGGCTCCAACCTGCTGCCCAACGTCAACCCGGCCTTCAGCTGGGTGCGCCTGGCCCAGCGGATTCCGGTGCGCATTGCCTTCGACGAGGTGCCGGAAGACTTCCGCATGATCGCCGGACGCACCGCCACCGTGTCGATCATCGACGATCAGGCGCCAACCCGGTCGGAGCCGGCGCAATGAACAGCGCCCTGCGTTTGGCCACGGCCGGGCTCGGTTTGTTGCTGTCGGCCTGCCAGATGGTCGGCCCGGACTACCGGCTGCCGGCCGACGCGGCGGTGCATCGCAGCGATTTGCAGGGCGAGTTGGCCGGTTCGAGCGACAGCGTGGTCTCGGCGCCGGTCCCGGCAGACTGGTGGCGCTTGTACCAGGACCCGCGCCTGGACCAGTTGGTGCAGCAGGCCATGGCCTCCAACACCGACCTGCGGGTCGCGGCGGCCAACCTGGCGCGGGCCCGCGCCCAGGTCGACGAGGCCCAGGCGGCCGGCGGCTGGAGTGGTGGGGCCAAGGCCGGGGTCGAGCGTTTGCAGGAGTCCGGCGAGGCCTTCCTGCTGCCGGAAAAAGTGCCGGTGGCCAACGTCGGCAACCTGTCCGTCAGCACCTCTTATCAGTTCGACCTGTTCGGTACCCTGCAGCGCGGCATCGAGGCGGCCAAGGCCAACGCCGACGCGACCCAGGCGGCGGCCGATACCGCGCGCATCACCCTGGTGGCGGATGTGGTGCGGGCCTACACGCAGGTCTGCGCGGCCAACGAAGAGCGCGAGATCGCCGAGCATTCCCTGGACCTGCAAGCCCAGAGCACCGAACTCACCCAGCGCCTGCGCGACGCCGGGCGCGGCGACGAAACCCAGGTCACCCGCTCCCAGACCCAGTTCAAATCCCTGCGCGCCGAGCTGCCGCGCTATGAGGCGGCGCGCCAGTCGGCGCTGTTCCGCCTGTCGATGCTGCTGGCCAAACCGGTGGAGCAACTGCCCGCCGGCACCGGCAGTTGCGCCGAGTTGCCGCACATTGCGCAATTGTTGCCGGTGGGTGACGGCGCGGCGCTGCTCAAGCGCCGTCCGGATGTCCGCCAGGCCGAGCGCCGGCTGGCCGCCGCCACCGCGGAAATCGGCGTGGCCACCGGCGCCCTGTACCCGGACATCAGCATCGGCGCGACCGTTGGCACCGTGGGCATCGTCGACAACCTCGGCAAGCCCTCCACCAACCGCTGGGGCTTTGGCCCGCTGATCAGCTGGACGGTGCCGGCCAACGGCGCCCGCGAACGCATTCATCAGGCCGAAGCCGCCAGCCAGGGCGCCCTGGCGCATTTCGACGGGGTGGTGCTCAACGCCATCCGCGAAACCCAGACCGGCCTGGCCCAATACAGCGCCCAGTTGCAACGTCGCGACGCCCTGGCCGATGCCGAGCAGTCGGCGCGGCAGGCCGCCGACCAGACCCACCGCTTCTTCCAGGCCGGCCGCGAGTCGTTCCTCGCCGACCTGCAGGCGACCCGCACTTACACCGACGTACGGGCCCAGCTGGCGGCGGCCAACACCCAGGTGGCGATGAGTCAGATCGACCTGTTCCTGGCCCTGGGCGGTGGCTGGGAAAGCGGACGAACGCAAGCCTCGAACCCCGGCAAACCCTGAGGCCGTTGCTATGCTTTGATCAGTTGGGTGAGCACCTTGCGTCCAGTGCTCGGCCAGCGGTCAGGCACGTGATGGTCATGGGGATTCGAATAATGAAAAACCCTTATGCTCTCGGCTTCTGGTGCGCCATCGTTGCACTGGTGCTGCTTTCTGCGACTTATTTCTACGGTGTCATGCTGGCGCACCAGATCGACAAGGCAATGATCTTTCTCGACAGCGCCAGCGCGCTGATTGCGGTGAGCGCCATTGTCTTCGTGGCCTGGACGTCGTTCCAGACCCAGAAAATCAAGAAAAAACAGCTGGAGCAGGGCAAGACCCTGGTGGCGATCTGGGACACCAAAGTCGCCCTGCGCCGGGTCGAAACCGTGTTCGACCGTTACTTCTGGGGCAGTTACTGGCAGCCGGGGCGGACCTTTCAGGAGGTCATGGGCGAGTTGACCGGCACCCCCCTGGAGAAAAGCCTCGAAGCCCTGAAAAAACAGTGCGTACTGCTGGATAAGCAGGCCGCCGACGGTCGCCACTGGCTGAACAATGCCCGCGAACTGTCCGATGTCGCCGCCGCCATGGCCCGCGAGCGTTATCAACTGGATTTCTGCGACCCGCGTTCGGAAACGCCGGGCGGTGCGGTGATCAACCGCGATTTCGAAGTGCTGGTCTACACCTGGACCGCCCGCCTGAAAAGCTTCGATCATCAGCTCGACGCACTGGAAGTCGAATACTCCGAACATGCGTAGCGGCCGAAGGGAGGCACGCAAACCCTGTAGCCGCTGCCGAGCCCGCGAGGCTGCGACCGGTTGCGCAGCAACCGCAAAACCTGAACCTGCGATCCACCTGGAAAAACGCGTCGCCTGGCCTGGCGACTGCTACGCAGTCGATCGCAGGCTGCGCCAGCGGCTACAAGAACCGCGGCGCCTGTGTAGCCGCTGCCGAGCCCGCGAGGCTGCGACCGGTTGCGCAGCAACCGCAAAATCTGAATCCGCGGTCCACCTGGAAAAACGCGTCGCCTGGCCTGGCGACCGCTACGTCGGAATGCCGCCCAGGTCGATCGCAGGCTGCGCCAGCGGCTACAGGAACCGTCCCGCACGTTCACTACTTTTCACATGGAAAGGTTGGGCCGCCCGGCCTGGCCGGTGCTAATCTTCGGCAGTTTTACGCACAGTCGAGCCACAACCCGTACCGGGTTCAGGGAAGACGACCACACATTCAACAACGGATCGATCGGGTCAAATAATGAATAAATCAGCAGGCGTACTGTTAGGAATCGTCGTCGCAGTGGGCGCTATCAGCGCCGGCGGCGCCTGGTATACCGGGACCAAGCTGGAAGGGGTGCTGCAAACCTCTATCGCTGATGCCAACAAGGAACTCCAGGCGGCCATGGTCGGTTCCAACGGTACCGCCAGCCTGGAGCTGGTATCGCTGGAGCGCAATCTGTTCAGCAGCACCGCGCGCTACCGCCTCAAGGGCCAGGGCGAGATGTTCGGCGACAGTGCCGAGGGCGTCGAACTGGTGTTCGTCGACCGTATCGAACACGGCCCGCTGCCGTTCTCGCGCCTGATGACCCTGAAATGGCTGCCGGTCATGGCCACCAGTCACTACGAGCTGGAAAAGAACGCCCTGACCGAAAAATGGTTCGCCGCCACCAAGGATGTTTCCCCGCTCAAGGGCGTGGTCAACCTGGGTTACGACCGTTCCGCCACCGGCAACCTGGAGTTGCTGCCGCTGGACACGGCCCTGGACGACAAGTCGACCCTCAAGTTCTCCGGCCTGAAGCTGGACCTCTCGACCAGCGCCCAAGCGCAGAAGGTCAAGGCCGAAGGCTACATGGACAGCCTCAAGCTCAACAGCGTCGCCGAAGACCAGACCCCTGTGCAGGTCGAGCTCAACGGCCTGACCCTGGCCAGCAACCTGACCAAGAGCAACTATGGCTTCTACGTCGGCGACAACACCCTGGAGCTGACCAGCACCAAGGCCACGTTCGGCGAGAAACAGTCGGTGCTCAGCTTCAAGAATTCGCAGATCAAGAGCGCCACCGACGAGAAGGGCGCCCACCTGGCCGGTCGTGCCGACTACAAGATCAGCGAAGTCGCCCTCAACGGCAAAGCCGTCGGTTCGGCGCAAATGGCCTGGAGCATGAAGAACCTCGACATCGCCTCCGGCATGTCGCTGATGCAGGTCTACCAGAACAAGCTGCAACCCTACGAAGACGCCGTCGCCGCGGCCGAAGCCGCCGGGGAACCAGCGCCCGAGCTGAACCTGAGCGAGGCCGAGCAGGCCCAGGTCAAGGCTGACCTGGACAAGCTGCTGGCTGCCCAGCCGCACATCGCCCTGGAAAACCTCTCGTTCAAGACCGCCAACGGCGAAAGCCGCCTGAGCCTGGTGGTGGACCTGAACAAGCCGCAATCCATGGATCTGCCGCCGGCCGAACTGAGCAAGCAACTGCTCACCCAGCTGAACCTGAACCTGCTGCTGTCCAAGCCGATGATCGCCGACGTGGCGGCGTTGCAGGCGCAACTGGACGGTGTGACCGACGCCAAGGCGATCGCCGACCAGGGCAGCATGGCCGCCGACATGGTCAGCGGCATGGCGCTGGGTACCCAGCTGGCCAAGCTGGAAGGCAACGACATCGTCTCCAAGGTGCGCTACGCCAATAACGAAGTGGACTTCAACGGCCAGAAAATGACGCCTGAGCAGTTCGTCGGTTTTGTCATGAGCAAACTGGGGCCCGTCACCATCCAGTAAGCCTCGAAAACCCTCTTCGCGGGGTTTTCAGCCAGAAACGCCCGGCCTCCGTAGCACGGATCTGCCGGGCGTTTTTTTGCCTGCATCCGACGGCAGAACCCCCACCCAGAGCCTCCCTGAACATGGCTACAGGCCACGTCGTTCGCGGATTCGGGCAGAAACGAATCTGAAGAAATATTACATTTGCGCATCTGCATCAGCCTTGCGTGGAAGACTCCGCCCCAATCTGGCCGAGTCATCTGATTCGGCTTCCTGGCACGTATCAGGCGGGGGGACACAAGACCCCGGCTAGCCATGTAAGGACGCTGAAGAAAATGCCGCCCATTGTTCACCCCGTTCGCCTTTATGGTTTGCGACCGCTGTTTCGCCTGGCGTTATGCAGCCAATTGCTGTGGCCGACCCTGGCCCTTGCCGACCCGGCGTACGACCGCCTGATTCTCGACGCCCGCGCCGGCAGCTATGCGCCAGCCCTGAGCCATTTGCGCCAGGTGCCGGCCGAGCGCCTGAACACCGGGCTGGTCAGCGACCACCTGCAGATCGCCAGCTGGGCCGGCCTCGACGCCGAGGTGGTGAATGTCTATGAAACCCAGGCCCGTGGCCGGGTGCTGCCGATCCAGGCGCTGACCGCCACCGCCCGTGCCTACCGCAATCTGCAGCGCTGGGACTCGGCGATCCAGGTGTACCGCCTGGCCCTCGAACGCGACCCGCGCAATCCCGACCTGCAACTGGGCCTGGCCCTGACCCAGGCCGACGCCGGCAAGCCCGAGGAAGCCGTGCGTCGCGCCCGCGAGCTGGTGGCGGCCAAGCCTGACGATGCCACCCGCCGCCTGGCCCTGGGCTACGCCCTGACCCGCGCCGGTTCGCCGTATGACGCGCTGTTCGAGTTCGACCAGGCGTTCATCCGCGCCGGCACCCGGCCGGAAGTCGCCCGCGAATACGTGTTCGCCCTGCAACGGGCACGCCTGCCGGAACCGGCCTTGCGCCTGGCCCGCCAGCGCCCGGGGCTGATCGATCCCGTCATAGAACGTCGCCTGCAAGGCGACCTGGCCGCCGAGCGCGTGCGCCTGGCCGAGCTGGCCACCCGCAGCGAGAAAGAGCGTTATGTCATCGCCGACCGCGCCCTGGCCGATTACGACCAGTTGCTCGCCACCTGGACCCCGGACCCGGCGGCCAAGGACGACGTGACCCGCTGGCGCATCGACCGCATGGGCGCGCTCAAGGCCCGGGCGCGTACCGCCCAGGTGATCGACCAATACCACAAGCTGACCGCCGAAGACGTGGCCATCCCCACCTACGCCCTGCGCTGGGTGGCGGCCTCCTACCTGGACCAGCGCCAGCCGGAGATCGCCAGCGACCTCTATCGCCAGGTGCTGGCGGCGCCGGATGCCGATGTCAGCGACCGCGTCGAAGACAGCACCGCGCTGTATTACGCCTTGCTGGAAAGCGACCGCCCACAGGAGGCGCAACAGGTCGCCGACGACCTGGCCAGGAACCAGAAGCCGCGGGTCGAGCTCAAGGGCTTGCCGGTGGGCAACCCCAACGATGAATGGATGGACGCCCAGCAACTCGCCGCGCAGTCCGGCACCTACAGCGCCGACCTGCCGGGCAGCGAGCAGCGCCTGGCCAGCCTGGTGGACCAGGCGCCGGGCAATATCGGCCTGCGCGTGGCCCAGGCCAACCTGTACCAGGCCCGGGACTGGCCGCGCCGCGCCGAGGGCCTGCTCAAGGAAACCGAGAGCATGGCGCCGCGCGATGTCGGCCTCGAGGTCGCCCAGGGCCACACCGCCCAGGACCTGCAGGAATGGCGTCAGCTCGATGCCCTGACCGACGACGTGGTGCAGCGTTATCCCGACAACCGTCAGGTGCAGCGCCTGGCCCGCCAGCGCCAAGTGCACGACATGGCCGAGCTGCGGGTCGAGACCTATGGCGGCAAGAGCTACGGCGGCGGCAACAGCGGCGCCGGCGCGGTTTCCGGCAGCAAGGATTTCGGCATCGAGACAGTGCTCTACAGCCCGCCGATCGATGAAGACTGGCGGCTGTTCGGCGGCCTCGGCTATGCCACCGGCGACTTCCAGGAAGGCACCGGGCACCACCGCTGGCAGCGGATCGGCGTGGAACGCCGGACCCGCGACATGACCCTGGAAGCGGAAGTCTCCAACCACTCCTACGGCTTCGATGACAAGCAGGGCGCACGGCTGTCCCTGGCCCGTGACATCGACGATCACTGGCAGTACGGCGGCAGCCTGGAATACCTCTCGGCCAATACCCCGCTGCGGGCGCTCAACAGCAACATCTACGCCAATGGCGGCAGCGCGTTCCTGCGCTGGCGGGCCAACGAGAGCCGTGAATGGCGGCTGGCCCTGAGCCCCTCGCATTTCAGCGACGGCAACAACCGTTTCGAGGCCCTGCTCACCGGTCGCGAGAGTGTCTATGCCACGCCGCACGTGCAGGTCGACCTGGGCCTGGAACTCGGCGCCAGCCGCAACACCAAGGAAGACACGCCCTACTTCAACCCCAGGTCGGACTTCACGGTGCTGCCGACGGTGAACGTCAACCACGTGCTCTATCACCGCTACGAAACCTCCTGGAGCCAGCAGTTCCAGGTGGGCGCCGGTACCTACAGCCAGCGCGATTACTCCACCGGGGCGATCGGCCTGCTCAGCTATGGCCAGCGCGTGACCTGGAATGACGTGTTCGAAGCCGGGGCCGCCCTGAGCGTGCTCAACCGGCCTTACGACGGCGACCGGGAAACCGACCTGCGCCTGCTCCTCGACCTTACCTATCGCTTCTAGAAGAGTCCGAAGATGCCTCCGATGACCCGTTGCATCCTCCTGCTGGGAGCCCTGATTCTCAGCGCCTGCGCCCAGCCCGCCGCGGATTTCCTGCCGCCGGCGCAGCGCCCCGTGCCCGCCAGCGAAACCCCGTGGCCGAAAAACCACGTGCTGGGCATTGCCTACCACGACGTCGAAGACCGCGACCCCGACCAGGCGGTGGTGGCCGTGCGCACCGAACGCTTGATCGAACAGCTGGCCTGGCTGCGCGAGAACGGCTACCAGCCGGTCACCGTGGACCAGATCATGGCGGCGCGCAAAGGCGGCCCCGAACTGCCGGCCAAGGCCGTTCTGCTGAGCTTCGATGACGGTTATGCGAGCTTCTACACCCGTGTGCTGCCGGTGCTGCGCAGCTACAACTGGCATGCCCTGCTGGCGCCGGTGGGGGCATGGGTCGATACCCCGCTGAATCAGCCGGTGGACTTTGCCGGCACCCCGCGCAAGCGCTCGGACTTCCTGACCTGGCAGCAGGTCCGCGAGATTTCCCGTTCCGGCCTGGTGGAAATCGCCGCCCACACCGATGCCAACCACAAGGGCGTGTTGGCCAACCCCCAGGGCAACCTGCAACCGGCCGCCGCCACCCGGCGTTATGACGCCAGCAGCGGGCGCTATGAAAGCGAGGCCGAGTTCGAGGCGCGCCTGCGCAGCGACGTGGCGGCCATTTCGAAAAAAATCCGCGCCGCCACCGGCTACAGCCCGCGCGTCTGGGTCTGGCCCTACGGCGCCGCCGACGGCACCGCGCTGCGGGTGGTGGGCGAGCAGGGCTACGACATGGCCCTGACCCTCGACGACGGCCTCGATGCCCTCGACAACCTGATGAGCAGCCCGCGGTTCCTGGTGTCCTCGGACCCGGATGGCATCCACTTCTCCAACAGTATCGTCGGCGTCGAAGCCAGCAACCCGATGCGCGTGGCCCATGTCGACCTGGACAACGTCTACGACCCGGACCCGCAGCAGCAGGAAATCAACCTCGGCAAGCTGGTCCAGCGCATGGCCGACCTGGGCGTGAATACCGTGTTCCTGCAAGCCTTCGCCGATCCCAAGGGCGATGGCCTGGTGCACTCGCTGTACTTCGCCAACCGCCACCTGCCGGTGCGCGCCGACATCTTCGATCGGGTCGCCTGGCAACTGCGCACCCGGGCCAACGTCAAGGTCTTCGCCTGGATGCCGGTGCTGAGTTTCGCCCTCGACCCGAGCCTGCCGCGCGTGACCCGCTGGGATCCGGAAACCGGTCAGGTCGCGGCCGACCCCGACCAGTACCGGCGCCTGTCGCCGTTCGACCCGAAAGTGCGGCGCATTATCGGTGAGATCTACGAAGACGTGGCGCGCCTGACCTCGGTGGACGGCATTCTCTACCACGACGACGCGGTGCTCTCCGACTTCGAAGACGCCAGCCCCGAAGCGCTGCGCACCTACGCCGCCAACGGCCTGCCCGGCTCGATCGCCGCCTTGCGCGCCGATCCGGCGACCCTGCAGCGCTGGACCCGCTTCAAGAGCCGTTACCTGATCGACTTCACCCATGAGCTGACCGCCAAGGTCAAGGCGATCCGCGGGCCGCAGGTGCTGACCGCGCGCAACCTGTTCGCCGAGCCGATGCTCAACCCGCAGAGCGAAGCCTGGTTCGCCCAGAACCTCGACGACTTCCTCGCCAACTACGACTGGACCGCGCCGATGGCCATGCCGTTGATGGAGGGCCAGCAGCGCAAGGCTTCCGGCGCCTGGCTGGAGCAACTGGTGGCCACGGTCAAGGCACGCCCCGGCGCGCTCAACCGTACTGTCTTCGAGCTGCAGGCCCGGGACTGGACACAGAAACCGGCGAGCGATATCGACGCCGCGCAGATGGCCGACTGGATGGGCCGACTCAAGCGCCAGGGCGCGACCAGTTTCGGCTACTACCCGGATAACTTTCTCGAGAACTCGCCGGACCTGAAGACCATCCGTCCTGCGCTCTCCACCAAGTGGAATCCTTAAATCATGTTGGATCGACTGCTAGCCCTGCTCGTTCTGGCGATTGTCCTCGGTGTGCCGCTGGGCCTGATCTTCCTGGTGACCGGCCAGTTCCTGATGGACTTCGTGTTCTTCTACCCGCTGTTCATGTCCGGCCTGTGGATCGCCGGCGGCCTGTACTTCTGGCTGCACTGGGAACGCCACTGGCCCTGGAAGGACGACACCTTGCCGCCGGCGCTGGCGGGCGAGCCGCTGATCAGCATCCTGATCCCTTGCTACAACGAGGGCGACAACGCGGCGGACACCATCCACGCGGCGCTGGCCCAGCACTACCCGAACATCGAAGTCATCGCGATCAACGACGGCTCCAAGGACAACACCGCGCAAGTGCTGGACGCCCTGGCGCTGGAGGATCCACGGCTGCGGGTGGTGCACCTGGCCCAAAACCAGGGCAAGGCCGTGGCCCTGCGCATGGGTGCCGTGGCGGCGCGCAGCGAATACCTGGTGTGCATTGACGGTGACGCGCTGCTGGCGCCGAACACCGCGGCCTACCTGGTGGCGCCGCTGCTGGAGAATGCGCGCCTGGGCGCGGTGACCGGCAACCCACGGATCCGCACCCGCTCGACCCTGGTGGGCCGGGTCCAGGTGGGCGAGTTCTCCTCGATCATCGGCCTGATCAAGCGCACCCAGCGGGTGTTCGGGCGGATCTTCACAGTCTCCGGGGTGATTGTCGCCTTCCGCCGCTCGGCCCTGCACCGGGTCGGCTACTGGAGCCCGGACATGATCACCGAAGACATCGACATCAGCTGGAAGCTGCAGCTCGATCACTGGAGCATCTTCTACGAGCCACGGGCGCTGTGCTGGATCCTCATGCCGGAAACCCTGCACGGCCTGTGGAAGCAGCGCCTGCGCTGGGCCCAGGGCGGCGCCGAGGTGCTGTTCAAGAACATCCGCGGGATCTGGCAATGGCGCCACCGTTACCTGTGGCCGCTGCTGTTCGAATACTGCCTGTCCACCGGCTGGGCCTTCACCTTCCTGCTGTCGGTGATCTTCTGGGGCGTCGGCAAGTTCATCGTCATGCCCGAGGCCATCGCCGTCGACCGCCTGATGCCTCCGGCCTTCACCGGGCTGGTGCTGGCGATGGTCTGCCTGCTGCAGTTCGCGGTCAGCATCCTGATCGATCGCCGGTATGAAAAGGGCTTGGGCAAGACCATGTTCTGGGTGGTCTGGTACCCCCTGGTGTTCTGGCTCGTCAGCCTGTTCACCACCCTTGTCAGTTTCCCCAAGGTGCTGTTCAGCCAACACCAGAAGCGTGCGCGCTGGGTCAGCCCCGACCGTGGCATCAAGCCCATAGATGATGAAGAGGAGGCTCGCTGATGAAGATCATCAGAACCCGTCAACGCCCAGTGCTGGTGCTCGTCGATGCGGCGTTCACCGTGCTGGCCTGGATCGGCCTGGTGTACCTGCTGGTACGCGGCCTGTGGCCGCTGATCGACACCCACGACGGCCCGCGCATCGAAATCGGCGTGCTCGAGGCGCTCGGCACCTTGCAGATCTACCTGTGGGTGGCCCTGCTCAACGCCGCCGTGCTGATCCTCTGGGCGCGTTACCAGCAGCGCAAGAGCAAAAGCTTTGCCCGGCGCCGCCTGCCGTCGCCGGCGGTGGACGACCGGCGCCTGAGCGAAAGCTTCAAGCTCAGCGCCGCCAACTTTGCGCGCATGCGCCAGCCCGGAACCATGACGGTGCACAACGACGAGGAGGGCGGCATCAGCCTTGTCACCACCGGCTTCATGCGCCTCAACGCCGAACGTGCACCGCATGCGCCGTTGCTGGCGGATGCCGTGCAACGCTGATTCAGCCGCTGATTGAAGGTGGCAGGGTCAGGGCGACCGGGTAACAATCCCGGTTGCCGTCGAAAAAAGCCCCGGAGCTGAAAAAAACCGGGGTTTTTTCGTTTACAAGCGGCTGCGGCTCAAGCTCAATCAGCGGCAATATCGCTCAAGCGCGACGCTTCGTCGCGCAGCTATAGTCTCCAGGCTCCTGTTTCCAGGCTCCGATGAACCCATTCGCAGAAGGTGCTCGCGTATGTCCCGTTTTGCTTCTCTCAATACCTGGCTGGCCGCCAGCGCCGTCCTGCTGTGCCTGCAGTTGCCGGCCCAGGCCCAGGAGCGTTTCACCCTGAACGTGCCCGGTGTCTCGGACAACCGCCTGTTCACCCCGGCCAGCGCCAGCGATGCCAAGGGCTGTGGCGGGCATAACCTGTCGCCGGCCCTGGCCTGGACCGCCGGCCCCGAAGGCACCCGCAGCTACGCCATCGTGATGCACGACCCGGACGGCGCCAAAGGCCAGGGTATCGATCACTGGGTGCATTACGGGATCAAGGCCACGACCCGGCAGATCGCCGCGGGCGCGGGGGCCAAGGGCACCCTGGAAGGGCTGGGCGGCACCAACAGCAAAGGCACCACCACCTACGTCGGCCCGTGCCCGCCGGTGGGCGACAGTGCGCACCACTACATCATCCAGATCTACGCCCTGGAGCTGGCGCCCGACGCCTTGCCGGCCGGCCTGACCCGTGCCCAGCTGCTGGAGAAGATCAACGGCCACGTGCTGCGTAACAGCAGCGTGGTGCGGCGCTACCTGCGCTAAGAAAAAATTTCCGGGGCTTAACCCGAATCGCCCAGGGGCTTCGTCTGAAGGGGGGAATGGATCAATTTCTCCCGAGGTCAGCCCCCATGTTCCTTCCTCCGTACTACCTTCGCCCCGCCGTTCAAGGGTGCGCCGCCGGGTTGCTGTTGGCCATGGCCGGTTGCGGCCCGTCCGCGCCGGATACCCGGGGCGCAGCCTTGCCCGTCGAGGACGCGGTCGCACCCCAGGCCGCCGCGCCCTCGCCGAGCGAGGCCCAGCGCGCCGATGTGATCCTGGCCGGATCCAACAACGCCAAGGCGCTCGCCCCGACGCCCCTGCACACCTCGATGATGACGCGCGAATCGCTGCCCGCCGGCTATCGCGCCGAGCCGCGGGAGCAGTACCAGAACCTGCCGGACAACCCGATCCAGAGCGTGGCGCAGGCCCCGGTCTCGACCTTCAGCGTCGACGTCGATACCGGCGCCTACGCCAACGTCCGGCGCCTGCTCAACCAGGGCAGCCTGCCGCCGCAAGGCGCGGTGCGCCTGGAGGAGCTGGTCAATTACTTCCCCTACGATTACGCCCTGCCCGGCGATGGTTCGCCGTTTGGCATGACCACCGAGATCGCGCCGTCGCCCTGGAACCCCCACACCCGCCTGCTGCGCATCGGCATCAAGGCTTCGGATCGCACCGTTGCCGAGTTGGCGCCGGCCAACCTGGTGTTCCTGGTGGACGTCTCCGGCTCCATGGATCGCCGCGAGGGCCTGCCGCTGGTGCAAAGCACCCTCAAGCTGCTGGTCGACCAGTTGCGCGAGCAGGACCGGGTGTCGCTGGTGGTGTATGCCGGTGAATCGCGGGTGGTGCTGGAGCCCACTTCCGGGCGCGACAAGGCGAAGATCCGCAACGCCATCGAGCAACTGACGGCGGGCGGTTCCACCGCCGGCGCCTCGGGCATCCAGCTGGCGTACCAGATGGCCCGCCAGGGCTTCATCAAGAACGGCATCAACCGCATCCTGCTGGCCACCGACGGTGACTTCAACGTTGGCATCAGCGACTTCGACCGCCTCAAGCAGATGGCCGTCGAGCAGCGTAAAAGCGGTGTGTCGCTGACCACCCTCGGCTTTGGCGTGGACAACTACAACGAGCACCTGATGGAGCAACTGGCCGACGCCGGCGATGGCAACTACGCCTACATCGACAACCTGCGCGAGGCGCGCAAGGTCCTGGTGGACCAGCTCGGCTCGACCCTGGCGGTGGTGGCCAAGGACGTGAAGCTGCAGGTGGAATTCAACCCGGCCCAGGTCAGCGAATACCGCCTGCTGGGCTACGAGAACCGCGCGCTGAAACGCGAGGACTTCAACAACGACAAGGTCGATGCTGGCGAGATCGGGGCCGGGCATACGGTCACCGCGCTGTATGAAATCGTGCCCAAGGGCGAACAGGGCTGGCTGGAGCCGCTGCGTTATGGCCAGGCCCAGGCGTCGTCGGAGTCGAACAGCAAGGGCGACGAGCTGGCCATGCTGCGGGTGCGCTACCAGGCACCGCAAGGCGGCAGCAGCCGGCTGATCGAGCGGCCGATCCTGGCTTCGCAGCAGCATGGCAAACTTGCCCAGGCCAGCGATGATCTAAGATTTGCCGCAGCCGTGGCGGCGTTCGCCCAGCAGCTCAAGGACGGTCGCTACACCGGCGACTTCGGCCTCAAGGACACCGTCGCCCTGGCCCGCGGCGCCAAGGGCGAAGACCGTTTCGGCCTGCGTGGCGAGTTCGTGCAACTGGTGGAACTGGCGCAGAGCCTGCAGACTGCCGCTCCGGCGGATCAACCGGGACGCTCCGGGGAGGCCTTGAGCCGCCGTGAGTAACGTCATGACCCACCACCAGAAGGAGTTCAGCACGACCATGCCTGCGGTGAACCGGTCAGGACCCGCCAGCAGCGACGAAACGCTGCTGGCGCGTTATCGCGCGGGTGACAGCGCTGCCTTCGAGGTCCTCTACCAACGCCATCGGCAGGGGTTGTACCGGTTTCTGCTGAGCCTGTGCGACAAGGCCGAGCTGGCCGACGAGGTCTACCAGGACACCTGGCTCAGCCTGATCCGCACCAGCAGCGCGCCACAGGGCCGGGCCAGTTTTCGCACCTGGCTGTACCAGATCGCCCGCAACCGCCTGATCGACCACTGGCGCAAGCACGGCCTGCGCAACCCGCTGCACGATAGCAACGACGAGCAGTTGCATGAGCTGGCCGATGACGCCAGCGGCCCGGAACAGCACCTGAGCCTGAGCCGTGAACGGCAACGCATCGACGCCGCCTTGCAGGACCTGCCCGCCGACCAGCGCGAAGTGTTCCTGCTACGCGCCCACGGCGAACTGGAATTGCCGCAGATCGCCAGCCTTACCGATACGCCGCTGGAAACGGTGAAAAGCCGCTTCCGTTATGCGCTGAAAAAACTGCGTCGGCTCCTGGCCGAGGAGGTACTGACATGACTGACGCCCGACAGCTTCCGCCCACCGAAGAAGAGCGCATGCTCGAGCACATTCGCCAGCACAGCCACGGCGAACCGCCGGCCAGCCTCGACGCCCTGATCATGGCCACGGCGCGTCGCGAAGCCCCGACCCCCAAGCCTTCCCTGTGGCAACGCTGGTTCGATCTGTGCCGCCAGCCGCGCTGGCAAGTGGCGTTCGCCGGCCTGTTTGGCGTGACCCTGTTGCTGGGCGTGTTGCAGCGCACTCCAGAGCCTGCGCCCCGCCAGGTGCTCGCCCCGGCGCCCATGGCCAAGGCCGCGGCCCCCCAGCTGGCGCGCCGTCAGGCCGAATCCACTGCAGCCTCCGCAGAGTCGGCCCGTGCCGAATCACGCATGGATGCATCGGACCACTTCGAGTTGGCTACCACACCGCATGCCAGCGGCGCCTTGTCGGCACCGGCTCCCGCCGCCCCCGTGGCGGGCCTGCCGCTGACCCGGGACACCGAAGCTTTCGCCGGCAAACCTTATGAGTCCCTGGGGCACCTGGCGTCGTTTCCGGGCAAGGAGCAGGGCGAGCGCGAGGCGCCGGAGTCGATTCTCGACGACGCCCTGCGTGAGGTGTTGCGGCTGCGCCAGACCGGCCAGGACAAGATCGCCGACCAGTACATCATTGCCTTGAAACAGCGCTTCCCCGACGAGGAGATTGCCGATCGACTGGAGGCTTTGCAGAAACCCTGAGGGTAAAACGCGCGCAAGTAATGGCCTGGCACCCGGAAAACGCGCACTATCGAGCCAGTTTCCTGAAAGTGAGAGGCTGGCCATGGCGCCACGCATCGACCGTATCGCTGCACTGCTGAATTGCCCGACCAAGGGCGCGGATATCCGCCAGGCCATCAAGGAGAGTCGCAAGGACTTTCTGCTCGAGGCCGAGGAAGAAGATGAAGACCCGCAGCAGGCCCAGCCTGCCGCGGATCAGGATGAGTCGACGCAGAAGCGGCAGACGCCAGACTGAAACCCGGAGCCTTTACTTGCGGGCGGGCGCGCGCTTCACGTTCTGGCCCTTGGCCTCGATGGCCAGGGCAATCGCCTTGTAGCAGTCGTAGAACAGTTCCTGGTTCTTGAACATGTTTTCCACCAGTTCCATCTTGCCGTCGCTGTGCTGGACGCGGATGAAACGCTGGTTGAAGACTTCCACCAGCTCGACGTCCGCGATATTGATCAGGCGAATCTCGCGGATCTTCGAACTGAAGTTGCTGACCGGGGCCACCAGCTTCTTGTCCGTCAGCACCACATAACGATTGCCGGCACCGCGCAGGAAGATCAGCGCACCGGCGACGGCGACGGTCATGGCCACGCCCACGACGCCAAGCAGTTGCATGACCAGATGACCATTGAGCCCCAGGGCCTCTAGCAGCCGAATCACGCCGTTGTTCTCGCTGGGTGTGCCGAACACCGCGAACAGCGAAAGCCCACCGAAGACCAGGCCCGCCAGGGTCATTTTCTTGTAGTTGGGCCCGTAGTAATAACGCGCCTGGTGCGATGGCGCGGTATTAGCGGAAAGGTTCGAGATATTCATCGTGTGGGGTCTTCCATGAGTCTGGCCGAGAAAAGGTGGGTATCTGCTCGGTAATGGGCAGAGTGCGCGAACGGCATCGGGGAGAGGCATCATCGCAAAAAAGAGCGGAGATACCTAAACCGGCAGCAGGCGCATTCAAGTGTAAGGCGAAGCGGGCAGGTCGATGAACTCGGCGGCGGCACCGTCCTCGGCCATGCGCCGGGCTCGCTCCGGCAGCAGCCGGGCGTGGTTTTCCAGCTGCCAGCGATACCAGCTCAGGCGCTGGACTATCCGTCGTCGGCAAGGGGCTGGCAGTTGCGCCAGCAGGTCGGCGCTGTCGGGCGCCCAGCGGGCCCGGGTCGAGTAGTAGCCGAACAGGTTTTCCCGCAGGCCGAAGCAGTCCTCGAAGCTTTCCTCGATGCTGTACACATACCGCTCGAAGCCGGCGCTCAACTGCTGTTCGCCGTCGGCGTTATTGCGCAGGTAGGCGAATATCCCCGGCCAGTTGATGCAGAACAGGTGCTCGTCCCAATCGCCGTCCCGGGTCAGGTACTCACCCTGGCCGCGAAAGAACTGCGGTATTTCCTGGCGCGCCAGGGCCCGTTCAAAGTTGCTGCTCATGCCGCTCTTCCTCTCGTGAGCCCTGGACGTTGGCGATGCTGACGGACTGCGCTACGCATTCGATGACGCAGTCGAAGCCGATGTCCAGGCGCAGGTAATAACCAGGCTGCAAGCGTGTGAGCAGGGTACGCATACGCCCGTCGAAACGCGTGCCGCTGACGTGCAGTTCGCTGATGCCCTGGATCTTCAGGTCCAGGCGGCAGTGGGTCAGCGCCTGGCTGGCCGGCCAGGTGGATGGCAGGGACTGGCGCAGCATCGGGCCTGCCAACTGCAGGCTCAGTTGCTCGCCCTGGAACTGTGGGCCCGGGGTGTGCAGGTCGTAGGGCGTGGCCGCCACATCGCATACGGCTTTCCAGGCTTGGGGATTGTCGACGCTGAACAGCCAGTCGCGGGAGCCGCGATCCCGCGCCGGGATCGCCCGGCATTCGGCCAGGGACGGCAATCGGGCGCGGATCAGGTCGTCGTGCCACAGCTGCCGGGCCGCCAGGAGCAGGCGCTGGAAGAAGTCCCGGCTGTCGTCGATCTGCGCCGGCCAGCCGGTGGGCCATTGATCGTAGTCGTAGTCGTCTTCAACGGGTTCCCAAACCTCCTCGAAGTCGAAGTCCGGATCGTCCAGGGCCCCTTGCAGGACCTCCACCAACCGCTGCCGGTGACGGAAATTCTCCCGGTCGTTGAAGTGCG
Source organism: Pseudomonas sp. B3G-3 (assembly GCF_028640915.1). Taxonomy (NCBI): domain Bacteria; kingdom Pseudomonadati; phylum Pseudomonadota; class Gammaproteobacteria; order Pseudomonadales; family Pseudomonadaceae; genus Pseudomonas; species Pseudomonas sp. B3G-3. Next base: position 133,093 of record NZ_JAQZAB010000126.1, on the reverse strand, counting down.
CCAGGCAGTAATGGCGGATCAGGTGTTCGCGATCATCGGGGTCGTTGGGGTCGTAGCGGCTCAGCTCGGCATCCAGGGCCGGGGGCATGTCATAGCCGATGAAACAGCCGATCCAGGAACGCAGGTCCGGCTGATAAGGCTGGTTGAGCAAAGGATGGCGCAGCATCGGGACCTCCTGTCCGCGAGGCGTGGGTCGGCACACACCTCGGTGATTCTTCGATCGACTCAACGGATGCAAACGAAAAAGCCCCAGGCCATGCGACCTGGGGCTTTTGCGTTTCTGGCTGGCGCACTCGGCGGGATTCGAACCCACGACCCCTGCCTTCGGAGGGCAGTACTCTATCCAGCTGAGCTACGAGTGCAGTGCGGGCGACATCATACCCATGTCGGCTTGGGGCGTCCATGCGGTTTTTTCTCGCGTGATGATTGGTCGTCGCCTCGTTGTTTGTCTTGTCCTTCGCGATACCCGAAAGCCCCTTCGCCCTATTCACAAGTCCTCCCGTCGGACGTCCCTTTGTTTGCTTTGCTCTATGGCTTCAAGCGCTCTAACCGCTGCGTGCTGGCGCAGCGATTTCCTACCAGTCAAGGCGAACGCATGCATTCAAAAGGCGCGGTAATGCTCGATTTTTCGTTGCGTCAGACTCTGCTGGCACGCTCCGATCTGTTCAGGGGGATGCCGGACACATTGATCCATTATGTGGCCACCCATTCCGTGGAGCGCTCGCTGAGTGACCGGGAGGTGCTCTATCTCAAGAGCGAGGCGCTGGATTTCATCGCGCTGGTCGCCGAAGGGCAGGTGTATTCGGTGATTCATGGCCCGGACGGGCGCGAGCAGATTGTCGGCAGCGCCGGCGTCGGCCAGGTGGTGGGCGAGTCGGCGCTGATCGAGGGCCACGCCCGGGAAACCTCGGCCTTCGCCTGTGGCCCGACCCGGGTGCTGTTGTTGGGGCGGCGACATTTCCGGGTGCTGTATGACGAGCCGCTGTTCTGGCAGCGGGTCCTGATGCTGCTGATGACGCGCCTGATGAAGGTCCTCGAGTTGCTCGAACTGGTTTGCCTGCACCGCCTGGAGTCGCGGTTGGCGCGGTTCCTGCTGGCCAGTATCGATGACTTCGAGCTGGCCCCGCTGACCTGTGCAGCGGTGCCGCGCAACCAGGGCATCCTGGCCGCGATGCTCAACACCAGCCGGCCCAAGCTGAATGTCCAGTTGCAGCTGTGGCGGCGTTCGGGGGTGATCAGTTGCCAGAGCGGCCGGCTGGTGATCAACGATGTCGAGCATCTGCGGCGCAAGGCTTGCTCGCTGAATTAATTGTTCAACTGTTCCCCAGGTAACAGCGAACGCCTGTTGCGCGATCAGAGACTGTCGGCTCATCAAGGAATGCACAGGGAGTGCTGGCGATGGGATCTTTTCGTGAAGTGGCGGCGGTCGATCGGTTGTTCGAGGCAAGCTGGCGAGCGGTCTACCCCGAGCTGATGCGCCGGGCCAACCGGCGAGCCAGGGGCAACCTGGCATTGGCCCAGGAATGGCTGTCCAACACGGCCGTCAAAGCCCTGCTGTTCTTCAGGCGTTCCCCGGAACGCATCCGAGAGCCGCAGGGTTTTCTGTTTCTGGTGCTGGACCACGTCTTTCTCGACAGCCTGCGGCGCAGCAAGCGCGAAGGGCAGGTGTTCGATCATTCGGTCGACCTTGAGCACGATCACCAGGTCTTGCTCGCCGCGCCTTGCCTGTCGGTGCTCGAGTACGTCGAGCAGTTCGAGCGACTGACGCAGCTGGGCAGTCGCGTGGCGCAGTTGCCAGTGCTCCAGCGGCGGTTGTTTGAAATGCGTTTTGTCGAGGAACTGCCGTACCCGCAGATCGCCGCCGAGTTGGGCATCGCCCAGCCCCTGGCGCGCAAGCGCGTGCAGTTGCTGCGCGAGGCGCTGCGCTGACAGCACTTTTGCATTCACAGCCGCGGATGTCGGGCGTTCTTGTTTCATGAGCACCTGAAACCGTCGACGAGTTCACCGCCAGTGCGCCTGCGCTGGCGTCTTCCATCAAGGAGAGATGTATGCCAGAGGTCAACAGCCAGATTACCGACGCGGTAACACAAACCAACGTCAAGGTGGTGGCCGAGGCGCCGGCCCAGGCCATTGCCTCGCTGTACCAGGTGGCCAGTCATTCGGCGGGGCTGTCCCTGCAGAACGCGGTCAACAGCCAGCAGGCGTTGAATCAGATCTCCAACGCGGTGATCTCCAAGGCTGTGTCGCTGATCATGCAGATCGGCGAGAAGGCCTGACGCCTGGGGAGATACCTCATGTTCTGGTTCAAGAAAAAACCTGCCGCCGCCGCCGAGCCGGAAACTGACGCCATACTGGCGACCGACCCCGAGGTGACCGATCCCAAGCCAAGCGATCCCGAGCCGAGCGATCTCAAGCCGAGCAATCCCGAAGCCGCCGAGCCTACGGCTGCGGGCCCGCAGGTTGCTGATCCCACTACCGCGGGCGAGTCCCCGCCGCCCAACACTCCTGCCAAGTCGCCGCGCACGGTGATGGACCGCATGAACGACTACATGATGGTCCAGGTCGCGGCACCCCCGACCGGCAGCACCGATGCGCTGAACAGCCAGATCGTCGAGGCAGTGGAGTTCACCAACGCGCAGACCTTCAGCTATGCCCCGGCGCAGATCGCCATTGCCCCGGACATGATGATCAGTCAGGCCGCCGGCCTGGTCGCGCAATCGGCGGCGGGCTATTTCGACGGGGTCAGCAAGCTGGCGCTGGCGGCCCAGGCGGTATTGCTCGAGCAGATGACGAAAAACATCGTCGAGAACCACCCCGAAAAAGCCGCCGAGGACGCCTTGGGTGCCCTGGCCACCGACCTGCTGGTGGGGGCGGCGGCCGCGGTCGCCGCGGCGGCTGGCGCCCTGGAGGCGACAGCGGCGGGCATCGCCATCGACAAGATCGACGAGAGCATCGCCAAGTACAGCAACACCCTGGCCAATCGCGGCGCGCCGCCGTCCTGATTCACGCCGTCCCGGCGTCATGAGCACCCAGTCCCGGAGCCCCTCCGGGACTGTGCAGCAGCACGTTCAACACGCACTTTTCTTCAATGAGGAGCGACATCATGCAGCCTGGAGATATTGTTTTTTCAGTAGCCCAAGTGGACGACAAGCTGTCCACCAGCATTCCCCGCGCGTTCATTCGCGCGGGGCAGTGGATCAAGGCCAAGATGTTCGGCGACGGTTCGCCGAATGTGCCCGTGGTGCACGCGGCCATCGCGATCAGCGATACCTGTGTGATCGAAAGCGTCGGCAGTGGCATCCAGATGACCGATCTGTCGAGCGAGGCGGTCAAGCGCTCGGCGATGGTCTATTCCTGCGGTGACGACGATCTCGCCCGGGCCGCGGTGGTGGCCGCCGAGCAATTCAACGGCGACGTCGGCAGTACCCAGATCAGTGGCCGCTACAGCGTATGGAACGCGGCGTTGTCGGTATTCAAGCGCACCCCGTTCACCCCCGAGCTGCAGGCGCGGATCAACGAGTCGGTGGCGATCGGCAACGTCTCGTTCTGTTCGCAATTCGTCGCCAACAGCTACGAGGTCGGCAACCTCTACAACAACGCCAACCTGCTGCCACCGCCGCCCGCGGTCTTCGATACCCGTCCCACCGCCATGACCCCCTGGGACCTGGCCTCGTCCTGCGACAGCGACGGCAAGTTCTACTTCGCCGGTTTCTGGCAGGACGGCATCGAGGTGCGGCTTTAGCGGCGCGGCTCCGTGTCTGAAGGAGGACATCCAGATGCCCCAGGAAAACCAGGACTCGCTCGCGGGTCTCTACCAATTGGCCGACGCGCTCAACCTGAGCCTGTCCGCGGGTGAAAAGCAGATTCTCGAAGCCTGGATGCGCAGTCAGCCGCAGACGGGTGTCATCGACCAGGTGCTCACCCAGACCCAGCACCTGATCGACAACGAGAAACAGCGCACCAGCGAGTTGATGGCGCAGGCCAAGGCCAGCGAAGGCGCGCTGCAGCAGAGCGCCCAGCAGCGCGAAGCGGTGATTCGCCAGTGGCTGGCGGCCAAGCAACAGGCGGCTGCCGCCGAGGCGGGCGCCAAGCCCGCGCAGGCGCTGACGCCCGAGCAGACCGAGCTGATCCAGCAGGCTGTCAATGCGGCCGTCCAGGCGCGGATGCAGGGGCTGGTCGAGCAGGTCGAGGCGGTGATTTCCCGTCTCGGCCAGCCAGCCGGCGCCCCGGCGGAGCATTGAGCGTTTGCGTATTCACAGCCTGTGTTTTGCCACGTTCATTGATTAACACGGAACCCGCCGTGTACTAACAAAGGAAGTTGAACCATGCCATTAGTCAACGAGCAAATTACCGACGCGGTCACCCAGACCAACGTCAAAGTGGTGGCTGAAGCGCCAGCGATGGCCATGAGCACCATCTACCAGTCCATGGCCCAGGCCACGGCGATCCTGTTCCAGAACTCCGTTTCTGCGCAGCAGCAGCAAAACACCCTGGCCCAGGCGGCCACCAACCAGGGCGTGATGCAGATCTACAGCGTCGATACCACCGCCGGCGCGGCGGCGACCGAAAAAGTCGCCCAGGGCGGCGTGGCCGATAACCTGACCAGCCTGCTGACGATCCTCAAGTCGTTCAACCCTTGATCGGGCGAACGCTAACGGAAGTTGTTCTTTCTTAATAAGGAGTTTCATCTATGAGTACAGTCAGTCCGCAAATCACCGATGCCGTCACCCAGACCAACGTCAAGGTCGTGGCCGAAGCGCCGGCCATGTCGATGGGCACCATCTACCAGTCAATGGGGCAATCCGTAGCGATCCTGTTCCAGAACTCGGTCTCGGCCCAGCAACAGCAAAACACCCTGGCCCAGGCGGCCACCAACCAGGGCGTGATGCAGATCTACAGTGTCGACACCACCGCCGGCGCCTCGGCCACCGAAAAAGTGGCCCAGGGCGGTGTGGGCGACAACCTCACCAGCCTGCTGACAGTGCTCAAGTCGTTCACTTAAGACCTGGCCCTGAGAAAACCCCGCAGCCTTCCGGCTGCGGGGTTTTTTGCGTTTGCGCAACGCCAGCCCAACCCCAATCCCCTGTAGGAGCGAGCTTGCTCGCGATAAAGGACGCCCATTCGACACCCATGTCGACCGTCAGGCCGCCATCGCGAGCAAGCTCGCTCCTACAGGGAGGGCGTCTGCCCCCAACCGCCGGGGCGGTGTCGTTGATCCGAAAGATTCTGCCAAAGCGGCGTTTTCGTTCTTTTTTTCGAACAGCCTATTGCCCTGTCCCCCGGTTGACCCTAGGATTCGTTTGAGATTTCAAACGCTCTTGTCTGAGAGCCGACCCGCCCGTCTATTCTGATAGGCGCTATTTCTGTGCTTGAGCCCGGTAACAGTTTTTCCTGACGGCAGCCTGTCAAGGCGCCTTTCAACAATCACAATTCGCTCCGCCCCGCGCGGTGCTGTTAAGGAAACCGACATGCAGCTTAAAGACGCCCAGTTGTTCCGCCAGCAAGCCTTCATCGATGGGGCTTGGGTCGACGCGGATAACGGCCAGACCATCAAAGTGAACAACCCGGCAACGGGCGAAATCCTCGGCACCGTGCCGAAGATGGGCGCGGCTGAAACCCGCCGTGCCATCGAAGCCGCCGACAAGGCCCTGCCGGCCTGGCGCGCGCTGACCGCCAAGGAGCGGGCGACCAAGCTGCGTCGCTGGTATGAGCTGCTGATCGAAAACCAGGACGACCTCGGTCGCCTGATGACCCTGGAGCAGGGCAAGCCACTGGCCGAAGCCAAGGGCGAAATCGCCTACGCCGCCTCCTTCATCGAATGGTTCGCCGAAGAAGCCAAGCGCATCTACGGCGACGTGATTCCCGGCCACCAGCCGGACAAGCGCCTGATCGTGATCAAGCAGCCGATCGGTGTGACCGCGGCCATCACCCCGTGGAACTTCCCGGCGGCGATGATCACCCGTAAAGCCGGCCCGGCCCTGGCCGCTGGCTGCACCATGGTGATCAAGCCGGCTTCGCAGACCCCGTTCTCCGCCCTGGCCCTGGTCGAGCTGGCGCACCGCGCCGGCATCCCGAAAGGCGTGCTCAGTGTGGTCACCGGCAGCGCCGGCGACATCGGCGGCGAGCTGACCAGCAACCCGATCGTGCGCAAGCTGTCCTTCACCGGCTCGACCGAAATCGGTCGCCAGCTGATGGCCGAATGCGCCAAGGACATCAAGAAAGTCTCCCTGGAGCTGGGCGGCAACGCTCCGTTCATCGTGTTCGACGACGCGGACCTGGATAAGGCCGTCGAAGGCGCGATCATTTCCAAGTACCGCAACAACGGCCAGACCTGCGTCTGCGCCAACCGCCTGTACATCCAGGATTCGGTCTACGACGCCTTCGCCGAGAAGCTCAAGGCCGCGGTGGCCAAGCTGAAGATCGGCAACGGTCTGGAAGACGGCACCACCACCGGTCCTTTGATCGACGAAAAAGCCGTGGCCAAGGTCCAGGAACACATCGCCGACGCCCTGGGCAAAGGCGCGACCCTGCTGGCCGGCGGCAAGCCGATGGAAGGCAACTTCTTCGAGCCGACCATCCTGGTCAACGTGTCGAAAGACGCGGCCGTGGCCAAGGAAGAAACCTTCGGTCCGCTGGCGCCGCTGTTCCGTTTCAAGGACGAAGCCGAAGTGATCGCGATGTCCAACGACACCGAGTTCGGCCTGGCCTCGTACTTCTACGCTCGCGACCTGGGCCGTGTGTTCCGTGTGGCCGAAGCCCTGGAATACGGCATGGTCGGCGTCAACACCGGGTTGATCTCCAACGAAGTCGCGCCGTTCGGCGGCATCAAGGCTTCGGGCCTGGGCCGTGAAGGCTCCAAGTACGGCATCGAGGATTACCTGGAAATCAAATACCTCTGCCTGGGTATCTGATACCCGCGCCAAGGCATGGTTTTAAACGCCAGGGGCACGAGAGCGCTGTCCCCTGGCGTGCTGTAAACGATATTTCAGTAGTGGCCGGGATAGCCGGGGCAGTCGATCATCGCATGCTGCCGCGGTTGCCTCCCCGCCACGTCATCCTTGAACCACGCCGACCGATGAGCGGCGAATGAGGACACTATGAGCAAGACCAACGCATCCCTGATGAAACGCCGTGAAGCCGCCGTACCGCGCGGTGTTGGCCAGATTCACCCGATCTTCGCCGATTCCGCGAAGAACGCCACGGTAACCGACGTTGAAGGTCGCGAGTTCATCGACTTCGCCGGCGGTATCGCCGTGCTCAACACCGGCCACCTGCACCCGAAAGTCGTCGCCGCGGTGACCGAGCAGCTGAACAAGCTGACCCACACCTGCTTCCAGGTCCTGGCCTACGAGCCTTACGTGGAACTGTGCGAAAAAGTGAACGCCAAGGTGCCGGGCGATTTCGCCAAGAAAACCCTGCTGGTGACCACCGGTTCCGAAGCCGTGGAAAACTCGGTGAAGATCGCCCGTGCCGCCACTGGCCGCGCCGGCGTGATCGCCTTCACCGGCGCCTACCATGGCCGCACCATGATGACCCTGGGCCTGACCGGCAAGGTCGTGCCTTACTCGGCCGGCATGGGCCTGATGCCAGGCGGCATCTTCCGCGCGCTGTACCCGAACGAGCTGCACGGTGTGAGCATCGACGATTCGATCGCCAGCATCGAGCGCATCTTCAAGAACGATGCCGAGCCACGTGACATCGCCGCGATCATCATCGAGCCGGTACAGGGCGAAGGCGGTTTCTACGTCGCGCCTAAAGAGTTCATGAAGCGTCTGCGTGCCCTGTGCGACCAGCACGGCATCCTGCTGATCGCCGACGAAGTGCAGACCGGCGCTGGCCGTACCGGCACCTTCTTCGCCATGGAGCAGATGGGCGTTGCCGCCGACCTGACCACCTTCGCCAAGTCCATCGCCGGCGGCTTCCCGCTGGCCGGTGTCTGCGGCAAGGCCGAATACATGGACGCCATCGCACCAGGCGGCCTGGGCGGCACCTACGCCGGTAGCCCGATCGCTTGCGCCGCGGCCCTGGCCGTGATGGAAGTGTTCGAGGAAGAGCACCTGCTGGACCGTTGCAAGGCGGTCGGCGAGCGTCTGGTGACCGGCCTCAAGGCCATCCAGGCCAAGTACCCGGTGATCGGCGACGTGCGTGCCCTGGGCGCGATGATCGCGGTCGAGCTGTTCGAGAACGGCGACAGCCACAAGCCGAACGCTGCCGCCGTGGCACAGGTTGTTGCCAAGGCGCGCGACAAGGGCCTGATCCTGCTGTCCTGCGGCACCTACGGCAACGTCCTGCGCGTGCTGGTTCCGCTGACCTCGCCGGACGAGCAACTGGACAAGGGCCTGGCGATCATCGAAGAGTGCTTCTCAGAGCTCTGATCCCGCCTGTGACCCGATCGACAAAAAGACCCGCTTCGGCGGGTTTTTTTGTGCCGATCGCGGCTGCGCGGTGCATTTGCGTTGTATGGAAGCCTTGGCATTGACTAAGGTGCAAGGGATTGCCCAGGGAGCGTGCTGCATGACTGCTGTGGATTTACCCGCTGTACCGCGAGTGTTGATTGCCGAGGCGGACCCTTGGTCTCGCGATTTGCTCAAGCAAGTGTTGTTGAGTGTACGTTGCGACGCGCGGCTGGATGTGTGCGCCGACGGTCAGGAAGCCCTGCAATTGCTGGCCGAAAACCCCTATGACCTGGTGATCGCCGACTGGGAGTTGCCCGGCGTCGACGGCCTCGGCCTGCTGCGCAGCGTGCGCCAGCGCAAGCGCAACCCGGTGCTGCCTTTTATCCTCATGAGCACCCGCAACGACAGTGCCAGCGTGCGCGAAGCCCTGCCGCTGGCGCCGACGGCCTACCTGACCAAGCCGCTGAACATGGAAGGCCTGACCCAGCGCCTGCAGGACCTGCTGCTGGACGCTGGCCAGGAAGTCTCGTGCGAGGTTCCGACCCTGGCGCCGGGCATGACCCTGTGGACCTTTCTCGAGCGCCGCCGCGAGCTGGCCGACGGCGCGCCGTTGCTCGCCGATGTGCAGCTGGCGGTGAAACGCAGCCTCAACCCCAACGGCCTCGACCTCAAGCTGCTGGAAGAAGAGGTGCGTACCGACCCGCAGATCACCGCGGTGCTGATCGCCGCGGCCAACAGCGCCGCCCAGCACCATGGCAGCGCCGTGCAGACCCTGGCCCAGGCCCTGCATCGATTGGGTACCGGGCAGAGCATGAACCTGATTCTCGGTCTGGCGCTCAAGCGCAGCGCGCGCCTGAGCGACCCGGCCCTGGGCGATTACGCCGAGCGTTACTGGGAGCTGTCGTTGCACACCGCGGAATACGGCCGGACCCTGGCCCGCTTGCTGGACCTGGACCAGGAGCGCTGCTATTGCGCCGGCATGCTGCATCGCCTGGGTGACCTGGCGCTGCTGCGTTGCCTGCAAGAGTGGAAACAGGCCGGTGGCGCGCTGGACGACATGGAAGAGATCGGCGATGCCCTGGAACAGTTCGGCGCGGCCTACGGTTCGGCCCTGCGCACCCGCTGGCGCCTGCCGCTGGAGCTGCGCGAGCTGATTGCCTCGGCCTACCAGCTCGGTGGCGGGGTTTATTCCCGCGAGGCCCTGGTGATGAACCTCTCCGCCCAGCTCGCGCGCCTGCAGCCATCCGAGGGCCTCGAAGAGCTGGCCAACAGCAAGACCGCACGCCTGCTCAAGATTGGCCTGCCGGAGCTGACCCGGCTGCGTAAAAGCTGATACCTCGACCAGCGGCTGGCGCAGCACATCTGTAGCCGCTGCCGAGCCCCGCGAGGCTGCGATCGGCTGCGAAGCAGCCGTAAAGTTCTTCCTGACAAAACGTGAGTTCAGGTTTTGCGAGGACTTCGTCGGAATGCCGCCCACCTCGATCGCAGCCTCGCTGATGCTCGGCAGCGGCTACGGAGTTCCCGTGAGGTCGTCTACCCCGAAACGATCCGGTTCTTGCCCTGGCGCTTGGCCTCGTACATCGCCGCGTCGGCGCGGGCGAAGAGGCTGTCGAGTTTTTCGTCGTCGGCGGTGAGGCTGGTCAGGCCCTGGCTGACGGTGATGCTGAACTGTCCCTCGGCATGGCTGAAGGTCAGGCGCTGGATTTCCCGCTGCAGGCGTTCGGCAACCTGGCGTGCCATGTCCGGGGCGCAGCCGGGGAAGAGGGCGGCGAACTCCTCGCCGCCGATACGCCCGAACAGATCGCCACGGCGCAGGGTGGCGCGGCCGGTCTCGGCGATGCGTTGCAGGACGTTGTCGCCCTCGGGGTGGCCGTAGGTGTCGTTGACCACCTTGAAATCATCGATATCCAGCAACAGGAAGGCCAGCGGCGTGCCTTGCTGGCGCGCCTGCTCGAATTCGCGGTTGGCGCATTCGAAGAAGTGCCGGCGGTTGCTGCTCTGGGTCAGCACGTCGGTGGTGGCCAGGCGTTGCAGCTCGGTTTCCAGGTGCTTTTTCTCGGTGATGTCCTCGGCGAGGCCGACGATGATCACCCGGTCCCCGGGGGCGGCATTGCGATTGATGAAGCACTTGTCGCTGAGCCAGCGGACCTGGCCCTGGGCATCGATGATGCGGTATTCGCGGTCTTCCACCGCTTCTTTTTCCAGCACCTGGGCCAGGGTCCGCTCGGCGTATTCGAGGTCGTCGGGGTAGACGCTGTCGCGCCATTCGTTGGCGTCGGCCAGCAGCAGGCCGGCGGAGCGGCCGAAGATGCGTTCATACGCCGGGCTGACATACAGCACCTGGCGGGCTTCCCAGTCGAAGGCCCAGAGCACGGCATTGACGCTGACCAGCAACGAGCTGAACAGCTGTTCGCGTTCCGTCAGCCGGGCAACCTCGCCCTGGGCGTGCATCAGCGCCATCAGGGTTTGCGCGGCCTCGGGCCACTGGGGCAAAGCGGATGGGAGTTGTGGGTTCTTGTTGACCATCGGCACCGATCTCAAAGCGCATGCCGCTCGGGAAACGAAGCGGCCACAGAAAGCCCGCCTGGATGGCGAAGTGTTGCTTGAGATAGGGGATTGGCGACGAAGTTCCCGGTTTCCGTGGTCTGGGAGCCGGCAGCCGCTGGGCGGTCACGGTGCCGCGGATGACGGGCTGGAACTCAGGGGGCGGCGAGGGTAGCGAAGCCCACCGGCCACGGCAGCTGAGCTTGCCGTGGCGGGTGAACGGGCCAGCGTCAGGCGGTGGCGGGGCGCAGCGAGTAGGTTTTCAACTGGCTGGCGAAGTCGCGCAGCGATTGGATCCCGCTGGCCTCGGCTTCGTGGACCCAGTCCTTGATCGCCGCCAGCATGTCGTGGCCGTTGGAGCTGGTCTTGGCCCAGATCTGCTGCAGCGCCAGGCGTTTTTCGTAGATCACTTTCAGGGCCTGGCTGTGCTCCAGCATGTTCTGGATGCGCGCATGGTGACGCTCTTCCAGCAGGCTGGTTTCCCGCGACAGCAGGCGCTTGGCGCGGTGGAACTGATGGCGCACCGAGTGATCGACCTTGTCCAGCTCCTGCTTGACCAGCGGTGCGATCACCAGCTTGCGGTACTGCGCCATGATCTGGAAACGGTTGTTGAGGATCGCCATCGCCGTGTCCATGTCCAGGTGGCCCTTGCCTTCGACCCGGTGGGCGATCGGCGCGACACGCTGCACCTTGGCCAGGCGCAGGAAGCTGAACACCTTGATCCAGGCCCAGCCCAGGTCGAACTCCCACTTCTTCACCGACAGCTTGGCCGAGTTGGGGTAGGTGTGATGGTTGTTGTGCAGCTCTTCGCCGCCGACCAGGATGCCCCAGGGCACCAGGTTGGTCGCCGCGTCGCGGCATTCGAAATTGCGATACCCGACCGCGTGGCCCAGGCCGTTGATCACCCCGGCGGCCCAGAACGGGATCCACATCATCTGGATCGCCCAGATGGTGATGCCGATGGTGCCGAACAGCAGCAGGTCGATCACCGCCATCAGCGCCACGCCGCCCAGCTTGTAGCGCGAGTAGAGGTTGCGTTCGATCCAGTCGTCCGGGCAGTTCTTGCCGTAGATGCGCAGGGTTTCCGGGTTTTTCGCTTCTTCGCGGTACAGCTCGGCGCCTTTGCGCAGCACCGTGGACAGGCCCTTGATCACCGGGCTGTGGGGGTCGTCCGCGGTTTCGCATTTGGCGTGGTGCTTGCGGTGGATGGCGGTCCACTCGCGGGTGTTCTGCGCCGTGGTCAGCCACAGCCAGAAGCGGAAGAAATGTTTCAGGCCGGCGTTGAGCTCCAGGGAGCGGTGGGCTGAATAGCGATGCAGGTAAACCGTGACCGCAACGATGGTCACGTGAGTCATTAACAGGGTGACTGCCACCAGTTGCCAGGCCGACAAGCCAAGAAAACCTTCGTACCACATAGGCTGTAGGGCCCTCGATAAAGAAAAAACAGCAGTCGCATTATCACCAAGCCCACAGAGAAAACCAGTCGCCCTTTCAGATAAGAGTGGCGAGATGTTTCTTCCTCTATAATCCCTAGCTTTCCGTAAGGACATTGACGACCTTATGTCGGTTTCTTCTCGCGACGCTTTGCGCGCAGCCCTGCTCTACCTCTTGTTGTCTGTGTTGTGGCTGCAGTTCAGTGGTCATTTATTGAGCAGTTTCTTCGATGAGTCGAACGATCTGGCGCGCTGGCAACTGATCAACGGGTATCTCTGGGCGCTGGTCAGCGCGGTCCTGATCTTCATCGCGCGGGGCCGCCTGTTGCGTTTGCTGGGCGCCGACTCCTGGCTGCACCACCAGCGCGAGGACCGCGAGCGTCTGCGCCAGGCGGCCGCGGTGTTCGATTGCACCCGCGAAGGGGTGCTGGTCAGCGATCGCCGGGGCCAGATCGTCCATGTGAACCGCGCGTTCATCGAGATCACCGGCTATCAGCGCGACGAGGTGCTGGGCCGCCAGCCGAGCATGTTCAAGTCCGGGCACCACACGGCGGATTTCTACCAGGTCATGTTCGATTCGCTGAACACCACGGGCGAGTGGAGCGGCGAGATCTGGAACCGACGCAAATGCGGCGAGATCTACCCGCAGTGGCAGACCATCCGCGCCATCCGCGATGACGACGGTCAGCTCAGCCACTATGTCGCGGTGTTCTCCGACATCAGCGCGATCAAGGATTCCGAGCACGAACTGGCCCACCTGGCGCACCACGATCCGCTGACCGACCTGCCCAATCGCCTGCTGTTCACCGACCGCGCCGAGCAGGCCCTGGCGTCGGCGCAGATCCACAAGCGCGGCTGCGCGCTGCTGATGGTCGACCTGGATCACTTCAAGATGATCAACGACAGCCTTGGGCACAATGTCGGCGACCGTCTGCTCAAGGCCGTGGCCCAGCGCCTGCAAGGCATGTTTGGCCCGGGCATCACCCTGGCGCGGCTGGGCGGCGACGAGTTCGCCGTGCTGGTCGAGAGCTGCGCGCAGCCGGGGCAGGCCGCGGTGCTGGCGCAACGCATCATCGACGGGGTGAAGCAGCCTTTCCTGATGGACGAGAATCAGCTGTTCATCAATGCCAGCATCGGCATCAGCCTGTTCCCCAGCGACGCCCTGAGCGCCGAGCAACTGTTGCGCAACGCCGACACGGCGCTGTTCAAGGCCAAGAGCGCCGGGCGCGACAGCTACGCGCTGTACACCGAGGAACTGACGGCCCACGCCCAGCAACGGGTGGAGATTGCCTTCGAATTGCGCCGCGCCCTGGAGCAGCAGGAGCTGCGGGTGTTCTACCAACCGGTGCACGACCTCGCCAGCAGCCGCCTGGTCGGGGTCGAGGCGCTGGTGCGCTGGGAGCATCCGCAACGCGGCCTGGTGCCGCCTGGCGAGTTCATCCCGATTGCCGAACGCACCGGGCTGATCGCCGAGATCGATGCCTGGGTCATGCAGCAGGCGTGTCGGCAGATGTGCCAATGGCAGGCGGAGGGCATGGCGTTGTCCTTCGTCGCGGTGAACGTCTCCAGCCGTCTGTTTGCCCGTCGTGAGCTGTACCAGCAGGTGGCCCAGGTGCTGCACGACACCGGCCTTGACCCGGCCTATCTGGAGCTGGAAGTCACCGAAAGCGCGGTGATGGAAGACCCGGAAGTCGCCCTGGAGCAGATGCATCGCCTGCGCGAACTGGGGCTGCGCCTGGCCATCGACGACTTCGGCACCGGTTATTCCTCGCTGCTGCGGCTCAAGCGCCTGCCGGTGCAGAAGCTGAAGATCGACCAGGGTTTTGTCGCCGGTCTGCCGTGGGACGAAGACGACGCGGCGATCTCCCGGGTGATCATCGCCCTGGCCCAGAGCATGGGCATGCAGGTGCACGCCGAAGGCATCGAACAGGTGGAGCAGGCGCGGTTCCTCCTCGACCAGGGCTGCGACCTGGGCCAGGGCTACTGGTTCGGCCGCCCGGTGCCGGCCACGCAACTGGAATGGGGCCGGGTGCCGCAGATCCACTGATTGCCGGACTTGCATCGATTCCACCTGTAGCCGCTGCCGCAGGCTGCGATCGGCCGGGACGGCCGTGGCGCGCGTGAGGACGTAGGAGGACCTGCGGCAGCTTCTGTAGGAGCGAAGCTTGCTCGCGATCAAGGCGCCGCGGTGTATCAGGCAGGCCGCCATCGCGGGCAAGCTTCGCTCCTACGGAGGCGAGTTGGCGCTGCAATCAGCGCCAATTCCCACGCAACCCCGTGTCAGCTCAAATAATTTCTTCTGGTTATATAAACATTCTTAAATAGTATTTTTAAGAATATCTGCGCCTATCTACTATTGCCCTCACGCCGCAAGCAGTGCCGCCACTGCCAGGCACATCTCATTCAGGAGCAACACCATGAGCGCATCTCTTCGTAGCGTTGACGGCCAGGACGAACAAACCATCTTGCGCGAGATTCAAAGCGCGTTGCGCGACCTGCGTTTCGGCGCGGTGGAAATCACCGTGCACAACGCCCAGGTCGTGCAGATCGAACGCAAGGAAAAATTCCGCCTGCAAAACCCTGGCAATAAACCAAGCTGAATTTCGCACTACCTCTCGCCGCGAGAGGCCCGACTGGACCACCGGAGGGCGTCATCCATGACCCCCAACCTGAACCCCAGCGTTCGCCCACGAATGCGGGCCTGATTCGCCATAAGAAAAATGCCAGCACATTAAAAAATTCGGGAGCTCCATCATGTCGTCGATTCGCCGTTATGCCCTGGCCGCCCTCGCCAGCGCCGTTTTTGCCGGTTCCGCCGTTGCCAAGGATTACGAATTGCTCAACGTGTCGTACGACCCGACCCGCGAGCTGTACCAGGACTACAACACCGAATTCACAAGCTTCTGGAAAAAGGAACACCCGGGCGACAACGTCAAGATCCAGCAATCCCACGGTGGCTCGGGCAAGCAGGGCCGCGCGGTGATCGACGGCCTGCGCGCCGACGTGGTGACCCTGGCGCTGGCCGGCGACATCGATGAAATCGCCAAACTCGGCAAGAGCCTGCCGGCCGACTGGCAAAAGCGCCTGCCGGATGCGAGCACGCCCTACACCTCGACCATCGTGTTCCTGGTGCGCAAGGGCAACCCCAAGGGCATCAAGGACTGGGGCGACCTGATCAAGAAAGACGTGTCGGTGATCACGCCGAACCCGAAAACCTCCGGTGGTGCCCGCTGGAACTTCCTCGCCGCCTGGGCCTATGGCCTGAAAGCCGGTGGCAGCGAAGCCAAGGCCCAGGAATACGTGAAGGAGTTGTTCAAGCACGTACCGGTGCTGGATACCGGCGCCCGCGGCTCGACCATCACCTTCGTCAACAACGGTCAGGGTGATGTGTTGCTGGCCTGGGAAAACGAAGCCTTCCTGGCATTGAAGGAAGACGGTGGCGCCGACAAGTTCGACATCGTCGTGCCTTCGCTGTCGATCCTCGCCGAGCCGCCAGTGGCGGTGGTGGACAAGAACGCCGAGAAAAAGGGCAACACCGAGATCGCCGAGGCCTACCTCAAGCACCTGTACAGCCCGGCCGGCCAGGAGATCGCGGCGAAGAACTTCTATCGTCCGCGGGACAAGGATGTGGCGGCCAAATACGCTCAGCAGTTCCCGAAACTGGACCTGGTGACCATCGACAAGGACTTCGGCGGCTGGAAAACTGCCCAACCGAAATTCTTCAATGATGGCGGGGTGTTCGACCAGATCTACCAGGCGCAATAAGCAACACTACCTGTAGGAGCGAGCTTGCTCGCGAAGATCGTCAACGATGACGCGTACATTCTGAATGAGCGCGGTGCCCTTGAGTTCTTCGCGAGCGAGCTCGCTCCTACAATGGTATCTACCCGCTAACCAAGGACTTTTATGTCGCGTCGTATCTCCCCCGTCATACCCGGCTTCGGGCTGACGCTGGGCTACACCTTGGTGTACCTCAGCCTGATTGTGCTCATACCCCTGGCGGCGATGTTCGTGCATGCCGCCCAACTCACCTGGGATCAGTTCTGGGCCATCGTCTCGGCACCGCGGGTGCTCGCCGCGCTCAAGCTGAGCTTCGGCACGGCGCTGTACGCGGCGATCATCAACGGCGTGATCGGCACGCTGCTGGCCTGGGTGCTGGTGCGCTACAGCTTTCCCGGGCGCAAGATCATCGACGCGATGATCGACCTGCCGTTCGCCCTGCCCACCGCCGTGGCGGGTATCGCGCTGACCGCGCTGTACGCACCGACCGGCCTGGTCGGCCAGTTCGCCACCGACCTGGGGTTCAAGATCGCCTACACCCCGCTGGGTATCACTCTGGCGCTGACTTTCGTCACCCTGCCGTTCGTGGTGCGCACCGTACAGCCGGTGCTGGCCGACATTCCCCGGGAAGTCGAAGAAGCCGCCGCCTGCCTCGGCGCCAAACCCTGGCAAGTGTTCCGCCACATCCTGGTGCCGGCGCTGCTGCCGGCCTGGCTGACCGGTTTCGCCCTGGCCTTTGCCCGGGGCGTCGGCGAGTACGGCTCGGTGATCTTTATCGCCGGCAACATGCCGATGAAAACCGAAATTCTGCCGCTGCTGATCATGGTCAAGCTCGACCAGTACGATTACACCGGCGCGACCTCCATCGGCGTGTTGATGCTGGTGGTTTCCTTTGTCCTGTTGCTGCTGATCAACCTGCTGCAACGGCGCATCGAACGACCTTAAGGAGGCGCGAACCATGTCCCAATCGTCCATTTCCGCAGCCTCTTCGGCCAACGCCGACCGTCGTGGCAGCGCCACTTCGCGGCGCATCCTGATCGGCCTTGGCTGGCTGATCTTCGCCCTGTTCCTGCTGCTGCCGCTGTTCATCGTGGTGTCCCAGGGGCTCAAGCTCGGCCTCGGCGCGTTCTTCGCCGCGATCTTCGAGCCGGACGCATTGTCGGCCCTGAAGCTGACGGTGATCGCCGTGCTGATCTCGGTGCCGCTGAACCTGGTGTTCGGCGTCAGCGCTGCCTGGTGCGTGAGCAAATACACCTTCCGCGGCAAGAGCATCCTGGTGACCCTGATCGACCTGCCGTTCTCGGTGTCGCCGGTGATCGCCGGCCTGGTCTATGTGCTGATGTTCGGCGCCCAGGGTCTGTTCGGGCCGTGGCTGCAGGATCACGATATCCAGATCGTGTTCGCCCTGCCGGGCATCGTCCTGGCGACCATCTTCGTCACCGTGCCCTTTGTCGCCCGCGAACTGATCCCGCTGATGCAGGAGCAGGGCACCCAGGAAGAGGAAGCCGCGCGGCTGCTGGGGGCCAACGGCTGGCAGATGTTCTGGCATGTGACCGTGCCGAACATCAAGTGGGGCCTGATCTACGGCGTGGTGCTCTGTACCGCGCGGGCCATGGGTGAGTTCGGTGCGGTGTCGGTGGTTTCCGGGCACATTCGCGGGGTGACCAACACCCTGCCGCTGCACGTCGAGATCCTCTACAACGAATACAACCACGTCGCCGCGTTCGCCGTCGCGAGCCTGTTGCTGATCCTGGCGCTCTTCATCCTGCTGCTCAAGCAGTGGAGCGAAAACCGAATCAACCGCCTGCGCGCCAGCGCCGCGGAGGAATGAATCATGTCGATCGAAGTCCGTAACGTCAGCAAGAACTTCAACGCCTTCAAGGCCCTGAACAGCATCAACCTGGACATCCAGAGCGGCGAGCTGGTGGCGCTGCTGGGCCCGTCCGGCTGCGGCAAGACCACCCTGCTGCGGATCATCGCCGGCCTGGAAACCCCGGACGCCGGCAGTATCGTGTTCCACGGCGAGGACGTCTCCGGCCACGACGTGCGCGATCGCAACGTCGGTTTCGTGTTCCAGCACTACGCGCTGTTTCGCCACATGAGCGTGTTCGACAACGTCGCCTTCGGCCTGCGCATGAAGCCGAAGAACCAGCGCCCGAGCGAAAGCAGGATCGCCGAGAAGGTCCATGAGCTGTTGAACATGGTGCAGCTGGACTGGCTCGCCGACCGCTATCCGGAGCAGTTGTCCGGCGGCCAGCGCCAGCGGATCGCCCTGGCTCGCGCCCTGGCGGTGGAGCCGAAAGTGCTGCTGCTGGACGAACCCTTCGGCGCCCTGGACGCCAAGGTGCGCAAGGAGCTGCGCCGCTGGCTGGCGCGCCTGCACGAAGACATCAACCTGACCTCGGTATTCGTTACCCACGACCAGGAAGAAGCCATGGAAGTGGCGGACCGCATCGTGGTGATGAACAAGGGCGTGATCGAACAGATCGGCTCGCCGGGCGAGGTGTACGAGAACCCGGCCAGCGACTTCGTCTACCACTTCCTCGGCGACTCCAACCGCCTGCACCTGGGCGAGGACCACCATGTGCTGTTCCGCCCGCACGAAGTGTCGTTGTCGCGCTCCGAACTGGCCGATCACCATGCCGCCGAAGTGCGCGATATCCGTCCGTTGGGCGCCACCACCCGGGTGACCTTGAAGGTCGAAGGGCAGAGCGAACTGATCGAGGCCGAAGTGGTAAAAGACCATGACAGCCTGGTCGGGCTGGCCAAGGGCGAGACGCTGTTCTTCAAGCCCAAGGTCTGGCAGAAAGTCGCCAATATCTAAACGTCAAAAGCATCGCGAGCAAGCTCCGCTCCTACAGGTTCGTGTCGTTCGCGACATTTACGAACGACGCCGATCTGTAGGAGCGAGCGGGCGGCGATCCGACTTGCCCGCGATTGCGATCTACACCGCCGCGCGCTTCGGATTGACCCGCACCCCTCCCGCCCGCGCCTCGATCTCATGCTTGAGCGCCTGGCGCAGCCCCAGCAGAAACGCCAGCTCCGCCACCACGAACAACGGCCCGACGATCAGCCCCGAGACATCGTCGACAAAGGCCGGCTTGCGCCCTTCGTAGTAATGGCCGACGAACTGGATCACCCAGCCGATCACGAACATGCCCACCCCGCTGGCCAGCCAGACCAGGGTGCTTTGTTGCGCCAGTGCATGGCCGGCCCACACCGACAGCCCCATCAGCAGCGTCATCAGCAGGCCCAGGCGCAACTCCAGGCGCAGGTAGAACCCGCATGACGCCAGCGCCAGCAACAGCGCCGGCGACAACCACAGCCCGGCGACCGGCCAGGCGGGGCGCGACAGCAGGACCGCGACGGCCAGCACAATCAGCGGAATGCCGATAAAGTGGCTGGCGATGTTGCGCGGATCACGGTGGTAGGCGGCGTATTGACTGAGATGGTCGACGAGGCTTTTCATTGTTGTTCCTCCTGTAGGGTGATCGAATCATGCCCTGCGCCGGTTGCCGGCTCTGTCAGCTAGGCGACAATCGGCTCGCTGCCCGTGTGGATAACGCTATCGATGAAGATGCAGGTCTGGCGTGAGCGCCTGATGAGCGGCCAGTGGTTCAGCCGCTTGCCCGTTGAATTACAGAATAGTCTGCTGGCCAATGCCCGTTTGCGCTCGCTGGCGCCGGGCCAGCGCCTGTTCCAGCGCGGCGATCCGCCCTGCGGCCTGTACGCGGTGCTGGAAGGCACGGTGCGCGTCGGCGCGGTCAGCGAGCAAGGCAAGGAGGCGCTGCTGAGCCTGGTGGAGGCGCCGCACTGGTTCGGCGAGATCTGCCTGTTCGACGGCCAGCCGCGCACCCATGACGCCTATGCCGTGGGCCCGTGCAGCCTGCTCAATGTGCCCCAGGCGGCGCTGCTCGAACTGTTGGACGAGCACCCGCAATACTGGCGGCAGCTGGCGCTGTTGATGAGCCATAAGCTGCGCCTGACCTTTATCAACCTCGAACAGCTGAGCCTGATGCCGGCCCCGGCGCGGGTGGCCAACCGCCTGTTGATGATCGCCCGCGGCTACGGCGAGACCGACACCCTGCGCCGGGTCCTGCACCTGCCCCAGGAGCAACTGGCGCTGCTGCTATCGCTGTCGCGCCAGACCACCAACCAGATCCTCAAGGATTTGCAGGGGCAGGGGATTCTCAAGCTGGGGTATGGCGAGATCGAGATCCTCGACGAAGACCGGTTGCGGATATTGGCCGGGGTTTGACCGTCAGATCGCTATCGCGAGCAAGCTCGCTCCTACAGGGGCCTGCGTTGTTCATGTAGGAGCGAGCTTGCTCGCGATGAGGCCGGCACTAGCACCGCCAGTCTCCCAGTTAACGCAACCCATCGCGAAACTGCCCCGGCGTCATCCCGGTCCAGCGCTTGAACGCGCGGCTGAAGCTGCTGGCATCGGCGAACCCCAGCAGGTAACTGATCTCGCTCAGGGAACACTGCGGGTCGCGCAGGTGCAGCAGGGCCAGGTTCTCCCGGCATTCGTTGAGCAGAGTGTCGAAGCGACACCCCTCGTCCGCCAGGTGGCGTTGCAGGCTGCGCAGGCTCAGGTGCAGGGCCTGGGCGACCCGTTCGGCCGAGGGTTCGCCTTCCGGCAACTGGGACTCAATGACCCCGCGCACCTTGCGCTCCCAGGTCAAGGGTTGCAGTTGCATCAGGGTGCGCTTGAGCACGGCCTCGTTGTGTTCGGCCAGTTCCGGGTTGGCGTCGTCCAGGTGGCTGTCGAAGTCGTGCAGGCCGAACTCCAGGCGGTCCTCGTCGGCGCTGAAAAACACCGGCGCGCGAAACACTGTGTGCCATTGCTTGGGGTCCACCGGTTCGGGGCGCCGCAGGTACACCGCCAGCGGCGCATAGTCGCGGCCCAGGCGGTTGCGGCAGGTGCGCACGTAGATCGCGACAAAGGCGTCGATGGCCTCGAACGCCGGTTCCGGGTTGCCCTCGGGGACCTTCAGGCGAAAGCGATAACGGTCCTCGGTGCGGGTCAGCTCCAGCTCCAGGGCATCGCTGACCACCTGGTGATAACGCACGATGCGCTCGAACACTTCCCGCAGGCTGCCGCTGGCCACCAGCGCATAACCCAGGGCATGGAAGGTGGTCGGGCTGACGAAGCGCGAGACCCGCAGGCCGATGGCCGGGTCGCCGCTGGCCTGCACCGCCAGCTGCCACAGGCGGGTAGTGCCCGACAGCGGGTAGCGGGCGTTGGGGTCGTCCATCAGTTGCGGGTCGAGCCCGGCCTGGTGGCACAGGGCGGTACTGTCGAGGCCCAGGGCATCGAGCTGCTTGCGCAGGGCGCGGGTCCAGCTGGCGAGGGAAGTGGGTTCGGTCATGGCGGTTGGCGCGTCCGGTCAACAGGTTGGCGTCCGCGGCTAGCGCCCGGCGCGCGGGCGCAGGGCAGGATGCGAACATCAATAACCAGAGGATGGAAGCATGCACGGTACTTCTGCAAGTCCCGACCGGCTGAATGCTCAGCAACGATCGGCGCATATTCGTGAGGTGGTGCTGGCCAGGGGCGTCGAGTTGCGCGAGCGCTACCCGCTGCTCAAGCATCAGGACGCGTTGGGCGCGGGCATCCTGGCCTTGGCCCTGGCCGGGATGATCGGCACGGCGGCGCTCTATATCGGCGGGTACATGGCCTGGTGGGCCTGCCTGCTGCTCAACGCATTTTTCGCCTCCTTGACCCACGAGCTGGAACACGACCTGATCCACAGCATGTATTTCCGCAAGCAGCGCATCCCCCACAACCTGATGCTGGCGCTGGTCTGGCTGGCGCGGCCGAGCACCATCAATCCCTGGATCCGCCGTCATTTGCACCTCAATCACCACAAGGTGTCCGGCACCGAGGCCGACATGGAGGAGCGCGCCATCACCAACGGCGAGCCCTGGGGTTTCGCCCGGCTGCTGATGGTTGGCGACAACCTCATGTCGTCGTTGATCCGCACCCTGCGGGCCAGGACCTGGGCGCACAAGCGCAATATCCTCAAGCGCACCCTGAAGGTGTACGCACCGCTGGCGTTACTGCATTGGGGGGCCTGGTATGTGTTTCTCGGCTTCCACGCCGCCAATGGCGTCGCCGCGCTGCTGGGTGCGCCCATCGATTGGTCGGCCGACACCCTGGCGGTGATGCAGGTGATCGATATTGCCGTGGTGGTGATCATCGGCCCCAATGTGCTGCGCACCTTCTGCCTGCATTTCGTCAGCTCGAACATGCACTACTACGGCGACATCGAAGCGGGCAACGTGATCCAGCAGACCCAGGTGCTCAACCCCTGGTGGCTGTGGCCGTTACAGGCGTTCTGCTTCAACTTCGGCAGCACCCACGGCATCCACCATTTCGTGGTCAAGGAACCCTTCTATATCCGCCAGCTGACCGCGCCGGTAGCGCACAAGGTGATGGCCGAGATGGGCGTGCGCTTCAACGATTTCGGCACCTTCGGCCGGGCCAATCGCTTTACCCGCAAGGAACAGGCGGCGGCGCAGGTGGTGCGGGGCGTCAGGGCGTGATGGATCGGCGTTGAGGGCCAATCGCGGGCAAGCCTCGCTCCTACAGAGCTGTGTCGTTCGCGACATTTATGAACGACGCCCATCCGTAGGAGCGAGGCTTGCCCGCGATAACGATTACCCGGACGCCGCAATCCCCGGCGCCTTGCACAACCCTTTAGCCGCTGCCGCAGGCTGCGATCGGCCGGTACGGCCGCAGCGATCTCAAGGTCCTAGGAGGTCCTGCGGACCTATCGCAGCCTTCGGCAGCGGCTACGGGATCAATCCGGCTGGAACGGCGAGGCGCTGAGGATCACCCCGGTTTCGTCCACGTATTGCTGCCAATGGCCTATCAGCGCACTGAGCTTGTCCGGATTGCTCTGTGCCAGGTCGTGGATCTCCCCCGGGTCCTGGCTCAGGTCGTACAGCTGCCAGGTCGCCGGGCCCACGGGGCCGGGGATGTACACCGCTTTCCACTGGCCCTGGCGAATCGCCCGGCGGCCGAACAGCTCCCAGCCGGTGACCGTGTGTTCGTCGTGCACCTGCGCGGTCTCGCCGGACAGGAAGCCCAGCCACGACTTGCCCCGCAACGGCGCCACCTCCTTGCCGCGCCAGCGCTTGCCCGGATGGCGCACCCCGGCCAGGTCGAGAATGGTCGGGGTGATGTCCATCACCGTGCCGAAGCCATGGCTGATCCGGCCCTTGAGCGACAGCTGCGGGTAATGCACCAGCGCCGGCACGCGGATCCCGCCTTCGGTGGTGAAGGCCTTGAACAGGCGCGACGGGGCGGTGGCGACCTGCGCCCAGGCCGGGCCGTACCAGACGTAGGAGTTGGCGCGGCCGATGTTGTCCAGGCTGTTGTCGTAGTGCTGGTTGAGGTAGGTCAAAAGCTGCGGGCCGAACTTGGGGAAGGCCTCCAGCAGCGCGCCTTCGGCGCCGTTGTCGGACATGAACAGGATAAAGGTGTTGTCCAGCTGGCCCTGCTTGCGCAGGTAGTCCACCACCCGGCCGATGTTCCAGTCCATGCGCTCGACCATCGCCGCGTAGACCTCCATGGCCCGCGCGGAAACCTGCCGTTGCTGCTCGCTCAGGGCCGCCCATTCGGCGCTCAGGCCCAGCAGCGGATGCGGTTCCACATCGGCCTCGATCAGCCCCAGTTGCTTGAGCTTTTCCAGGCGCTCCAGGCGCAGCACCTCGGGGCCGGCGTCATAACGGCCACGGTACTTGGCCACCACTTCCTCGGGGGCCTGCAGCGGCCAGTGCGGCGCGGAAAACGGCAGGTAGGCGAAGAACGGCCGGGTCTGGTCGCGCTCCTTGAGGTACTGCAGTAGCTTGTCGCCGAAGGCGTCGGAGGAATAGAAATCCTTGGGCAACTCGTCGATGAAGCGGTCGTCCTCGATGTACAGCGCCGGGGTGGATTTGAGCAGGCCCGGGGTGTTTTCGTCGTAGGTCGGCTCGAAACCGTAGTGGTTGGCGGCGCCGGGCAGCAGCGAGAACGAACGCTCGAAACCACGGGCGTGGGGCGCCAGTTCGGCGGTCAGGCCCAGGTGCCATTTGCCGCTCATCAGGGTCTGGTAGCCAGCGTCGCGCAGCAGCTCGGGCAGGGCCACCACGCGGTCGTTGAGGTGGCCCTCGTAGCCCGGCTTGCCGATCAGTTCCGGGGTCAGGGCCTCGGCCATGGTGCCGATGCCGGCGATATGGTGGTCGGTGCCGGTGAGCAGCATGGAGCGGGTCGGCGAGCAGGTCGGCGCGGTGTGGAAGTCGGTCAGGCGCAGGCCGTTGAAAGCCAGGGCATCGAGGTTCGGCGTGGCGATTTCACCGCCGAAGGCACCGAGATCGGAAAAGCCCAGGTCGTCGGCCAGGATCACCAGGAAGTTGGGACGTTGCGGCATCTATTCACTCCTTATCAGCAAGCAATAAAGGCCAGTGGCAGGTCACGGATCTGGGCGGGCAAAGGCACCTGGTAGTGATCGTCGCTGGTCAGTTCGTGGAGCAGTTCTTCGCGCAGCTGGTGGAAGTCGAAACTGCTGCGCTGGCGCGGATGGGGCAGGGCGATGTCCACCACCCGCTTGATCCGGCCGGGGCGCGGTTCCATCACCACCACGCGGTCGGCGAGGAAGATCGCTTCCTCGACGTCATGGGTGACCAGCACCGTGGTGATCCTGGCCCGCTCGCGGATCGCCAGCAGTTCGTCCTGCATCTGCTGGCGGGTCAGCGCATCGAGGGCGCCGAAGGGTTCGTCCAGCAGCAGGATGCGCGGGCTGGCCACCAGGCCGCGAGCGATGGCCACCCGTTGCGCCATGCCGCCGGAGAGCTGGTGCGGGTAGGCGCGGGTGAAATCGGTGAGGCCCACCAGTTCGATGAAATCGGCGATGCGGGTTTGCCGTTCGCTGGCGCTCAGGGCTTCGTTGACCAGGCCCAGGTCGATGTTTTCCTCGACCGTCAGCCAGGGGAACAGGCGGTGTTCCTGGAACACGATGCCGCGTTCGCCGCCGATGCCGTTGACGGCCTTGCCGTCGACGCGGATCTCGCCGCGAAACTGTGTGTCCAGGCCGATCAGCAGGCGCAGCAGGGTGGATTTGCCGCAGCCGCTGGAGCCGACGATGGCGACGAATTCGCCCTCGGCGATTTCCAGGTTGAATTCGCGGATCGCCTCCAGTTCGCCGCCGGCGACCTCGAAGGTCTTGCCCACCTGGTTGAAGCTGACGATAGGGGAAGGTACGAGTGCGTTCATGCGTGTCTCCAGCGTGTGGCGCGGGTTTCGAGCTGTTGGCCAATGAGGTTGAGCAGGGCGCCGGTGAGGCCCACCAGGAGCATGCCGGCGAGGATCAGGTCCATGCGCAGCAGCTGTTGGGCGCCGATCATCTGGCTGCCGATGCCGCCGTTGGACGGCATGAAATATTCCGCGCCGATGGTCCCCAGCCAGGCGTAGATCAGGCTCAGGCGCAGCCCGGCGAAGATCCCCGGCGCGGCGCCCGGCAGCACCAGGCGGCGCAGGCGTTGCCAGAGGTTCAGGCGCAGCACTTGCGCCGCCTCGGTCAGTTGCGGCGACAGGTTGGCGACGCTGCGCTGGGTGGCGATAAACAGCGGGAAGAACGCAGCCAGGGCGACAAATACCCATTTCGCCAGCTCGCCGAGGCCGAACCAGGCGGTGAGCAGCGGCACCCAGGCGAAAATGGCGATCTGCCGGAGCGCCGCCAGGGTAGGGCCCAGAATCCGTTCGCTCAGATGCGACAAGCCCAGCAGCAGGCCCAGGGCAAAACCCAGGCCGCCGCCCAGCAACAGGCCGCCGAGGGTGCGCCGCAGGCTCAGGCCCAGGCCGCCGGACAGGCTGCCGTCGAGCAGGCCGTTCCAGGTGGTTTGCAGCACCGCCAGCGGGCTCACCAGAATGTTGGCGTCGACCCATTCCAGTTGGTTCGCCACTTGCCACAGCGCCAGCAGGAACAGCGGTAGCAACCAGGGTTGCAGGCGTTGCCAGCCCTGGTAGCGCGGGCCGCGGCGGATCTGCGCGATGGCCGGGTGCGGCCAGTGCACCAGGGCCTTGTCCAGCAGGCCGATGCCGCGGTCCATGGCCACGCCAATCACCCCGATCACCACGATGCAGACGAAGACGATATCCAGCATGAACAGCTGGCGCGCCCAGACCATCAGGTAGCCGATGCCTTCGCTGGAGGCCAGCAGCTCCACCGCCAGCAACGAGGTCCAGCCGGCGGCCAGGGCCAGGCGCACGCCGGCCATGAAGGCGGGCAGGGCGGCGGGCAGTATCAGCCGACGGATCAGCAGGTGCGGCGGCAGGCGCAGCACGGCGGCGGCTTCGCGCAATCTGGGCTGGGCGTCGCGCACGCCGACCAGGGTATGCAGGGTCACGGGCACCACGATGGCCTTGACCAGGACCACCAGCTTGAGCAGTTCGCCGATGCCGAAAAACACCATGAACAGCGGGATCCAGGCCAGGGTCGGGACCTGGGCCAGGGCGGCGAAGGTCGGGAACACCAGGCGCTCCAGGCGCCGGCTGGAGCCCAGTGCCGCGCCCAGCACGGCGCCGGCGCCGATACCTGCCAGCAGGCCCCAGGCCAGCCGTTGCAGGCTGATCGCCAGATGGCTCCACAACTCGCCGCCGGCCAGCTCGAGCGCGCTGCTCCAGACCAGCGCGGGTGCCGGCAGGATCTGCTCGCTCATCCAGGCATTGCGGCTGGCCAGCCACCACAGGACGAACAGGCCCAGGGGCAGCAACCAGGGCAACAGCCGCCGGTGGATGCGCGGCCAGGACAGCGGCTTATCGGCGGGCGCGGCCAACGGCAAGCTGAGAAGGGAAACACGGGCCATGGACGATCTCCGTTGTCGGGTTGTGCTGCATCTTTTTTCTTCTGTTCTTTCTTCTTCTGTAGGAGCGAGGCTTGCCCGCGATGGCGACCTCAAGGTCGCAACAGGGCCACCACCGGCCTGCGGCCTATCGCGGGCAAGCCTCGCTCCTACAGAATCTTATTTTGGTTATATAAAAAGTTATATCGATGCTATTGGGAGATAAGAGAGGCCATTTAAGGCCTCCAGGCACGCTGCATCCAATGCATTTGGAGAATATTTTCGATGCTGTCCATGCATACGCCGCGCAGAGCCGCGTCCTGGCTGGTTTATTCGAACGGGTTATTAAAATGTGAACTTATAGTATTTAAAGCTTGGACCGCCTTGGGCCTACCTTCTGCTCCTCAATGCCCGTCGTAGCCAGGAGCCACACCTTATGAACCTTCCCTTCAAACGCGTCCTCAGCCTGTTCGCCGCGCCGGCCCTGGCGGGGCTTCTGGGCTGCCTGCCGCTGCTGGCCCAGGCCGATGAACTCAAGCAGATCCGCATCGCCGTGCCGGACCTCAGCGCCGGCACCCAGCACAGCGGCGGCGGGGTGACAGACGTGCTGCGCCAGCAGCAGATCTTCGAAAAGGCCTTCGCCGACCAGGGCATCAGCATCCAGTGGAACTACTTCAAGGGCGCGGGCCCGGTGATCAACGAGGCCTTCGCCAACGGTCAGGTGGACCTGGCTTACCTGGGGGACCTGGCGGCAATCATCGGCAAGTCCAACGGCCTGGACACCCGCCTGCTCAGCGCCACGGCCCGTGGGGTCAAGCAGTACCTGGGAGTGGTGCCGGGATCGGGGATCAAGACCTTGCAGGACCTCAAGGGCAAGCGGGTCGCAGTGTTCCGCGGCACCGCCACGCAGCTGTCGCTGGATGCCGCGCTGGCCAGCCAGGGGCTGAGCGAGAAGGACCTGAAGATCATCAACCTGGATTTCAACGCGGCGGTCGCGGCGCTGGCGGCGAAGCAAATCGATGCTACCTGGGGCGGCTCCAACCTGAATGCCTTGCAGGCCAAGGGCCTGGCCGAGGTGCCGCTGAACACCAAGGACCTGGGCGGCGCGGGTAGCGTGCAGGCGGTGCTGGTGGGCAGCGGCGCGTTCGTCGACGCCCATCCCGAGGTGGTGGAGAAGCTGCTCAAGGCCCAGCAGCAGGCCGTGCAGTGGCTGACCCAGGACAGCAACAAGGACGCCTATATCGAGCTGGTGTCGGGGCTGGCCAGCTACCCGCCGGCGGTGCTGCAGCAGGACCTCAAGGATCAGCGCTTCAGCGAAATCTTCCCCTCGACCCTGGACCCGGTGTTCCTCGGCAAACTGCAGGACGCGGTGGACCTGGCCGCGCAGCAGCGGCTGATTCGCAAGCCGTTCAAGGTCAGCGAATGGGTGGCGCCGCAGTTGGCGGCGGCGGGGCTTTAAGCCTGGGGTGCAGCTGGGATCGTTATCGCGGGCAAGCCTCGCTCCTACAG
>NZ_JAQZAB010000126.1:0-104557 GCF_028640915.1 Pseudomonas sp. B3G-3 | reverse complement strand
TGCGGCGCCAGGTAGTTGACCACCACGCAGAGCAGGGTGATCAGCGCCGAGACGCCCAGGCGATGGCGTCCTAGGACGCAATGCTGACCTGCTGCCGATCCACCGCCACCAGCACTTCGATCATCTTGCGGGCCGCTGGCGACAGGCGGAATCCCGTGCGGCTGACGATGCCGCAGCGGGCGTTCATGCTCTCGATGTTCTGCGGCAGGTTGCGCCAGTGCAGCAGCGCCAGGGAGCCCTGTTCGATGTCCTCGACGAAGGCCTCTTCGGTGCCCACGCCAATCGCATTGGACTGGCGCACGATCTTCACCAGCGCCGGGAAGTGTTCGGTCTGGATGGTCGGGGAAAAGTCGATGCGCCCGCTGAGGTTTGCCAGCAGCTTGCGGATCCCCGGCGGGATCAGGGTGGTGGCCAGCGGGTAGTCGAACATGTCGTTGGTCGACAGGCTTTCCTTGGCCAGCAACGGGTGCCCCGGGCGGCAGAAAAACACTCCGCGCTTGGGCGTCAGGGGCTGGGTCTGGAAGTTCGGGTCGGCCTCGAAATGGCGGATGTCGGCGATAAAGAATTCGATCTCTTCGCGGCTCAGGCTGCGGCTGAGTTTTTCCCAGTTATCCACCTCCAGGCAGATGCGCACCTTGGGGTGGATGCCGGTGAATTGCGCCACCGCGTCGGGCACCAGTTTCACCGCCGGCGCCGGGCCGCAACCGAAGCGCAGTTCGCCGGCGTCGAGCTTGGTCATCTGCGTCACTTCGCTGCTCAGCAAGGCCGCGCCCTGCACCAGGCTCAGGGCGTGCTGCAACACCACCTGGCCTTCCGGCGTGGGGCGCAAATCCTTGTTGCCACGGTCCACCAGCACGCAGCCGAACTCCTGCTCCAGGCCCTGGATGCTGCGGCTGAAGGCCGGCTGGGTGATGCCCATGGCGTCGGCCGCGCGGACAAAACTGCGGTGTTCGTTGAGGGCGATGAAGTAACGCAACTGGCGAAGATCCATATGCTTTCCCGGCATCCGAAAAATAGCCCGAAGGCATTTGCGACGAGTGAGGAATGAGGTTTTAAATGCAAGCTCTTATTCCGTCAACGAAGCATGTGAATATCTATTAGATCTAAATCGAATATAGATAGAGCGTTGTTTCGCTGCCGCTCAACCGTAAGCAGTCAGACGAGGGTCGACCCGATGAGCAATGCCGCACTAGCCGTTAAACCCGCTGTTCATGCGCTTGAGATCCACCCGGTGGCCGGCCGTATCGGCGCCGAGATCCGTGGCGTGCAACTCTCCGGCGAGCTGGACGCCGCCACGGTCGAGGCCATCCAGCAGGCGCTGGTGGACTACAAGGTGATCTTCTTCCGTGGCCAGACCCACCTCGACGACCAGAGCCAGGAAGCCTTCTCCCACCTGCTCGGCGAGCCGGTGGCGCACCCCACCGTGCCGGTGCGCGACGGCACCCGTTACCTGCTCGAACTGGACGGCGCCGAGGGCCAGCGCGCCAACTCCTGGCACACCGACGTGACCTTCGTCGATGCCTACCCGAAGGCCTCGATCCTGCGTTCGGTGGTGGCGCCGGCCTCCGGCGGCGATACGGTCTGGGCCAACACCGCCACCGCCTACAACGAACTGCCGGCGGAGCTGCGCGAGCTGGCGGACAAGCTCTGGGCGGTGCACAGCAACGAATACGATTACGCCGGGGCCAAGCCGGACGTGTCGGCGGAGAAGCTGGAGCGTTATCGCAAGGTGTTCACCTCCACCGTCTACGAGACCGAACACCCGCTGGTGCGCGTGCACCCGGTGAGCGGCGAGAAGAGCCTGGTGCTCGGGCATTTCGTCAAGCGCATCAAGGGCTACACCCAGGCCGATTCGGCGCACCTGTTCAACCTGCTGCAAAGCCATGTCACCCGCCTGGAAAACACCGTGCGCTGGCGCTGGACCGCCGGTGACGTGGCGATTTGGGACAACCGCTCGACCCAGCATTACGCGGTCGACGACTACGGCACCCAGGACCGCGTGGTACGCCGCGTAACCCTCAAGGGCGACGTGCCGGTGGGTGTGCACGGGCAACGTAGCCAGACCATCAAGGGGCTGTGACGGAGGCCGTCACGGCTCTCTGTAGCCGCTGCCGCAGGCTGCGATAAGGCCGAAGGCCTTTGGCGATCTTGAGACCGCCGCGCCCCTTCGGGTCGATCGCAGCCTGCGGCAGCGGCTACAGGGTGTGTGGTGAGTTTGAGATTTTTCGCGAACAAGCTCGCTCCTACAGGTTGTGTACGGTCCCTGTAGGAGCGAGCTTGCTCGCGATCAGCCGCGCAGCGGCGCTCTCACCACACCCCGATCTGCACCACCTTTTCCGCCTCCGGCTCGCCATAACGAAACCGTTGTCCACGCAGGTCGATTTCTTGGTGGCTGATGGTGGTCCGTCGCTTCAGCCCGCGCAGCCAGTCGAACAGATAGCCCAGATGCTCCTCGCGCACCGCTGCATAGGCCGGGTCGGCGCCGAGGTCGTGGAGTTCCTGAGGGTCATTGAGCAGGTCGAACAGCTGCGGGCGGAAGCCGTCGTAGGCCAGGTATTTCCAGCGCTCGCTGCGCACCATGGTCATGCGGCAGCGGTCGATGGGCTGGGCCAGGCGCTCGCGGGCCGGGGCCTGGAACGCGTAGTCGTATTCGCTGATGGCGTAGCGGCGCCAGTCGCCCGCCGTACCGTGCAGCAGCGGGATCAGCGAGCGGCCTTCCAGCCGGTGTTCGGCACCGGGCAGCCCCAGGGCGTCGAGGAAGGTCGGCAGGGCGTCGATGGTTTCCACCAGGCGCTCGTCCAGCGTGCCGCGGCTGATATCCGCCGCCGCCCGTGGGTCACGCACGATCAATGGCACACCCACTGCCGGCTCCAACAGGAACTCCTTTTCCCCCAGCCAGTGATCGCCGAGAAAATCGCCGTGGTCGCTGGTGAACACGATCAGGGTGTCGTCCCAGCGCCCGCTGCTTTGCAGGAAGTCGAACAGGCGCCCGAGCTGATCGTCCACCTGCTTGATCAGGCCCATGTAGGTCGGCACCACGTTCAGGCGCACCTCATCGCGGGAGAAATTCTGGCTTTCCTGATGCTGGCGAAAGGCGGCATACACCGGGTGGTCGCTGGCCTCGTCGGCGGCGGCGCGCACCGGGGCGATAACCTGCTCGGCGCTGTACAGCGCGTGGTAGGGCGCCGGCGCGATATAGGGCCAGTGCGGCTTGATATAGGACAGGTGCAGGCACCAGGGCTGCTCGCCCTGCTCTTGGATGAACTCGAGGGCGCGGTCGGTGGTGTAGACGGTTTCCGAATGCTGCTCGGGGACGCGAGCCGGCAAGTGGGCGTTGCGCATTTTCCAGCCGCTGAGGATTTCACCCTGTTCACCTTCGGCGGCGTTGGCCCAGTCGTGCCAGGGGTTGCGCCCCTCGTAGCCCTGTTCGCGCAGGTAATGGGTGTAGGGCGCTGACTCGCGTTTGTCGTCGAACAGCGGGCTGTCGGGGAAGATCCCGTCGTGGCGCAGGTAAGGTTCGAAACCGACCTCGTTGAGGGCTTCGGCCTGCTGGCTCTCGGGGTCGATCGCCAGGCGCTGCAGGGCATCGAGGTTGGGCGTGGCGTGGGTCTTGCCCACCAGCGCGGTGCGGATGCCGTGGGGGCTCAGGTAGTCGCCGATGGTCAGCTCTTCCAGGGGCAGCGGCACGGCGTTCCACGCCACCTGGTGGCTGCTGACATAACGCCCGGTGTAGGCCGACATCCGCGACGGCCCGCAGATGGTGCCCTGGGTGTAGGCGCGGCTGAAGCGCACGCCGGCGGCGGCCAGTCGGTCGATGTTCGGCGTGTGCAGATGGGGGTGGCCGTAGCACGACAGGTAATCGCGACGCAGCTGGTCGCACATGATGTACAGCACGTTGCGCACGGGTTGGACGGGGTTGGACATGGGCTTCACCGATCGAAAGACAGGTGAGGGTTTTCGCTGTCGCGGGGCGTTACGACAAGCGCATTTGGCGCATGGTTTTCATGCACGACCTGCATGGGCGAAGGCGCCCCCTGTAGCCGCTGCCGCAGGCTGCGATCGCACCGAAGGGGCGCGGCGATTTCAATATCGCTGAAGGCCTGCGGCCTTATCGCAGCCTGCGGCAGCGGCTACAGGTTTGGTGTTTCAGACTGCGAAGTTCTCCAGGGAACACACATCCTCATCCAGCGCGTCGGTGCGCTTGATCTCCTCGATCATCGCCTCGGCCAGCGGTGACAGCCGGTAGCCGGCGCGGCTGACGATGCCGTAGCGGGTGTACAGCTCCTCCAGGTCGTCGGCCAGGCCTTCGATTTTCAGGCACACCAGCTCGCCCCGGGCGTTGTGCAGGGCATCGCTGTAGGCGCCGATGATGCCGATCGCATCCGAGCGCATCACCACGCCGAGCAGGCTGTAGCTGTTCTCGCATTCCACATTCGGAACGAAATCCGGCCGACCGCTGAGATCGACCACCACCTTGCGCAGGTTCGGCGGGCGGATGGTCGCCGCCAGCGGGTAACTCATCAGCTCGGCGGCGCTGACGCTTTCCTGCTCGGCCAGCGGATGCCCGGCGCGGCAGCAGAAATGCCATTTGCGCGGGCGCAGGCGCTGGGTCAGGTAATCCGGGTTGGCTTCAAACTGCCGGGTATCGGCGACGAAAAATTCGAACTCTTCGCTGAGCAGGCGTTTGCCCAGGGTTTGCCAGTCATCCACCTGGAATTGCACCCGCGCCTTGGGGTAGCGCCCGATAAAGCTGCCGATGGCCCTCGGGATCAAGCCCGCCGCCGGCGCCGGCCCGCAACCGAAGCGCAGCTCGCCGGCCTCCAGGCCGTTGAACTGGCTGATCTCGTTGGCCAGTTGCTGCGCGCCGCTGACCAGCCGCCGCGCATGTTCGAGCAGCACCAACCCCTGTTTGGTCGGCGCCAGGTCCTTGCGCCCGCGATCCACCAGCTGGCAGCCGACGCTGTGTTCCAGGGCCTGGATGCTGCGGCTGAAGGCCGATTGCGACAGGTTCACCGCCAAGGCGGCCGCGACAAAGCTGCGCTGTTCGGCGAGGGCGATGAAGTGACGGAGCTGGCGCAGATCGATATGCATTTTTCACATTGAAAATATCGGGGAAATGCATTGGCTATGCATTAGGTCGACTCTTTATAAAGGCAATCTCTTATTCCGTAAATCTTATTAAAAACATAAATAAATAACTTAAAAGAATATACGGATCAGTCTGTTTTTTTGCCCAGGAGCCGCCCATGAGCCCGTTGAACCTTGTCTCCCCCCCTTCGCCCCGACGGCTCAAGCGCCTGCCGCTGGCCCTGCTGCTGGCCGGTAGCGCCGGCTGGTCCCACGGCTATGCCGCCGACGCCGAAACACCCGCCGAGGCCCCGGCCAAGACCGATGCCGCCCGGCCCGCCGCCAGCGGCCAGCTGGAAACCGTGACCGTGACCGCGCGGCGTCGCGAGGAGAGCGCCCAGGACGTACCGACGCCGATGAGCGTGATCGGTGGCCAGGCCCTGGAGAGCCAGCGGGTCTATCGCATCCAGGATCTGCAGCAGCTGGTGCCGAGCGTCAACGTCGCCTACATGCACGCGCGCCAGTCCAGCGTGTCGATCCGCGGCCTGGGCAACAACCCGGCCAGCGATGGCCTGGAAGGCAGCGTCGGGCTGTACATCGACAACGTCTACCTGGGACGGCCGGGCATGGCGGTGTTCGACCTGATGGACATCGAGCAACTGGAGGTGCTGCGCGGTCCCCAGGGCACGCTGTTCGGCAAGAACACCACCGCCGGGGTGATCAACATCAGCACCCGCGCACCGAGCTTCACCCCCGAGCGCAGCATCGAGACCTCGGTGGGCGAGGATGGCTACTTCCAGACCAAGGGCACCATTTCCGGGCCGCTGAACGACGAGCTGGCCGGGCGTTTTTCGGCCTATCGCACCCGCAGCGACGGCGATATCAAGAACGAACACGACGGCCATGACCTCAACGGCGGCTCGCGCCAGGGCTTCCGTGGGCAGTTGCTGTTCAAGCCCAACGAGAACTTCAACCTGCGCTGGATCGGCGACTACAACGAAGAGGATTCCAGCGCCGGCACCCGGGTGCTATACAGCACCGGGCCGACCATCAATGGCGTCAACCAGTACCAGTCGCGGGCCACCGCGGCCGGCGCCACCCTGGTCGACGGCACACACCGCAAGGTCAACCTGGACAACGATCAGCATGTCACGGTGTTCCAGGGCGGCACCTCGCTGGAGGCCAACTGGACCCTGCCCAGCGACTTCACCCTGACCTCGGTCAGCTCCTACCGCTGGTGGGACTTCACCCCGCGTAACGACGACGGCCTCAATGTGCCAGCCAGCTATAACGCCGGGGTTTCGGTGGAGGATAAACAGTGGTCCCAGGAATTCCGCCTGGCGTCACCGACCGGCGGTTTCTTCGATTACGTGCTCGGCGCCTACTACTTCGGTTCCGACCTCGATAACAAATCCTTCGCCTATTACGGACCCAAGGCGGACATCTGGAACGGCACGCCCACCGGCGCCCTGAACAACGTCACCAGCATCGGCAACGGGCATATCCGCACCGACAGCTTCGCGCTGTTCGCCCAGGGCACCTGGCACCTCACCGAGCGCCTGGATTTCACCGCCGGCCTGCGCGGCACCTATGAAGAGAAAAGCGCCTGGGTAACCCGCAACGCGCCAGTGGGTGGTGCCGCGGTGACCGGTGCCGCGGCCACCGCGCGGCGCGGGCGGGCCGGGGCCTACGACTCTGGCGACCTCAACCAGTACAGCACCAGCCCCTCGGGCCTGCTCAACCTCAGCTACCGCTTCACCGATGATTTGCTGGGTTACGCCACCCTGTCCCACGGCGAGAAATCCGGCGGGGTCAACCTGGCGGTCGGCTCGGCGCCCACCGCGGGCGCCGACTCGCTGCTGATCGGCACCGAGCGCGCCAACAACGCCGAACTGGGTTTCAAGAGCACCCTGTGGGACAAGCGCCTGCAACTCAACGCCAACCTGTTCTGGACCCAGGTCAACGGCTACCAGACCAACGCCTACGACGCCAACAACCGTGTGCAATACCTGACCAACGCCGGCTCGGTGCGTTCGCGGGGCGTGGAATTCGAAAGCACGCTGGTCCCCATCCGTGGCCTGACCCTCAACCTCAACGGCTCCTACAACGACGTGCGTTACCTGTCCTACAAGGACGCGCCATGCCCACCCGAAGTCAGCCTGCGCCCGGGCGCCCCGGCCTCCTGCGACCTCAGCGGCCACCAGGTGGTCGGCGCCTCGAAATGGATCGGCAACGCCAATGGCGAATACAAATGGAACCTGGACAACGGCCTCGAACCCTACGTCACCGGCAGCTACGCCTTCCGCTCCAAGGCCGTCGGCACCGTCGAGGATTCCGACTACGGTCAGATCCCCAGCTACGCGGTGGTCAACCTCTCCACCGGCCTGCGTGGCAACTATGAACAGGGACAGTGGGACGTGTCGCTATGGCTGAAAAACGCCTTCGACAAGACCTACTACACCACGCTGTGGTCGGGGGGGAATGGCGGCTATGAGGGACTGTTGGGCACGCCACGAACCCTTGGCGTGACCGGCCGCTACGACTTCTAACCGGATAACCTGTGCTTCCGTAGGAGCGAGGCTTGCCCGCGATAGCGTCCGCCCTGACCCACCACGGCGTCCGCATCGCGAGCAGACGGCTTATTTGCAGCTGTAACCATCAGGCATGGTCACCGTGTAATTGCGCTGTACACGGTCGCGGAAATCCAGGTTCTGCAAACCCTGCTCAACGACAAAGGCCTCGACCTTGGCGTCCTGGCAATCGTCGTTCTGCGACGACACCCGTAGCAGATAGACCGCACGCCTGCTGGCCTCGTCCCTGGCCGTCACGGTAAAGGTGGTCAGCCTGGCGTAGCCGGTCCGCTCCGAAGTGCCCACCGGGCCATAACTGGTGTTGGGCGTACTGGTGCAGACCAGCTTGTCCTTTTTCTTGCCATCCTTGCACACCGTGGAGGTGCTGGTCGGGACCTGCCCATACTCAGTGGCGGTATAGCGATAAGTCACCCGCTTGCTCTCGATATCCAGCGTCACCGTCATCTTGATCGGCGCATGTTTCTTCGGCAGCGTCGCCTCGGTGAACACCTCCCGGAACCCTTGGTCCTTCATGGCATTGACCATGTCGCGCAGGTAATAGCGGGCATTCAGCGAACTCTCATCATTCCCCGTCGTAACCGTCACCAACACCGGCGCCTGCCGATCAAATGGATAGTCCGGATCCGGCGTGCCATTGAGCGCTACGTCGAGCTTGGTGGCGCAGCCAGTCAACAGAATGGAAAGCAGGAACAGCGGGTAAAGCATGTATCGAGTCATGGGATCTTCGTTGTGCAGCGGTGGATGGGATAGGGATTAGACGGATGACAGCGGGAATAAACAAATGAGGGAGAATGCGGGGGCGATAGTATTTTCGTCACTCTCAGTGAAGGGTTTTTACTTGAACCGCATCGCTGTCGTCGATGCGGGCAAGGTTGCCGTTGGCATACTCGCAGCGGTAGGGGTTGTGGTGCTGGCCGTACTTTTGCTGGCCGAGCTTGTAGTGCAGCTTGCAGCTAGCCGCCGAGCCTATTCATTGATGCTCAATCAATGCAACCCCGCAGTTTTACACGCTTCGACAAAAGTCGCGCCTTTCTTGTCCATGGCGGTTTTAACTATTTGATTGGCTTTTACCAAGGCAGTGCTTGGTTTTGCCCACTGCTCTGGTGGTAATGGTTGTGACCAGGTTTGCACTTGTTCCGGCAGGGTAGGGCGCCCCTTGCGGTGACTCCATTCAGCCAGCAGATAAGGCATCTTCCAGAAGCTCAGCACGCGCCAGATGTACCAGCGCCGTAGCGGCCATGGGGATCGCTTGGAGTAGCCATAATGCTCTCGCTGTTCCGGAGTCAAGTCTTCTCCGCCATCGTCCAGAGAACCCATGGCGCGAGCGTCTTCGCGTTCTATTTCAAAGGTGTGCAGTCCTTCGTAGGGTTTCAACCTATCCCCGGTCGGAATCAACCCCAACGCCTTGAGCATCGGGTTCGGCGTATCCACTAACTGTCCGTCTTCCATGTAGTTGCGGATCGACGTCCACATCCCCAGTGCGTGTGCATCGCTGGGTTGTGGCAGCAGCACAAACTGCACCTTGTCCTGCTCTTCATCTTCCAGGCCCATGCCAAAGGTGTACTGGCGTGTGGCGCCATAGCTGGTGACGCCTTGAGTGTTGGCAACCCAGGCGACGACACTTTCCCAGGGGACAATCAGGACGCGATGGGTTTTGCTGTCGACGTAACAGACTTCGCGGCGTTGCCGGTTGAAGCGGACGGGGTAGTTTTTTGCAGCGGCGTAGACGCTGGATAGCATTCCGTAAACGTAGGCGCCAAATGGAAGGATGAAGAGAAGTGACCCAGCAGCGAACACCTGCAAAAAGCCCCCAATAATATCGAAAAAATTTCGATCAATCCCGGGAGGGCTATAAACGGTTAGCCAGATACAAATAAGAACAGGCGCAATGAATGCTGTACCCAAAACCATCCAGATTGCCGCGGCCAATATTTTTCCTTGTTCAACCATCCCCCAATTATTTCCACCCAGTTCCAGAAAAGTATCGTTCATCTCCGAAAAGTTACGGCGCGATGCTTGTGCCTGTCCTGTGTAAACCGGCAGAGGCGAGAGGAACAGTGTCTCGTTCAACCCCTTGGCACGGATCTCCCCAGCAGATGGGCGCTGGCTGCGGATGTCTGGTGCAGGTTCAGTGGCTGCAGTTTTGTTTTTACGGTTGAACAGATTTCTAAACATCGACAGTCGCCAAATCATCTTTTTTGAAAAGTCTGAACGATGACTTGCCTGTACCGACGGGCAAGGAGTCAACTGGCTCGAGTTTATAGGTGCCTTGCGTTTTAATGCGTACACCATAGGAATCGATGATGTGCAGATCACGCAGGAAAAAACAGGTTTGGTGGATTACATCGCGTTCAGCTTCCAGTTGATAGGCGATATTGAAAGCCAACGCGAAACCTGGGGTTAGCAAAGAGTCACTGATCGGCAAGTGGAGCGTCAGTGCTTCCTTGCCTTTGCTGACGACAATGAAACGCGTCGCCCAAGTGGCAGTGCATTCCCTCCAGCGCAGAGGGGGCAAGCCAGGGCTGTAAGCTTGAGAAATGGGCTTATCCCGGTCTTTTTGATATGCCTGTAGCTGCAATTTACGGCTGTCCATTTCCTGTGTACTGATACCGGGCAGTATCAGTTTCAGATAGGTTTTTTTCTTGTCATCGTGGATCAGTTCACAAGTCGGTTTCTGCACGACTTTCGCCAGTTCATTCCACTCATCCTGTACACTGCGATTCCTGGTCTTGTTCCCCCAGACGCTGCTCTCCATCCATTTTTGTAAATCGTCCAGATTGAAATAGTTGTAAAGACCTTCACCCACCAGTTGCAGGGCGGTGGCGATCAAGCCTATCAGGTTGGCGCGTGCCCCGATGGCCAAAAGTCGTGGGCTGGCCTCGGCCCATGCCAGGGCCCGCAGCTCGGTCGATGTCTTCATGATGTTCTTGACGATAGAGCCGGTGTGCTTGGCTGCCCAGGTATTAGTGCCGACCAGTGTTGCGTCGCCACTTATTTGTAGAGTCGTGGCTCCCAATCCTTTGTAATCGCCCTCGGCCAAAGCTTTTCCCCATTGGAGAGAGTGTTTGCCTAGGTCAATTAACGCTGCTACACCTCCAAACCCAAATGCCCCAAGTCCTGCAATACCACTCCAGCGCCCTAGACGGCTCATGGTATTCAGTCTTCCGGCAGCACTTTCCATTTGCTCGATATGAGCTTGGAATATAGTGACCGATAGTCCCTGAATCGAAGCGAAGCCCGCAGCCGACATCCCCACAAA
Source organism: Pseudomonas sp. B3G-3 (assembly GCF_028640915.1). Taxonomy (NCBI): domain Bacteria; kingdom Pseudomonadati; phylum Pseudomonadota; class Gammaproteobacteria; order Pseudomonadales; family Pseudomonadaceae; genus Pseudomonas; species Pseudomonas sp. B3G-3. The sequence continues at coordinate 93,640 of NZ_JAQZAB010000126.1, read as the reverse complement.
GGATTCAAGGACTGTCAGCTTGTCAGATAGTGTCGTTGTGCTCTTGTGAACAATGGAACTCATCGCCTCAATAAACTTCTGCCCCTGAATCACAAACAACGCAAATGCGATCCCGTCCCCCTTCGATTTCAGGGCCCCCGCCAGCGGCTTGTTAAACGTCCCCGTAGCCCGGAAATCACGCACGGTTTTGCCCATCTCCGCACGCAGCTGTGGGTCCAGACCATCGATCACCGTGCCAATTTTCGCCGGGCTGTCCCCTCCGACAGTCAAGGCATCGCTGAGCTTGTCTTCTAGCGGTACCAATGCGTTTTTCAGCTGGGTAATACGTTGGTTATGGAGCGCTTCGCTCCCCGGTGCTGAAGAGCCTGTAGCTTGCCGCATCAATTCCCGATTGCGCAGCTTGTAGGTTTCCTTCAACTGGCTGCGCAAGTTTAGCGACTGGTCTCGGGTCTGGTTGAACGCCGCAATTTCTGAGGCTGAAGCCGCACGCAAGGTCAGCCCCTGGCGGGAGAATTCGCGAAGCAGTTGCAGGCGCGCGGGAGCTCCGATATTGCGGATGTAACTGTTGGGGTCAATGTTTTGCGCGCGGGTGAAGGCTTGGTGTGCCCTGTCCAACTGGTCGGCCACCTTCAACTGACGTGCTGGGTTGTAGGCCTCGTCCAGCATGCTTTGCAAGCCCATGAACTGAGTGTTCAGCTTGGCGTAGTTCGGCAAGCGTTCGGTCATCAGGCTGTGGAACTGGTTGGTCAGCACGTTGACGTTGGCAAGGTTTTCTTTGGCTGAGATCACATTGATCGTGAAGCTGCTCAGGTCGGCCAGTTTCTTCGCGACGTCGATTTGTGCCGCCAGGGTCAAAGTATCAAGCCCAGGCACCACAGTCAGCAGGTTGGCTTCCATGTACGCAGCCAGTTTTTCAACTGCTTTTTGATCCGCACACATGGCCGCCACGCAGACAAATTCGGTTTCCAGGCGATGTTTGATTTGCGCATCGAGCTTGAAGTCGTAATACCAGGCGGCACGGTGAAAGAGGCCACCGGTAAACATATTGACGCGGTCTTCGCGGATGTTTTGCAGGCGACTGTGCCAATGACTCAGCAGCATTTGCTGCTTGACGAGGAACGCCTCCATCACCGGCCGGTTGACCAAGTCGTCGACACCGCGCTGACCAAGATCCTTGCCATGCAATGCGTACCAGCTTTGCAGGCTCAGTTTATTCAAAGTGCCTTGGTGTTTACGGTAGAGCGGATCGCCCAACGAATCCGTCATGTCCATATAGGCTCGGGCATAGGGATCCGTCTCGGCCATTTTCCGCCAATGTGCCTCGTCGCCATAGATCCCCGGGTCAAAAACATCCCGCCGAACCTTCAGATACTCATAAATTTTCGCCTGCTGCTCTTCGTTGGTGTCGTCTTTCAACGCCTGTACATCCGGGTCCGTTTTACTCAGGGCGTCGAGCCGTGGTCCGTTGACGTCATACAAAGACTGGACATAGGAACCAGTCAGGTACTGGGCCTGGCACTTATCATCCGCACTCCATTGCTCGATCCAGTCAGCCACTTTCAGCTGGGCACTGGCCAGATCGCGCATGACGCCAATATCGTCGCGCAGCACTAGAAACAGGTAATCATCCTTGTACGGACCCTGCACTTTGCTGGTCAGAGTTTCAATCGCGGTATCTTGAAATAGCGGCTTATCTTCCCAGTGATATGCCTTTTCCTCTTCGGGATTGGCTCCCTCGGGCAAGGCTTTGGACGGCGGCAGATTGGTGACGCCCTCTGAGTCCGGTTTTGAAGCGTTTTCCGCTACTTCGGCCAGCCAATTTTCCGCCTGCTGTTTGCTCAACAAATTCTCGCCGCCCTTTTCCGGGCAGACACTCGCCAGTTCGACCAGTTGCATCAAGCGTTTGCGCTCATCCTTGGACATGAGCACTTGCGAGCACTTGAAGGCCGTCCACTGAATTTCCGAGTAACTGGCGTACAAGGTGTGCTTGCGGGTGAACACCAGATGTGGCTCGCCGACCGAGCTGGTTCGCGTGTCGCCCGACACCTCCTGGCTGTTCCACAGCAGTTTGGTGATCTGGCCTTTTTCGACGCGGTATTCGTGCAGGTAACCGGTGGTGCCGTTGACGATGTACAGGTAGCCATCGCGCAGCAATCGGATACCCAATGGCTGGCTCTTTGTTTTGAACGGCATGGGCAGTTCTGAAGCCGGATCGAGGTGCTGGACCAGTCCATAACGCAGCGGCAGCAACTGCACTTTCTTGTTCATCAGTTGACACGTCCCCATGGGGACGCGGGTACCCTTGGCGCTTTTAGCCATGGCTGCGGTGTTTGCGCTGGTTTTTGGCGGTTGTTGAGCAGTCACAGTAGGCTTCCTTGTCGATCAGCGGCACGGCTTTCTGCCAGTTCGGCGGCGCGTTCCACACGCTTCAATGGAGTGTCCGGCGTCGATAACGTCAGCAGTTGAAGGATGTCGGGGTGCTCCGTCACAGGTTGCCCGGCCAGATAGCCGAAAACATTCGCGTAGAGAGTGATTTCCTGTTCAGAGGCAAAGCCCTGCTGATAGGCATCATCCGCGACCTTCTGTGCATACCGACGACGTTCGGGCTCCGCAAAAGTCGCCATGAAATCCGGGAAGTATGTTTGCAAGTGCTCGCTCAAACTGGAGACGAAGTTGCGAAACTCGACTTCCCCCAGGGCTGTGAGTTCCTGGTCGCTCAGTCGATAGGTCTCTGGTTCAGCAATGGCCGGATCGGGACGCTTGTGTTGCCACCAAGTGGTTTCCACCCCATCAGGTAGGCAAACGTGCGCAAACGGGCCAAACCAGCGGGCACTACTGGCTTGTTCCGCAAGGCCGAACAGTTGATGCATTACCGCTGGGTCGGCAATTCGTGGCATGACCTCCACGTCACTTGGGTGTTTCACGGTGAGCAGATGGCGCCAGTGGTCCCATAGCGTCTGAACATTGGCATTACTGAATAACAGATAGCCCCATTCTTGGGCCGCATGTTCCCGGAAGTACGACAGAAGTGGATCGTTTGCGCCTTTCAGAGCGATCAAATAGGGTGAGATGTCCGAAAGATCCTGCCAGCGCGTGGTCTGGTAAAGGTTGTAGGCCGGGTTATCCCATTTGTGCAGGTGTTTGGCCAGATTGGGAACGCTGACACCGTCCAGCAGCAGATAGGTGGGTAGGTTCCACGGTAGATCAATCGGAAGCGGAGGGAATTCGATCATGTTATTTCTCGCCCTTCTGTGCGGCCAGTTTGGCGGCTTCGCAAATCGCACAAATCGGTTTCTTCTGCATCAACGCCTGCCGTTGCGCTGATATCAGCAATTGCCCGGCCTTATCCGTATCTGCCTGCTGCAATGCTCCAGGCAGCAGCGGTGCTGCTCCGCTGCCGCTGCCCGGGCCGCCGCCGGAGTTGACCTTGACCTGCGGGCCGCTGATGGTCACGCCGCCGGCGTCGAGCTTGATAAAGCTGCCGCCACCCTTGAGGGTCAGCTCGCTGCCGGCTTCCATCACGACCTTCACCCCGGCATTGAGGTGGATCTCCTGGCCAGCTTCGATGAACTGCCCGGTGCCGATCTTGATGTGCTGGTTGGCGCCGACGGTGAGGTGGTCACTGGCGCGGGCTTCGACCTTGCGGTCGGCGTGCACGGTGTGGTGTTCCTCGGCCTTGAACTCGCTGTAGCTGTTGGCCTCGACCGTGTCGTGGCGTTCGTTGCCGACGCGGATCTTCTGGTCGTGTTCGACGTTCTCGTCCCAGTCGCGCTGGGCGTGCAGGAAGATCTGTTCCTGGCCCTTCTTATCCTCGATGCGCAGCTCGTTGTAGCCGCCGCCACCCGGGGAACTGAGGGTCTTGAAGGTGCTGCGGGTCTTGTTCGCCGGCAACTCGTAGGGGACGACGTTTTCCTTGTGGTACAGGCAGCCGCTGATCAAGGGCTGGTCGGGGTCGCCCTCAAGGAAGGTCACCAGCACTTCCATGCCGATCCGCGGGATGGCGATGCCGCCGTACTGCGCCCCGGCCCAGGCCGAGGACACGCGCAGCCAGCAGCTGGTCTTGTCGTCCGACTGGCCTTCGCGGTCCCAGTGGAACTGCACCTTGACCCGACCGTACTGGTCGCAGTGGATTTCTTCGCCCTTGGGCCCGGTGACCACCGCGCTCTGGCTGCCGAGGATGCGCGGCTTGGGATGCAGCAGCGGCGGCCGGTTGGGCACGTCCCAGGGCGTGGCCTGGAAGCGGTTGCGATAGCCCTGGTGGAAGTCGTCCTTCAAGGCTGTGGTGTCGCTGGTCACCGACTCTTCCAGCACCTGCGGCTGCTTGCCTTCGTGGACGATCTCGGTGAGCAGCCAGAGGTCGTTCCATTGCGCTTTCGGGTGCTCGCTCAGGGCCAGGAAATGCCCGCTGACCAGCAGCGGCTGATCGCTTTTGCCCTCGGCCAGCCGGTAGTCGCTGCGGTGGCGTTCCAGGGCACGCTTGGCCAGGTGCTTGCCGCGTTCGCGATCGACGAAACGGCCGGGGTAGTCGTAATCCTCGAGGTCCGGCTTGAACTCGCTCTTGGCGTCGCTCTCCAGGGTCAGGCGCGGTTTCTCGAAGTCGTAGTCGCGGCGGGTGGTGCGGCTGGTGCGGGCCTCCAGGCGCAGGTCGAAACGCTTGATCACCGGGTCGTTGGCGACCATGCCGGAGTCTTGCTGATAGGCCACTGGTGCCAGTTTCGGGAACACCGTCTGGTCATCGCCGAAGACGATCTTGTGGCTGTCGGCGCTGTGCTGGAAGTGGTAGTGGATACCTTCTTCCTCGCACAGGCGCTGGATGAAATGCAGGTCCGATTCGTCGTACTGCACGCAGTAGTTGCGCTCGGGATAGATCGAACCCAGCTGGAACTGGTAGGCATTGCTTTGGATGCCATGTTCTTCGAGGACCTGGCCGATGATTTTCGGCACCGTGAGGTTCTGGAAGATGCGTTGGTTGATGCGGTGCGCGAGGTAGGCCAGGTGCGGGCGCACGGTCACCGAATAGCGGGTCAGGCGCTTGCCGGAATCGCCCTGGGCGACGCGGTAGATCTGCCCATGGATGCCGGTGCCGTTCTGCGCCAACTGCAGGAAGGCCGGTTTGTGCAGCAGGCTTTCCAGGTCCAGGGTGGCCTGGGCGCTGACCAGCTCGACCTCGAAGGCAAAGGGCTGGCTGATGGCTTCCCGTCCGGTGAAGGACAGGACCTGGAGGTCGTTCGAAAGCCCCTCGATGGTCAGGCTGAAGTGAGTCTGATTGGCCGGCGCGAACATCCCTTGTTCCTCGTGCAGTACTGCCGCGTGGGTCGAGCCCGGGGCCGGGCGCCGACGAACGCAAGAAATCCCTTATGGCGTAAACAACATCGACCAGCAGAGCTGGCCGATGTTGGTGTAACGGTCGGCCGGACTTAGCCCGCGACCGGGGAACGCCAGTCGTCGGAACCGGAAGTACCGGAGACTTCGTGGGTCCAGGTGATTTTGCGGTAGGTGAAGTGCACGTCTTCCAGGTGGGTGAAGTGCGAGTTCGATGGGTCCTGGCAGTTGTGCATGTAGTCTTTGATGTCGACGATGATCGCGTCTTCCAGGGTGGTGGTGTAGTAGTGCTCCTGGGTGCCGGCAGCGGAGGTGCGGTACCACTGGATTTCGATCTTGGTCAGGCGCTCACCGGAGGTCAGGGCAGCCAGCAGCAGTGGCGAAGCCTTGTCGAATACCTTGGTGATGACCACAGGTTTGTGAACGCGCTGGCCGGTTGGCTGGCCGGACTGCGGGTCACGCGGGATGATCACTTCGTGCTGGAAGCCCTGAACCATGACCTGGTCTTCGTGGCCTTCCTGGTAGGTGTTGCCAACGGAGTCAGCGGTGAAGGCACCGGCGGTGATCAGGCCTTGTTTGGTGCCGGTGATGGACATATACGCTGGTGTAGCCATGGATGCTCTCCTTGCTAAAAAATAAAGGTGCCCGGTGGGACGAATCGCCCGGTTGGGTGCCGAGGTAGATATCAAGGAGCGTGCCAGGAGCGGGAAGTGCCTTATGGATCAAGGGCTTCAGGTGATTTTTGAGATCGGTGAAAGTATTTCCCGGGCGAAAGCCGCTGAAAGTGCGCAACTTCTTGCGCAGTGCTGTGCAAGAAGTTGCGCACTCGGCTATGAGCCACGTTCTATCAGACCTTTGAGTATCTACTCACAGAGTTATCCACAGCCAGGTGCGCAAGAAGTTGCGCATGATGGCCATGGGCCTTGTCAGGCAGAGGTCGAGGGGCTTCCCGTGGGTATCGCTTGTGGCGCCACGTTTGTCGACTGCGACTCGCGGTAGCTGGAGGGGCTGAATACCCGGGTCAGCACCAGCATGCCCAGCACGGTCAGGATCAGTACCCACCAGGCGCTGACAAAGCTGCCGGTGAGTTCCCGCAGCCAGCCGGTCAGCCACGGCGACACGGCGTTGATCAGGAACCCTACCCCTTGCACGAAGGCCGCCAGTTGCCCGGCTTCCCGTGGGTCGCGACGGTGGTCGAGGGTGAGGATCAGGCTCAGGGCGAAGCAGGCGCCGAGGCCGAAGCCGATCAACGCCACCCACAGCTGCGGGGCCTGCAGCGGCCACAACAGCAGGCCGCCGAAGCCCAGGGCCTGGGCGCTCAGGCTGATGGCGAGCAATGGTCGGCGGTCGTTCTGGCGCTGCGCCAGGGCGGGCATCAACAGCGCGGCAATGACCTGGAAGATGGTCATGAACGCCAGCAGCGAACCGCTCTGGGTCGCGCTCCAGCCCAACTGCAGGTAATAGGCCGGCAGCCAGGCGACCATGCTCATGTAGCCGCAGTTGATCAGGCCGAAGTACAGCGCCAGCAACCAGGCCCGGCGGTTGCGCCACAGGCTGATGGAGGGGGCGTTGAGGCGCTGCCCCGGCCCGGCGAACGGCAGCAGCCACCACAACAGCAGGGCCGCCAGCGCCGGCAGCAGCCACACGCCGAGCCCGGCCTGCCAATGGGCGAAGTGCGTGGCGACATGCGGGCTGAGCAGCGCCGCGAGGCCGCCACCGCCCATCAGCGAAGCCGAATAGATGCCCATGGCCAAGGCCACCCGCTGCTGGAACTGGCGCTTGATCAGCGCCGGCACCAGCGCCTGGATCAAGGCCACGCCGGCACCGCCGAGCAGGGCGGTGGCGAGCAGCGCGCCGGCCTGGTCGCAGAGCAAGCGCGCCAGGCAGGCGCAGAGGATCATCAACAGGCCGAGGGCGACGCCACGCCGTTCTCCCAGGCGGGCTTCCAGGCGCACCCCGAGCAAGGCCACCAGGCCCATGCAGACCACCGGCAGGCTGGTGAGCCAGGCACTGCTCTGGAAGCTCATGCCGGTGGCGCCACGAATCTCCATCAGCAGCGGGCTGATGGAACTGATGATCGGCCGCAGGTTGAGCCCCAGGGCGATCAGCAGGGCCCAGCCGCCGAGGCGGCGCAGGCGCGACTCAGCGAGCGGCATGGCGGACCTGCCAGTCGCGGTAGATCTGGTTCATCGCCGCTTGTGGCAGGTGTTGCACCGGCAAGCGTTGGGCCGCCAGGGGCTGGGCCAGTTGTTCGTAGATCGCTGCCGTGGACAGGCCGAAGGGCGCGGCGCTGGCGTTGTCCGCGGCGAACACCGCGCGCGCCACACCGCACAGGTACATGGCGCTCAAACACATGGGGCAGGGCTGGCCGCTGGCATAGATCACGCAGCCGTCCAGGCGCGGGCCGAGCCGCTGGCTGGCGACCCGGATGGCCAACAGTTCGGCGTGGGCGGTGGGGTCCTGGCTCAGGTGGATCTGATTGACCGTCTCGGCCAGCACCTGGCCGTCGCGCACCAGCACCGCGCCAAACGGCCGGCCGCCGGCCGCGACGTTTTGCCGGGCCAGTTCGACGGCGCGTTGCAGGTAATCCTGATCGTCTTTCATGGGGGCTCCTTAAGGCATAAATCAGGACGCGCCAGCGTCCCGCAGCAGTTTGGCGATGGTGGTCTGGCCGCGTTTTTCCGCCTGTTGCAGAGGGCTCAGGCCATCGTTGTCCGGCAGGTTCAGGTCGGCGCCGGCGGCGATCAGCTGGGCGACAATCTGTTGGTGTGCCGGGCCGCCATCGGCCAGCACTATGGCTTCCATCAGGCAGGTCCAGCCCAGGCGATTGACGTGGTCGAGGTCGACGCCGGCCTCGATCAGCAGGCGCACGGTGTCGACATGCCCGCGCTCGCAGGCCGGGATCAGCGCGGTGCCGCCGTAGCGGTTGGTGCTTTTCAGGTCGGCGCCGTGGGCCAGGGTCAGTTGCAGGATGGCATTGCGTCCGCTGGCGCCGGCCAGCAGGTAAGGGCTGTCGTGGATCAGGTTCTTCTGGTTGACGTCGGCGCCGGCCTCGATCAGCGCCCGGGCGATCTCGACCTGGTTGGCGGCGGTGGCCAGCAGCAACGGGCTGCTGCCATCCAGGCCGCGCACATTGACGTCCGCGCCTTGCCGAAGCAGCGCCTGGACCTTGGGCAACTGCCCGTCGCGGACTGCTTCGAGCAGCTGGTTATCCTTTGCCATCACCACCCCCACCATGAACAGACAGATCGCCAGGACAGCGTGTTTGCAAGACAGGTAACGCATGGCGTCAGGCTCCCTGCGCAGTCAATGAACGCCGAGTATGGTCAGGCCCTGATGTATTCTGAAATTAAATATAACCATGCCAATCAGTGGCATTGAGAATGGTGCTGCCATGTTCGATCCTGTGCTGCTGCGCAGCTTTGTCGCTGTCGTCGACTGCGCCAACTTCACCCGCGCCGCCGAGCGCCTGCACCTCACCCAGTCCACCGTCAGCCAGCAGGTGCGGCGGCTGGAGGAGAGCCTGGACTGCCAGTTGCTCGATCGCGACCAGCGCCGGGTGGTGGCCACCGCCGAGGGCGAGCGCCTGCTGGGCTATGCGCGGCGCATCCTGGCCCTCAACGAAGAAGCCAGCGATGTCTTGCTGCACCAGCAGAGCGAAGGCGTGCTGCGCCTTGGGGTGCCGGAAGACTTCGCCGCCGAGCGGTTGATGCCGTTGTTGTCGCGCTTCGGCCAGGACCATCCCGGCGTGCGCCTGGAGGTCACCAGCGGGCTGGGCCCGGAATTGACCCGCCTCTATCGACGCGGCGAATTCGACCTGTTGCTGGTCAAGCAGATGGGCGCCAGCGACGACTGCCTGGCGTCTTGGCCGGAACCCCTGTGCTGGGTCGACAGCCGCGCCACCCCGGCCTTCGGCCGCGATCCGTTGCCGCTGGTGGCCTTCCCGGTGGGTGGGCTGTATCGCCATGAAATGCTCCACCACCTTGAAGTCGGCGGTTGGCGCTGGCGCATCGGTTACTCCAGCGCCAGCCTGGCCAGCGTCTGCTCGGCGGTGGCCGCAGGCTTGGGCATCAGCCTGCTGCCGGTGCGGGTGGTGGCCGCCGGGCACCGCGTGCTCGATGCAGCCAGCGGCTTGCCGGACATCCAGGGCGTGTGCCTGGCGCTGTACGGCCGCAGCGGCTTGAGCCGCGCTGGCAAGGCCCTGGAGAGCCAGTTGCTGGCGCTGTGCGAGAGCCAGGCACTGAAGGTCTGAACAACCCTGTCCAGGGTTCGCTTGAGCAGGCGCCTCTTGATTCGCTTTACCGGGGGCGCCTGATCCCTTGATCGACGTTCGGTCGGTCCCTTTTATTTCGCCACTGCTGTCGCTTCACCCCGGTTTTGCCGTGGCGATGCAATGCCCTTGGCGAATATTTTCAATGCTCGAAAAGCATGGCTTTTTGACTCCTTCCCTGCAGCCCTTGATCCGCGCGGCCTGGCGCGAGATGACGGCTTTAAGTATGCGATTTTGATCTATCCATAACTTTAAAGATTACTTTCGGAGATAAGTGTCTGGCGCCAATCATTCAGCCCTCGACGCTGCTCCGGGGGAGTTCGCAGGTGCGGGTCGGGTTATTCGCAAAAGACTGTAGGGAGTTAATCAATGGGCAATGTCCAGACCGCCGCCAGTGCACATGAGGTGCTGTGGCGCCAGGCGCCGAGCGGCGATTTGGTCGACCTCGGCCGGCCGCACCGCTTGCCGTTGGGCCAGTTGCGTCTGCAGAAGGCACCCAAGGCCGGGCTGCGGCGACGCGAGGCGATTGCGCTCGGGGTGATTGCCCTGCTGTTGCACGGTGCGGTGATCTACTGGATCAGCCAGAAGCCGACCCCGGTATTGCCGATCGTGCCGCCGGAAATTCCACCGATGACCATCGAGTTTTCCCGGCCGGCGCCGCCGGTGGTCGAGCCGCCGCCACCGCAGCCGGTACAACCGGTGGTGGAGCCACCACCGCCGGTGGAGGACGAACTGGCGGTCAAGCCGCCACCGCCCAAGCCGATTTCCAAACCCAAACTGCAGCCCAAGCCGAAACCGGTGCCCAAGCCTGAGCCCAAGCCGGCGCCGAAACCGGTCCAGCAACAGCCTGCGCCGCCACAACCGGCCGCGCCTGTCGCCGCTCCGGCACCGCCCGCGCCACCGGCCCCGGCGCCCGTGACCCCGGCTTCGGCGAATGCCGCGTACCTGAAGAACCCGGCGCCGGAATATCCGTCGCTGGCCCAGCGTCGCGGTTGGGAAGGCACGGTGCTGTTGCGGGTACATGTACTGGCCAGCGGCAAGCCCGGCGAGATTCAGATTCAGAAAAGCAGCGGTCGCCAGCAACTCGACGACGCGGCGTTATCGGCAGTCAAGCGCTGGAGCTTCGTGCCGGCCAAGCAGGGTGATGTCGCCCAGGACGGCTGGGTCAGCGTGCCCATCGATTTCAAGATTCATTGAGCCTGCGCCAGGCGCTATCGCGAGCACGCTCGCTCTTACAAGGGTTATACAGAGGGACACATCATGAGTTTATTGGCATCTCCACTCGAATCCATCGAAAGCGCGGTGATCTGGCTGCTGGTGGTGTTTTCCGTGGCCACCTGGGGCCTGGCCCTGCTCAAGGGCGCGCAGTTCGCCCGCCTCAAGGCCCAGGATCGCAAGTTCCACAAGCAGTTCTGGGCCGCCTCCAGCCTCGACTCGGCGGCCGAGCTCAGCGAAACCCAGCCCGGCGCCGCCGCTCGCGTGGCCCAGGCCGGCTACGCGGCGATCCAGGTCGGCGACACCGCGCACGCGGCGGACCTGAGCCAGGCGATCAATCATCAGGACCGCCTGGAGCGCGCCCTGCGCCAGCAGATCGTCCGTGAGCGGCGTTCGCTGGAAACCGGCTTGGCGGTGGTCGCCAGTATCGGCAGCACCTCGCCCTTCATCGGCCTGTTCGGCACCGTGTGGGGGATCATGGAAGCCTTGAAAGGCATCAGCGCGGCGGGCTCGGCGAGCCTGGAAACCGTGGCCGGGCCAATCGGTGCGGCACTGGTCGCCACCGGCGTGGGGATCGCCGTCGCGGTACCGGCGGTGCTGGTTTACAACTACTTCCTGCGGCGCCTGAAGCTGACCGCCGCCGACCTGGATGACTTCGCCCATGACTTCTACAGCCTGGCGCAGAAGAGTTCGTTCCGCGTGCTGATCCACCCGACCGCGCACAAGGCCGCGGCCCAGGGCAGCGCACAGAAAGTGAAGGAGGCGTCCTGACATGGCCTTCTCGACCCAGGACAGCGATGAGGTGCTGAGCGAGATCAACGTCACGCCGCTGGTGGACGTGATGCTGGTACTGCTGGTGGTGTTCATCGTCACCGCGCCGCTGCTGACCAACGCGATTCCGATCAACCTGCCCAAGACCGAGGCCGTGGCCCCGGTGGAGCAGAAGGACCCGCTGGTGGTGAGCATCGACGGCGCCGGCAAACTCTTTATCAACAAGGACGAGATCCAGCCGGATCTTTTGGAAACCAATCTTCAGGCGGCCAAGGCCAAGGACCCGGAAGTGCGCGTGCAGTTGCAGGCGGACGACGGCGTCAACTACGGCGAAGTGGCCCGTGCCATGGCCTCCATCGAGCGGGCCGGTATCACCAAGCTGTCGGTGATCACCGCGCGCTGACCCAGTGTTGTAAGCCACGACTTTTCAGGCCGTCTCCTTGGCAGGGTGCGGCCTTTTTTTTGCCTGCGATTTGGCTCAGGGCGCTGGCCTGGACGGACGCCATCGCGAGCAAGCTGCGCTCCTACAGGTTCGTGGCGCCCGCCGGCTTTTGTAGGAGCAGCCGGTCGACGCTCGATTGCCCGCGATGCAGGCCCCGCGGTCTGCCTGCCAGGCGCCTAGGGCTCGTACAGCCTGGGTACAGGTGACTCTTGATATTCTTTATAGGTCTTAATAAATAGCTTCTTATTCCTTAACGAATATAACTCTCGTCCCTATACTCGATCGGGAACAGACACGCAGGAGAGCTCCCCCATGCGCAACGAATCAATTCGCTACCTGATTGTGCCGGGCTGGCAAGGATCGCCAGAAGATCATTGGCAAAGCCACTGGCAGAACAGCCTGCCGAACAGTGCGCGGGTGGAGCAGGCCGACTGGCTGACACCCCGGCGCGAAGACTGGGTCGCGGCGCTGGCCGAGGCGATTGCCGCCGACAGCACGCCGGTGATCCTGATTGCCCACAGCCTGGGCTGCATCACCGTCGCGCACTGGGCCGCCCATGCGCCGGTCAGTGCCTTGCGCCAGGTGCGGGGGGCGTTGCTGGTGGCGCCGGCGGATGTCGAGCGTCCGGCCTGCGCGCCGGCGCTGCGCAATTTCGCGCCGATCCCCAGCGACCTGTTGCCGTTCCCGAGCCAGATTGTCAGCTCCGACAACGACAGTGCAATCAGCGCGCCGCGTGCCCTGGAACTGGCCCGCCACTGGGGCGCCGAGGCGGGGATCCTGTCCGGTGCCGGGCATATCAACGTCAAGTCCGGGCACCAGCGCTGGGAGCAGGGTTTCGCGTATCTCTACCGCCTGCAAAACCGCATGGAACAGCATTCCCTGCGCCGCGCCTGATTTTCTCTTTTTGTTAAACGCCCCCGCCTGCCAGCGGATTTGGGCGGGAGTCTGCCATGAGTCTGCATGAGTCTTTCGGTCAGCCGCTGCTGACCTTTCCCGATGCTGAAAAAAGCCCGTTGAGCATCCGCGCCAAGGCGCTGGTGTTCGTCGATCCCCGCTCGCGGCAGTTGCGCCAGGAGCTGGAACAGCTGGCGCCGCGGGCGATCTCGGTGTTGATCCGCGGTGAAACCGGCAGCGGCAAGGAGCTGCTGGCCCGGCATATCCACCGCGCCAGCGACCGCAGCGGCCTGTTCGTCTCGGTCAACTGCGGCGCCATCAGCCCGACCTACGCCGACGCCGAACTGTTCGGTTATGCCGGCGGTGCCTTCAGCGGTTCGGCCAGCAGCCGCGCCGGCTGGTTCGGCTCGGCCAACGGCGGCACCCTGTACCTGGACGAGATCGGCGACTTGCCGTTGCCGATCCAGATCAAGCTGCTCTCGGCCCTGGAAAATCATGAGGTGACCCGGGTCGGCGCCCATCAGCCGAGCCCGGTGGATGTGCGCCTGGTGGCGGCCACCAGCATCGACCTGGCTCAGGCGGTGGCGGCGGGCAAGTTCCATGAGCGGCTGTATCACTACCTGGGCGAGGGCCACCTGGAGCTGCCGGCGCTGCGCGAGCGGGTCGGCGACATCCTGTCGTTGGCCGAGTATTTCCTCGGCATCTACAGCCAGCGCCTGGACCTGCCGGTGCCGCTGATCAGCGAAGCCGCCCAGCAGGTGCTGGAGCAGCACAGCTGGCCGGGCAACACTCGCGAACTGGAGAACGTCATTCACTTTGCCCTGCTGGTCAGTAGTGGCGAGGAGATCCTGCCGGAGCACCTGAACCTGCCGCCGCAGCTGTCGCGGCTGGAGTTGGTGGACCAGCAATTGAAGGGCCTGATCGCGGACGGTTCCGCCGCCGAGTTGCAGGCGCTGAAGCATCTGCTCAAGCAACACGGCGTGATCTGAAGTCTCCTCCCATTCTGATCCGTGCAGCGGCCTGCTTTCTGTAGCCGCTGCCGCAGGCTGCGATCGGCTGCGTAGCGGCCGCCCATACGACTCTGCAATCCCTTTGAAAACGGCTTGAAAACCTGGCGAGCGCTGCGCGCTCGTTCGCAGCCTGCGGCAGCGGCTACAGGGGCTTGTGAAGTGCCCCGGGTGCGAGCTAGAGCGGTCTGATTCTGTATGAACAAAATGGAATATCAACGTGAATAAAAGATATTGTTAAGGCATAAAAAATCCCGGTATTGTCCGCTCCACGCCAGAGATAGCACTTCGCTGGCACCCTCATTACAAAAGCCGTCGTCACTGACGACTCATAAGGACACTGCATGAAAAAGGTTCTGTTGTTCACCGCACTGGCGGCTGCCCTGACTGCCGGTCTGGCCCAGGCTGGCGAGAAACTGGTAGTGGCGGCCACCCCTGTGCCGCACGCCGAGATCCTCGAGCTGATCAAGCCGACCCTGGCCAAGGAAGGTGTGGACCTGGAAATCAAAATCTTCACCGATTATGTGCAGCCGAACGTGCAGGTCGATCAGAAGCGTCTGGACGCCAACTACTTCCAGACCCTGCCGTACCTGAAGAGCTTCAACGAAGGCAAAGGCACTAACCTGGTGACCGTGATCGGCGTGCACGTCGAACCTTTCGGCGGCTACTCGAAGAAAGTCAAAACCCTGGCCGAGCTGAAAGACGGCGCGACCATCGCCATTCCGAACGAAGGCAGCAACAGCGGCCGGGCCCTGATCCTGTTGCAGAAGGCCGGCCTGATCGAACTCAAGGACCCGAAGAACGCCCTGGCGACCCCGAAAGACATCGCCAAGAACCCGCACAACTTCAAGTTCAAGGAACTGGAATCGGCCCTGCTGCCGCGCGTGCTGGACCAGGTCGACCTGGACATGATCAACACCAACTACGCCCTGGAAGCCGGCCTGAACCCGGCCAAGGATGCGCTGGTGATCGAGGGTGCCGATTCGCCGTACGTGAACTTCCTGGTGTCCCGCCCGGACAACAAGGACAGCGCCGCCATCCAGAAACTGGCCAAGGCCCTGACCAGCCCGCAAGTGAAGGAATTCATCGAGAAGAAATACAGCGGCGCAGTACTGCCGGCGTTCTGATGAACTACGCTTAAGTCGTACAAACCCCTTCAAGGTTTAAACGCCGATGGCTTCTACAGCGTCGGCGTTTTTTATTGCCCGCGTTACAGCGATATGCACCGGGTCTTCTGTAGGAGCGAAGCTTGCTCGCGATAGCGCCCTGCCGGCCAATACGAGACGCATCGACGAGCGCAATCGCGGGCAATCAACGATGAAGGGATTTTGCTCAGGAAGGCTTCATGGCCCGGCACAGGGCCTTCAGCCATTTGACGATGTCCTGCGGATCGAGGGGTTGCGGGGTATCGAGGTCGGTCATTGTTCTTATCGTCCTTGTGTGTCTGGCCCGTTGAGGTCGGGTGCCGGTTGTCCGTTCCATGGAGGAGGATCAGAAAGATCCCTGACGGCGTCGGAAAAGTAGCCGGCCCAGACGCACATGGCAAACCCCGCAGGTTAGTTTTTTGGGTGATATCAATATGCTTTAACGGTATTTAAATTATTTTTTTTATAGCTTTAAAGTCGACGCCTGCCGGGTGGTTTACCCACCGCCCAATGGACTGCACCACCGCCGCTGTACCCCAGTGGCGTCCAGGATTGCCATGACCCTCGACTACGCCTTTATCCTCAGTACGCTGCCGGCCTTCCTCAAGGCCGTGGGCGTGACCTTGCAGGTCGGCCTGATCGCCATCGCCACCTCCCTGCTGGTGGCCCTGATCAACGCCACGATCCTGGTGTTCCGCACCCCCTACCTGCAGCGCCTGATCGGGCTGTACGTGGAACTGGCGCGCAACACCCCTCTGCTGATCCAGCTGTTCTTCGTCTACTTCGCCCTGCCGGCGCTGGGGCTGAAGATTTCCGGGTTCGCGGCGGCGATCATCACCATGACCTTTCTCGGCGGCGCCTACCTCACCGAGGTGCTGCGCGCCGGCGTCGAAGCGGTGCCGACGGCCCAGCTGGAGTCGGGCCGCTCCATCGGCCTGTCGCACTGGCAGCTGTTGCGCCATGTGATCCTGCCGCAGGCCGGGATCCTCAGCCTGCCGTCGCTGTTCGCCAACTTCATCTTCCTGCTCAAGGAGACCACCGTGGTCTCGGCGGTGGCGGTGCCGGAGATTCTCTACACCACCAAGAGCTACATCGCCCTCTACTACAAGACCTACGAAATGCTCGCCGTGCTCACGCTGATCTGCGTGCTGCTGTTCTTGCCGCTGTCGCTGTTGCTCAGCCGTCTGGAAAGGAGGTTGCAGCATGGCCAGTTCGGGTCTTGAACTGCTCTGGGTGTCCTTGCCACAGCTGGGCAAGGGCGCCGCGCAGACCCTGTCGATCTCCCTGCTGAGCATCGCCTTCAGCACCGTTGGCGGCGTGCTCTACGGCGTGCTGCGGACCCTCGACCACAAATGGTTGAACGCCGTGCTGCGCCTCTACCTGGAGTTGTTCCGGGCGATCCCGGTGCTGGTCTGGTTGTACCTGTTGTTCTTCGGTTTCCCGATCTTCTTCGGCATCAGCATCCCCAGCTTCACCTGCGCGGTGCTGGTGCTGTCGCTGTGGGGCGCCAGCGAAGTCGGCGAGGTGGTGCGTGGCGCCCTGCATTCGCTGCCCCGTGGCCAGCGCGAGGCGGGGCTGTCGATCGGCCTGTCCGACCCGCAGCTGTACGGCTACGTGCTGCTGCCCCAGGCGCTGAAACGCATGACGCCGCCGACCATCAACGTCTATACGCGGATCATCAAGACCAGCTCGCTGGCGGTGCTGATCGGCGTGGTGGACGTGATCAAGGTCGGCCAGCAGATCATCGAGCGCACCTACGAGTCGGTGCTGATCTACGGCGCCCTGTTCCTGTTTTTCTTCTTTATCTGCTACCCGCTGTCGGCCGCCTCGCGTGTGCTGGAGCGGCGCTGGACGCAAGCATGAGCGCACTGATCGAGTTCCAGGGTTTCAACAAGTTTTTCGGCGAGCAGCAGGTGCTCAAGGACATCGACCTCAAGGTCGCCCAGGGCGAAGTGGTGGTGATTCTCGGTCCCAGCGGCTGCGGCAAGTCCACCTTGCTGCGCTGCCTCAACGGCCTGGAAAAGGCCCACGGCGGCCACCTGAGATTCGCCGGCCGCGAGCTGCTGGACAAGGCCACCGACTGGCGCCAGGTGCGCCAGGACATCGGCATGGTGTTCCAGAGTTATCACCTGTTCCCGCACATGAGCGTGCTCGACAACATCCTGCTCGGCCCGCTCAAGGTGCAGAAGCGCGACCGTCGCGAAGCCCGCGCCCAGGCCGAGGCGCTGCTGGAACGGGTGGGCCTTCTGGACAAGCGCGATGCCTTCCCGCGCCAGCTCTCCGGCGGCCAGCAGCAACGCATCGCCATCGTCCGTTCGTTGTGCATGAACCCGCAGGTGATGCTGTTCGACGAGGTCACCGCGGCGCTGGACCCGGAGATGGTCAAGGAAGTGCTGCAAGTGATCCAGGGCCTGGCCCGGGACGGCATGACCCTGCTGATCGTTACCCATGAAATGGCCTTCGCCCGCGCAGTGGCCGACCGCATCGTGTTCATGGATGCCGGGCGCATCCTCGAACAGCACCCTCCCGAGACCTTCTTTACGAACCCGCGGACCGCACGAGCGCAGCAGTTCCTGGAGAAATTCTCCTTCGTTGAAGCATTGCCAAAAAAAGCACCTACAAAGGAACTGGAGCTCTTATGAAAACTGCCAAGTCTTCGCTACTGCTACTCCCGCTGTTCGGCCTCGCGCTGCTGGCCGGCTGCGATAAAACCACCGAGGCGCCCAAGCCTGCAGCCAGCGCCAGCGCTGCCCCGGCGACCGGTTACCTGGACAAGATCAAGGCCCGCGACAAGCTGATCGTCGGCGTATTCACCGACAAGCCGCCGTTCGGTTTCGTCGATGAGACTGGCCGTTACGTGGGCTTCGATACCGATATCGGCCGGCAATTCGCCAAGGACCTGCTGGGCGACGAGAACAAGGTGGAGTTCGTCGCGGTGGAGCCGGCCAGCCGCATTCCGTTCCTGCAGAGCGACAAGGTCGACCTGATCCTGGCCAACATGACCGTCACCCCGGAGCGCAAGGAAGCGGTGGAGTTCACCAACCCCAACCTCAAGGTTGCGGTGCAGGCTTTGGTGCCTGACGGCAGCGAAGTGAAGAACCTGGATGACCTGGCGAGCCGCACCACCATCGTCACCACCGGCACCACCGCCGATATCTGGCTGACCAAGAACCACCCGGACTGGAAACTGCTGAAGTTCGAGAAGAACTCCGAGTCCCTGCAAGCCCTGGCCAACGGCCGCGGCGATGCCTATGCCCAGGACAACCTGATCCTGTTCAGCTGGTCCAAGCAGAACCCGGGCTACCGCGTACTGCCGCAGACCCTGGGGGAACAGGCACCAATCGCGCCGGCGGTGAAGAAGGGCAATATCGAGTTGCGTGACTGGGTCAACGCCGAGCTGGCCAAGCTGGGCGAGGACAAGTACCTGCTCAAGCTCTACGACCAGTACGTGCGCAAGGAACTGAGCGACGAAACCCAGCCGGAAAGCGTGATTGTCGAAGGGGGCAAGTGGCAGGGGTGATTCGGTCTGAACGATCGAGGTGTTCTTAAGTACGCCATCGCGGGCAAGCTCCGCTCCTACAGAAGCATGTGCAATCTTCTTCTGTAGGAGCGAGGCTTGCCCGCGATGCTTTTGCGGCCGCTCAATCCGGCCAATACCACGCCGGTTCATCGAGCATGCCCTGGCCGACGATTTCGGTCTGGCCGAAATTCTTCTCCAGCACGATGGCGTTGCATTGCGGGTCCTGCTGCAACGCCGCGATCAGCCGGCTGGCATGGGACACCACCCACACCTGGCACTGCTGCGAAGCCCGGATGATCAGGCGCGCCAAGGCCGGCAGCAGGTCCGGATGCAGGCTGGTTTCCGGTTCGTTGAGCACCATCAGGGTCGGTGGCCGTGGCGTCAGCAGGGCGGCGACCAGCAGCAGGTAACGCAGGGTACCGTCCGACAGCTCCGCCGCCGACAGCGGCCGCAGCAAACCGTCCTGATGAAACTGCACGCCGAACAGCCCGCCCGGCACCGCATCGATCTCCAGCCGCGACCCGGGAAAGGCATCGCTGATGGTCTCGTGCAGCGCCTGCTGATCGCCGACCTCGATGATGGTCTGCAACGCCGCCGCCAGGTCACGGCCGTCGTGGTGCAGCACTGGCGTGCGGGTGCCCAGTTGCGGCCGGCGCGCGGGGGCCTGGCTGTCGGTGCGAAAGTGATCGTAGAAACGCCAGCCACGGATCTGCTCGCGCAGATGCAGGACTTCGGGCGACGAACGCAGGTTGCCGACCTGGTCGAACAGGCTGTCGCCGCTGGAGGTGTGCTGCGCCAGCACTTCCCACTGCCGCCCCTGGCGGGCCCGCACCATCGGCCCCTGGCGATCCACGAGCACGCTGGCCGGGCGATACACCGGCCCGCTCCAGATGCTCTCGCGCTTGATCCGCGGGTCGAGGGTGAAGCGCGACGGAATCGGCACGCTGTGCCCGGGCAGCATGAAATGGCCGCTCGAGTCCGGCAGCCCCAGGCCGATCGAGTAACCGAAGTCCTCGCCGGCAAAGCCCAGTTGCAGGCGCTTGACGGTTTTCCGTGGTCCGCCCTGGATCGCCACCTCGCCACGGCTCATGCGCCGGCTGATCTGTTCCGGCCCGGCCCAGAAAGTCGACTCCAGGCCGCCTTCGCTGGCCAGCGCGTTGACCACCCCGCCCTGGGCGGTTTCCGCCAGCAGGCGCAGGGCCTTGTACAGGTTGGACTTGCCGCTGCCGTTGGGACCGGTGATCAGGTTCAGCCGCTCCAGCGGAATCACCAGTTTGTTGATCGAGCGGTAATTGGCCACTGCCAGGGTCTTGAGCATCCCGGGGCTCCTTGTGCATGAAGGCGCAGTGTGCCTGATTTTCCCCCTGGCCATCGCCCCTGCTGACCGCCCTTGTAGGAGCGAGCTTGCTCGCGATCAGGTTCGCAGAACCTGAAACTCCGCGCGTCACGACGCCCTCGTTGTTCAGCCGATCAGACATTACGCATTTGTTCCGCAGCCCGCGTGCAGCGGTTGAACCCTGTTCTAAGCTCACAGTCGTATCGTCACCTGTACGATTGCATCGCGTGAAGGAGCCTGCATGGCTGGTCTCGAATCGAAGTGGATAGTGGGTTTGACGCTGGCGGCACTACTGAGCGGTTGTGGTGCGGAGAAACCGACCGAAAAGGAGCGGCCGCGGGTGCGCGTGCAGCAGGTGCAGACCCGCGATTTCGCCGCGCAAGTGACCCTGACCGGCGATGTGCAGGCGCGGGTGCAGACCGAGTTGTCATTCCGCGTCGGCGGCAAGATCATCCAGCGCCTGGTGGATGTCGGCGATCGGGTCACGGCCAGGCAGGTACTGGCCCGGCTCGACCCGAAAGACCTGCAGACCAATGTCGATTCCGCCGCCGCCTCGGTGTTCGCCGAGCAGGCGCGGGTCAAGCAGACCAGCGCGGCCTTCGTCCGCCAGCAGAAGCTCCTGCCCAAGGGCTACACCAGCCAGAGCGAATACGATGCCGCCCAGGCGGCGCTGCGCAGCAGCCAGAGCGCCCTGAGCGCGGCCCAGGCGCAGTTGGCCAACGCCCGTGAGCAACTGAGCTATACCGCGCTGATCGCCGACGCGCCGGGGGTGATCACCGCGCGCCAGGCCGAGGTCGGCCAGGTGGTGCAGGCCACGGTGCCGATTTACAGCCTGGCCCGCGACGGCGAGCGCGACGCCGTGTTCAACGTCTACGAGGCGTTGCTGGTGGCCCCGCCAGAGGATGGCGTGATCAACGTCAGCCTGCTGGACAACCCGAATATCAAGACCACTGGCAGGGTGCGGGAAGTCACCCCGGTGGTGTCGGCGCAAAGCGGCACGGTGCAGGTCAAGGTGGCCCTCGACGGCTTGCCGGCGGGCATGGACCTGGGCTCGGTGGTCGGCGCCAGTGCCCATGTGCCCGGCAAGGCCAGTGTCGAGCTGCCCTGGGCGGCGCTGACCAAGAACCTCAACGAACCGGCCGTGTGGCTGGTGGGCGAGGACGGCAAGACCACCCTGCACACCGTCACGGTGGGGCGCTACCAGACCGGCAAGGTGATCATCAGCGACGGCCTCGAGGGCGGCGAAAAAGTGGTGATCGCCGGTGGCCAGTTGTTGCACCCGGGGATGCTCGTCGAGATCGTTCCCGAGACCGGTGCCCAAGGAGCCCAGCCATGAAGCGCCTGTCCCTGCTGTTGTGCGCCGGCCTGGTGCTGGGCGCCTGTTCCAAGGAAGAACCGGCGCCCGAGCCGGTGCGCCCGGTGCTGTCGTTCGAGGTGCGCGCCGAGTCCGAGGAAAGTCTCGGGCGGTTCGCCGGCAGCATCCAGGCCCGCTATGAAACCAACCTCGGCTTCCGGGTGCCGGGGCGCATCGCCAATCGCAACGTCGATGTCGGTGCCGAGGTGGGCAAGGGCGCCTTGCTCGCCACCCTCGACCCCACCGATCAGCAGAACCAGTTGCGTTCCGCCCAGGGCGACCTGGCACGGGTCGAGGCGCAATGGATCAATGCCCAGGCCAACGCCCGGCGCCAGCAGCAATTGTTCGACCGCGGCGTCGGCGCCCAGGCGCAGCTGGACATCGCCCAGACCGACCTGAAGACCACCCGCGCCTCCCTGGATCAGGCCAGGGCCGCGGTCAGCCAGGCCCGCGACCAGCTCGCCTACAGCGAGCTGCGCACCGACCACGGCGGCGTGGTCACCGCCTGGATGGCCGAGGCCGGCCAGGTGGTCAGCGCCGGCCAGCAGGTGGTGACCCTGGCTCGCCCGGATATCAAGGAGGCGGTGATCGACCTGCCGGCGAGCCTGGTGGACCAGTTGCCGGCCGACGTGGTGTTCAAGGTCGCCTTGCAGCTGGACCCGAGCGTCAACACCACCGCCGTGGTGCGCGAGATCGAGCCCCAGGCGCAGAGCGCCACCCGGACCCGGCGTTCGCGCCTGACCCTGGCGCAAACCCCGCCCACCTTCCGCCTCGGCACGGCCATCAGCGTGACCCTCAGCTCCGCCATCGTCCCGCGCACCGAGGTGCCGCTGTCGGCCCTGCAGGAGGTGGACGGCCAGACGCGGGTCTGGATCGTCGACCCGCAGGCACGCACCGTGGTGCCGCGGGAGGTCACGGTGCTCGGCCGCGACCATGATTCGGCGTTGATCGGCAGCGGGATCAAGATCGGCGAGCGGGTGGTGAGCGCCGGTGTGAACAGCCTCAAACCGGGGCAGAAAGTCAAAATCGACGAGGACAGCCCACGATGACGCCGGCCACCAAAGGGAGCTTCAATTTATCCGAGTGGGCCATCAAGCATCAGTCGTTCGTCTGGTACCTGATGTTCGTCGCGCTGCTGATGGGCGTGTTCTCCTACATGAACCTGGGGCGCGAGGAAGACCCGTCCTTCACCATCAAGACCATGGTCATCCAGACCCGCTGGCCGGGCGCGACCCAGGAGGAAACCCTCAAGCAGGTCACCGACCGCATCGAGAAAAAACTCGAAGAACTGGACTCCCTCGACTACGTGAAAAGCTACACCCGCCCCGGCGAGTCGACGGTTTTCGTCAACCTGCGCGACACCACCAGCGGCAAGGACATTCCCGAGATCTGGTACCAGGTGCGCAAGAAGATCAACGATATTCGCGGCGACTTCCCCCAGGGCCTGCAAGGGCCGGGGTTCAACGACGAGTTCGGCGATGTGTTCGGCTCGGTCTACGCCTTTACCGCCGACGGCCTGAGCATGCGCCAGCTGCGCGACTACGTGGAGCAGGTGCGCGCCGAGATCCGTGAAGTGCCGAACCTGGGCAAAGTGGAAATGGTCGGCGAGCAGGACGAAGTCATCTACCTGAACTTCTCCACACGCAAGCTGGCGGCGCTGGGCATCGACCAGCGCCAGGTCCTGCAGAGCCTGCAAGCGCAGAATGCGGTGACCCCGGCCGGGGTGATCGAAGCCGGGCCGGAGCGGATTTCCGTGCGCACCTCGGGGCAGTTCGCCTCGGAGAAAGACCTGGCCACGGTCAACCTGCGGCTCAACGAGCGTTTCTATCGCCTGGCGGATATCGCCGAGATCAGCCGCGGCTACGTCGACCCTTCGACACCGCAGTTTCGCTACAACGGCCAGCCGGCCATCGGCCTGGCGATCGCCATGAAGAAGGGCGGCAACATCCAGGACTTCGGCAAGGCCCTGCACGCCAAGATGAACCAGCTCACCGCCGAGCTGCCGGTGGGCGTAGGCGTACACACGGTGTCGGACCAGGCCGAGGTGGTGGAAAAAGCCGTCGGCGGCTTTACCAGCGCGCTGTTCGAGGCGGTGGTGATCGTGCTGGTGGTGAGTTTCGTCAGCCTGGGCGTGCGCGCCGGGCTGGTGGTGGCGTGCTCGATCCCGCTGGTGCTGGCGATGGTCTTCGTCTTCATGGAATACAGCGGCATCACCATGCAGCGGATTTCCCTCGGTGCATTGATCATCGCCCTGGGCCTGTTGGTGGACGACGCGATGATCACCGTGGAGATGATGGTCACGCGCCTGGAGATGGGCGAGACCAAGGAGCAGGCGGCGACCTTCGCCTACACCTCCACGGCCTTCCCGATGCTCACCGGGACCCTGGTGACGGTCGCCGGCTTCGTGCCCATCGGCCTCAACGCCAGCTCCGCCGGCGAGTACACCTTCACCCTGTTCGCGGTGATCGCCGTGGCCATGCTGGTGTCGTGGATAGTCGCCGTGCTGTTCGCCCCGGTGATCGGCGTGCATATCCTCAGCACCAACGTGAAGCCCCACTCCGAGGAGCCGGGGCGCATCGGCCGCGCCTTCAACGGCGGCCTGCTGTGGGCCATGCGCAACCGCTGGTGGGCCATCGGCATCACCGTCCTGGTGTTCGTGCTGTCGGTGGTCGGCATGCGCTTCGTGCAGAACCAGTTCTTCCCGTCCTCGGACCGGCCGGAGATTCTCGTCGACCTCAACCTGCCGCAGAACGCCTCGATCGCCGAGACCCGCCTGGCGGTGGATCGCCTGGAGGCGACCCTCAAGGACGACCCGGACATCCTGCGCTGGAGCACCTATATCGGCGAAGGTGCGATCCGTTTCTACCTGCCGCTGGACCAGCAACTGCAGAACCCCTACTACGCGCAGTTGGTGATTGTCAGCAAGGGCCTGGAGTCGCGCACGGCGTTGACCGAGCGCCTGAAAAAACGCCTGCGCGACGACTTCGTCGGCATCGGCAGCTACGTCCAGGCCCTGGAAATGGGCCCGCCGGTGGGGCGGCCGATCCAGTACCGGGTCAGCGGCAAGGACATCGACCAGGTGCGCAAGCACGCCATCGAGCTGGCCACCGAACTGGACAAGAACTCGCACATCGGCGAGATCATCTACGACTGGAACGAGCCGGGCAAAGTGCTGCGCATCGACATCGCCCAGGACAAGGCCCGCCAGCTGGGGTTGTCTTCGGAGGACGTGGCGCAGCTGATGAACAGCATCGTCAGCGGCTCCACCGTGACCCAGGTGCATGACGACATCTACCTGATCAACGTGGTCGGCCGGGCCGACGACAGCGAGCGCGGCTCCCCGGAAACCCTGCAGAACCTGCAGATCGTCAACCCCAACGGCACCTCGATTCCGCTGCTGGCCTTCGCCACCGTGCGTTACGAACTGGAGCAGCCGCTGGTCTGGCGGCGCGACCGCAAGCCGACCATCACCATCAAGGCCTCGGTGCGTGACGAAATCCAGCCGACCGACCTGGTCAGGCTGCTCAAGCCGGATATCGACAAGTTCGCCGCCAGCCTGCCGGCCGGTTACTCGGTGGCCACCGGCGGTACGGTGGAGGAGAGCGGCAAGGCCCAGGGGCCGATCGCCAAGGTGGTGCCGTTGATGCTGTTCCTCATGGCGACCTTCCTGATGATCCAGCTGCACAGCGTGCAGAAGCTGTTCCTGGTGGCCAGCGTCGCGCCCCTGGGGCTGATCGGCGTGGTCCTGGCGCTGGTGCCGACGGGCACGCCCATGGGCTTTGTGGCGATCCTCGGGATTCTCGCGCTGATCGGCATCATCATCCGCAACTCGGTGATCCTGGTGACCCAGATCGACGAGTTCGAGCGCGCCGGTCATTCATCCTGGGATGCGGTGGTGCAGGCCACCGAGCACCGTCGCCGGCCGATCCTGCTGACCGCCGCGGCGGCCAGCCTGGGCATGATCCCCATCGCCCGGGAAGTGTTCTGGGGGCCGATGGCCTACGCCATGATCGGCGGCATCATCGTCGCCACCCTGCTGACACTGCTGTTCCTGCCGGCGCTGTATGTGGCCTGGTACAAGATCAAGGAGCCGAAGAACACCACGGCCTGAGATCGTGCTCCGTCCGACAGAACGCCATCGCGAGCAAGCTCGCTCCTACAAGAGGCGGCGCAACGCCGATCATAAAAAACTGTAGGAGCGAGCTTGCTCGCGAAAAAGGCCGATCAACGACGCAAGCTCAAACCTTGCGCCAAACACTCGCCAGCCACGGCTGCTGCTCGCGCGGCAGCCCGGCGGGCCGGTAGTAATGCTCCAGCTCGACAAACCCCGCCGCCGTCAGCAAGTGCTGCCACGCCGCCAGGTCGTGGTAGGCGCCATAACGCGCGCCGTTCCAGCCTTCCTGGTTGTCGCCGCGCGGGTTGGAGCTGAACAGCACGCCGCCGGGTTTCAGCGTGGCGTGCAGCTGGCGCAGCACCCGTGGCAGTTCCTGCGAGGGAATGTGGAACAGCACGGCGTTGGCGAAGATGCCGTCGAAGCGTTCGGCGGGCAGGTCGAGCTTGAGGAAGTCCTGCTGCCAGACCTCGCAGCCGCTGTCGTCGCGGGCCATCTGGGCAAAACGCTCGGAGCCGTCGAGGCCGATGGCGATATGACCGAGGCGGGTGAAGGTCTGCAGGTCGCGCCCGGGGCCGCAGCCGAAGTCCAGCAGGGTGAAGGGCGCCGTGCCCTGGATATGCCGCAGCAGGGCGTCGATGTTCTGGCTGACATCGTGGTCGCGGGTGCCTTCGCGGAAGTCTTCGGCCACCTGGTTGTAGTGACCCAGGGTGGTGGAGGTGATCTGGTCGAGGTCGGTGGGGGCGAGTTTCATGGCGGGCTGCGTTGGTTGGGGTGGTGTGCCGAATATACCCCAAGGGCATTGGCCCTGGTTTGGTGTGGGCCTTGAAAGCCAATCGCGAGCAAGCTCGCTCCTACAAAAGGCGACGCGATCAACCTGTAGGAGCGAGCTTGCTCGCGATGACATCCGAATGGACACCGCCGATCTCAACGCTTGTTGAGCACCCGCGCCAGGCGGTCGCCGCCGAGCTGGATCGCCGCGACGAGGATCACCAGCAGCACGATCACCGTGAGCATGATCTGGCTGTCGAAACGCTGGTAACCGTAGCGATAGGCAATGTCCCCCAGGCCGCCGGCGCCGATGGCCCCGGCCATGGCCGAGGAGTTGATCATGGTCACCAGGGTGATGGTGAAGCCGCCGACTATCCCTGGCAGCGCCTCCGGCAACAGCACATGCCAGACGATGTGCCAGCGCCGGCAGCCCATGGCCTGGGCGGCTTCGATCAGACCGTGGTCGACCTCGCGCAGGCTGACCTCGGCGATTCGCGCGAAGAACGGCGTGGCGGCAATGGTCAGTGGCACCACCGCTGCCCAGACACCGTAGGTGGTGCCGACGATCAGCCGGGTGAAGGGGATCAGCGCCACCATCAGGATCAGGAACGGGATCGAGCGGAACAGGTTGACGAAGGCCCCCAGCACGCTGTTCAGCCTGGGCGCTTCGTAGATCCCGCCCTTGCCGCTGGTGACCAGGATCACCGCCAGCGGAATCCCCGCCAGCAAGGCGATCAGCGACGACACGCCGACCATCAGGAAGGTATCGATAACGCCCTGGAGCAAGCGATCAAACCACATAACCCAGCACCTCTACCTGTTGTGTCCATTGCTTGTGCAAAAAGTGCTGCGCGCGCAGGCGTTGTTCCTCGGCGCCCAGGGACGAGCCGCTGACCGCCAGCAGCAATTGCCCCAGGGCATGCCCCTGGATCCGTTCCACGCCGCCGTGCAGCAGGCGCACGCGGCCGCCCAGGGTGCTGAACAGCGCGGCCAGGTCCGGCTCGTCGCTGGTCCTGCCGGTGAACTGCACGCGCAATACCACCGCCGCGTCCGAAGACTTCGGCTGGGCTTGCAGGCGGTTTTGCAGCTCTTCCGGCAAGCCGTGCTGCAAGGGCGCCAGCAGGGTTTTGCTGACCTCGTGCTGCGGGTTGCCGAACACTTCCCAGACCGGCCCCTGCTCGACGATATGCCCGTGCTCGAGCACCACCACGCGGTCGCAGATATCGCGGATCACCGCCATCTCGTGGGTGATCAGGATGATGGTCAGGCCCAGGCGCTGGTTGATCTGTTTGAGCAGGCCGAGGATCGACTGGGTGGTCTCCGGGTCCAGCGCCGAGGTGGCCTCGTCGCACAGCAGGATCGCCGGGTCGTGGACCAGCGCCCGGGCGATGCCCACCCGCTGTTTCTGCCCGCCCGAGAGTTGCGCCGGGTAGGCCTTGTGCTTGTCCTTCAGGCCCACCAGTTCCAGCAGTTCGCGGACCTTGCGCTCGCGCTGTTCCTTGGGCACGCCGGCCACCTTCAGCGGCAGCTCGACGTTCTGCCATACGGTCTTGGCCGACATCAGGTTGAAGTGCTGGAAGATCATGCCGATGCGCCGGCGCAGCTCCACCAGGCGGTCCTCGTCGAAGTCGCCGATGTCCACCTGATCGATCAGCACCCGGCCGCCCGACGGCTGTTCCAGGCGATTGATGGTGCGGATCAGCGACGACTTGCCGGCGCCGCTGCGGCCGATGATGCCGAACACTTCGCCGCGCTGGATCGCCAGGTCGATACCGTGCAGGGCCTGCACCGGGCCTTGCTGGCCCTGGTAGGTCTTGGTCAGGCCGATGAAGCGCACATGGGCGTGATTCAGATCTGGATGCAGTTCGGTCTGCTGCGCGTTTTGCGGCTGTTCGGGCGGCTGCCTGGAGGCCTTGTGCGGGAGATAGGCGACGCTCATCTCAACCTTCCCAGCCGGCTTGGTAGAGCTTGCCATGGGCTTTATCCAGGGCGGCGCGCACAGCCGGCGAATGCTGGTAGATGTCAACGAACTTGATCAGCCGCGGGTCGGTCTTGCTCTTGGGCTGGATCACGAACTGGATCACGTATTCCTTGTGGTCGAGGCCGTCGAACAGCAGCGCCGAACCGGCGTCGAAGGTCTTGGCCAGGCGGATATAGGCCGGGTAGCCCTGCACCAGGTCGGCGTCGTCATAGGCGCGTACCAGTTGCACGGCCTCGACCTGGAGGATCTTCAGCTTCTTCGGGTTGGCGACTATGTCGTCCTCGGTGGCCTTGTAGCCGACGCCCGGCTTGAGGCTGATCAGGTTGGCCTTGGCCAGCAACTGCAAGCCGCGACCGCTGTTGATCGGGTCGTTGGCGATGGCCACCGTGGCGCCTTCGGGCAGCTCGTCGAAGCTTTTGTATTTCTTCGAGTACAGGCCGACGTTGTTGATGATCCCCGGGGCGAACGGCACCAGGTCGAAACCGGCGGCGGCCTTGGCGTTTTCCAGGAACGGGATGTGCTGGAAGTAGTTCACGTCGATATCGCCGGCGGCCAGGCTGACGTTCGGCGCGATCCAGTCGCTGAACTCCACCAATTCGACTTTCAGGCCCTGTTTGCCGGCCTCTTCGACGGCGGCTTCCAGGGGAATGGCGAAGGCGGCGGTGGTGCCGACTTTCAGCGGCGCGTCGGCGGCGAATACCGCGCTGCTGAGCAGTCCGAGGGCGAGGGCCAGTGCTTTGACTGGGTGGCTTAAGAGCTTGGTTTTCATGGTCAGGTTTCCAGTCAGTGCATAAAGAGGCGGTGTTTGGGTGGGCTTCATCGCGAGCAAGCTCGCTCCTACAGGGAATGCGCTCAACCTGTAGGAGCGAGCTTGCTCGCGATAGGGCGATAGCCCGCTCCGGCGTGTTGCTCGGGTAACTGTGCGTCCTGCTGGAACAGCTTTTCGCGCAGGGTGCCGTTGTCGTAGGCGGTCTTGTACGAGCCGCGGCGTTGCAGCTCGGGGATCACCAGGTCGATGAAGTCGACATAACTTTCCGGGGTGACGATGCGGGTCAGGTTGAAGCCGTCGAGGCCGGTTTCGGCGATCCAGGATTCGAGGTCGTCGGCCACCTGCTGCGGCGAGCCGACCACCGTGATGTAGCGCCCGCCCAGGGCGTGCTGGTCGAGCAGCTTGCGCCGGGTCCAGTCGTTGTTCTGCAGGTTCCGGGTGGCCGACTGGATGGCGTTGCTCTTCACGTACTGGATCGGTTCGTCGATCTCGTACTGGGAAAAGTCGATGGCGGTGGATGCCGAGAAGTGCGCCACCCCGGCTTCGGCGCTGGCATGGCTGCGATACTCGGCGTGCTTCTTCCAGGCCAGTTCCTCGGTCTCGGCGACTATCACGTTGAGCCCCATGAACACCTTGATGTCCTCGGGATTGCGCCCGGCCGCCACGGCGCTGGCGCGGACCTTGTCCACCTGGGCCTTGGTCGAGGGCTTGTTCTGCCCGCTGATGAACACGCACTCGGCGTGGCGCCCGGCGAACAGCAGGCCGCGATCCGAACTGCCGGCCTGGAACAGCACCGGCGTGCGTTGTGGCGACGGCTCGCACAGGTGATAGCCCTCGACCTGATAGAACTCGCCCTTGTGCTCGACCTTGTGCACCTTTTCCGGCCGGGCGTAGATCCGCTGTTCGCGGTCGTTGATCACCGCGTCGTTTTCCCAGCTGCCTTCCCAGAGCTTGTAGAGCACTTGCAGGTACTCGTCGGCCTGGTCGTAGCGTCGGTCATGCTCGGCCTGTTCGCTCAGGCCCATGGCCTTGGCGGCGCTGTCGAGGTAGCCGGTGACGATGTTCCAGCCGACCCGGCCACGGCTCAGGTGGTCCAGCGTGGACATGCGCCGGGCGAACAGATACGGCGGCTCGTAGGTGAGGTTGGCGGTGAGGCCGAAACCGAGGTTGCGGGTCACCGCGGCCATGGCCGAGACCAGCAGCAGCGGGTCGTTGACCGGCAGCTGGATCGACTCCTTGAGCGTCACGTCCACCGAGTTCTGGTAGACGTCGTAGACCCCGACGATATCGGCGATGAACAGCCCGTCGAACAGCCCGCGTTCCAGCAATTGCGCCAGTTCGGTCCAGTATTCGAGGGTCTTGTACTGGGTCGAGGTGTCCCGCGGGTGGGTCCACAGACCGTGGTTGATGTGCCCGATGCAGTTCATGTTGAAGGCATTGAGCAGGATCTTTTTCTTCGCGCCCATCAGATGGTCCCCCGCAGTGGCGGGTTCGTCTGGTTGAGGTAGTAGTTGCCCACCGCGTGGTATTTCCAGCGCACCGGGTCGTGCAGGGTGTGCACCCGGGCGTTGCGCCAGTGACGGTCCAGGCCATGTTCGGCCAGGGTCGCCTGGCTGCCGGCCAGTTCGAACAGGGTGCTGCCGGCGGCCAGGGAGATTTCGGTGCTGATGGCGCGGGCCTCAGCGACCGCTATGGAGGCGGCAGCCACGGTCTCGGCGTTGGGCTCGGCCTGGGCGGCGTCGAGGAACTCCCCGGAGCGCTCCAGCAGCGCCTCGGTGGCGTGCAGGCGAATGCTCAGGTGGCCGAAGCTCTTGAGGGTCAGCGGGTCTTCGGTGGCCTTGTCGTTGCCGGAATCGATCCATGGCCGGGTCTTGGTGCGCACGAAATGCAGGGCGTCTTCATAGGCGGCGCGGGCGATACCGGTGTCGATGGCGGCATGGAGAATCTGCGCCAGCGGGCCGACGGTGGTCGGGCGTTCGAAGGCGCTTTGAAAGGGAATCACGTCCTCGGCGGCGACGAACACATTCTCGAACACCACCGAGCCGCTGCCGGTGGTGCGCTGGCCGAAGCCGCTCCAGTCGTCGATCACGTTCAGGCCCTGGCTGTCCGCCGGGACGAAGGCCAGTTGCTGCACGCCATTTTCATCCACCACCGAGGTGGGGATGCGCTGGGCGTAGATGGCGCCGGTGGAGTAGAACTTGCGGCCGTTGATGCGATAGCCGTCGCGTCCTTGCTGCACGTCACGGGTCAGGCGGGTGGTGCGGTCGTGGGCGGTCTTGGTGCCCAGCTCGGCCAGGGCATTGCCGAAGCGCTGGCCGGCCAGGACCTCGGCGTACAGGCGTTTTTTCTGCGCCGCGCTGCCGTTCACCCGCAGCACTTCGAGGGCATAGAAATGGTTCTGCGGGATCTGCCCCAGGGAACCGTCAGCCTGGGCGATCAGCGCGATGACCTTGGCCAGGGTGACGTTGGACACACCGGCGCCGCCGTATTCCCTGGGCACGCTGATGCCCCACAGGCCGGAGCGGGAAAAGGCTTCGAGTTCGGGGTGGGGCAGGCGGCGTTCGCGGTCGCGCAGGGCGCTGTCGCGCTTGAAGTCTTCGGCCAGGTCGCTGGCGACGATCAGGGCTTGCTCATCGCTGGTTATGACCGCGACGTGTTGAGAAAGAGTCATGTGTTTCTCCAGAGGTCTGGTCGTTAAATCCAGGAATGGCGAGCCGGCAACGTGCCGTTCAGGTGGTAGGTGCCGACGGCGTGGTATTTCCAGCGCACCGGATCGTGCAGGGTGTGGACCCGGGCGTTGCGCCAGTGCCGGTCGAGGTTGAATTCGGCGAGGGTGGCGCGGCTGCCGGCCAGCTCGAAGAGCTTTTCGCTGGCCAGCAGCGAGATCTCGGTGGTCAGCACCTTGGCTTCGGCCACGGCGATCGAGGCGCGGGCGGCGGACTCGGCGCTGATCGGCGCGGCATTGACCTGGTCCAGCACCTGGCCGGCCTTGCGCAGCAGGGCCTCGGCGGCGTGCAGTTCGATTTTCAGCTTGCCGATGTCGGCGATTACATAGAGGTCGTCGCTGGCCCGTTCGACGTTGGCGTCGACCCACGGCCGCGAGCGTTCCCGCACGAAGCTGATGGCGTCGTCGATGGCCGCGCGGGCGATGCCGGCGTCGATCGCTGCCTGGATCAGCTGCGAGACTGCGCCCTGGATGTTCGGCGATTCGTTGATCCGCCAGTTGTCCACCACCAGGTCGGCATCGACCCGCACGTTGTTGAGCAAAATGGTGCCGCTGGCGGTGGTGCGCTGGCCGAAGCCCGACCAGTCGTCGACGATGCGCAGCCCCGGCGTGCCGCGCCGGACGAAGGCCAACACCTGCTTGCCGTCGTCGTTCAGCGCCTTGACCGCCACCCAGTGGGCGAACAGGGCGCCGGTGGAATAGAACTTCTGGCCATTGAGCAGATAACCGTCGCCGTCGGCGGTGATCCGCGCCTTGAGTTCCAGGGTGTTTTTGGTCCCGCGTTCCGGGCCGGCGTTACCGATGCGCCAGCCTTCCAGCACGCTCTGGAACAGCTGCTTTTTCTGCCGTTCGGTGGCGCTGCCGAGGATCAGGTTGAGAATGCCGAACTGGTTCTGCGGGATCTGTCCCAGGGCCGGGTCGGCCGCGGAAATGATCGCGAAGACTTCCGCCAGGGTGACGAAGGAAACCTGCGGGCCGCCGTATTCACGGGGGATGGCAATACTGCCCAGGCCACTGCGGGTGAAGTGTTCGATTTCCGCCCACGGCAGCTTGCGCTGCTGGTCGCGCCGGGCCGCCTGCTGGCGGGCGACGGTGGCCAGTTCATGGGCGGCTTGAAGGGCTTCTGCGTCGTTCAGCAGAACCCGTGCGGGCAACAACAGGGGGGCGACATCCAGATCGCTCTGGACATTTGCATCGGCCAGATTGGACATCAGTGCCACTCCTTGGCTGCACGCAATGCCCTGGCGATCTGCACTGGGGTGATTGTGTTCCGGACCATACCTACCTCACATCTTTGGAAGTGCCGCGCCGTGGCGGCGAAATCGGGTTCAAGAATGTCCGGTGGTCCGGTGCATATACCCTATGCGCGTATAAAAATTAAATAAACTAACTTTTAGGAATATGTATAGAAGGGGTTTACGTATACGGCAGGCAAGGGCTGCGAGGAGTAACGGGGGATGGATCCAGGGTTCCTGTAGCCGCTGGCGTAGCCTGCGATCGGCGGCGCAGCCGTCGTAAACCGGGGCATACGGTTTTCCGGGCGGAATGCAGTGGTGGGCCTGGCGGCCGCTGCGTCGGAATGCCGCCCAGACCGTTCGCAGCCTCGCGTTGCTCGGCAGCGGCTACAGGGGAACACGGTTTCTGTAGCCGCTGGCGCAGCCTGCGCTCGGCGGCGCAGCCGTCGTAAAACCGGGGCATGGGATTTGTCGGGCGGAACGCGGTGATGGGGTTGCGCCCGCTGCCCAGCCCTTGGCAGGCTCGGCAGCGAGGCACAGGTCAGGCCTGGGGATGGCCCGCGGTGAGGAACTTGCTGAGGAATTGCCGGGTGCGTTCTTCCCTGGGGTTGGCGAACAGCGCCTTGGCTTCGCCCTGTTCGACGATCACACCCTTGTCGAAGAAGATCACCCGGTTGGCCACGTCGCGGGCGAAGCCCATTTCGTGGGTGACGATGACCATGGTGCGCTTCTCCTCGGCCAGGCCGCGGATGGTCGCCAGCACTTCGCCCACCAGCTCCGGGTCGAGGGCCGAGGTCGGTTCGTCGAACAGGATCACTTCCGGCTCCATCGCCAGCGCCCGGGCAATCGCCACGCGCTGTTGCTGGCCACCGGAGAGGCGTCGCGGGTAGGCGTCTTCCTTGCCCGCCAGGCCGACCTTGGCCAGCAGCCCGCGACCCAGGGCCAGCGCCTGTTCGCGGGGCGTCTTCTTCACCACCAGCGGCCCTTCGATGACGTTTTCCAGCGCGGTGCGATGGGGGAACAGGTTGAAGCTCTGGAACACGAAACCCACCTGCTGGCGCAGTTGCCGCACCAGGCCCTGCTGCTGGGTCAACGGCCGGCTGCCATCGATTTCGATGTTGCCGACCTTGATCCGGCCGCTGGTAGGTTCTTCGAGAAAATTCAGGCAGCGCAAAAAGGTGGTCTTGCCCGAGCCGCTGGGGCCGATGATGGCGACCACCTCGCCTTCCGCCACCGTCAGGTCGATGCCATTGAGGACGGTCTGACCCTTGAACTGCTTCGTCAGTTTTTCAACCACAATCATGGGTTCAGGACTCCTGGTCGTGCCGATTGACCCGCTCTTCCAGTCGGTTCTGCAGGTGCGCCAGCACGCTGGCCAGAACCCAGTAGATCAGCGCGGCGGCAAGATACATGGTGAAGACTTCGAAGGTCCGGGCGGTGATCAGCTGCGCCTGGCGGAACAGTTCCGGGACCTGGATGGTGGCGGCCAGGGCGGTGTCCTTGACCAGCGAGATAAAGCTGTTGCCCAGGGGCGGCAGGGCCGTGCGCATGGCTTGCGGCAGGATCGCCCGGCGCAGGGTCTGGGCCCGGGTCATGCCGATGCTGGCCGCGGCTTCCCACTGCCCGCGCTCGATGGAGCCGATGGCCGCGCGCAGGATCTCGCAGGCATAGGCCGCCATGTTCAACGAGAAGCCGATCAGCGCCGCCGGCAGCGGGTCAAGCTCGATACCCAGCTGCGGCAAGCCGTAATAGATCACGAACAGTTGCACCAGCAACGGCGTGCCGCGAAAGAACGACACATAGACGCGGGCGATCCAGCTCAGCAGCTTGAAGCGCGACAGGCGCATCAGCGCCAGGGCGAACCCCAGCGCCAATCCGAAGAACATACCGCCGAGGCTGAGGATGATCGTGAAATACGCGCCCTGGAGCAGGAAGGGCGCGGAGTTCAGCAACAGCTGTGTGGTTTCGGCGATTTGCTGGCTCAACTGCGGGAAATACAGTTCGAACTGAAAACCTGCTTCCATTATTGAGTGACGTCAGCGTTGAAGTATTTTTCCGAGAGCTTTTTCAGCGTGCCGTCGGCGCGCAGTTCCTCGATTGCCTTGTTCACCGCGGCCAGCAGTTCGGGTTCGCCTTTGCGCAGGGCCACGCCGGCTTCCTGGCGGGAGAAGGGTTCGCCGGAAACGACCAGGGTGTCGTTGGTCTTCTTGATCAGTTCGAAGGCGGCCAGGCGGTCCACCAGGATCGCGTCGATACGGCCTACACGCAGGTCCTGGTACTTGGTCGGATCATCGTCGTAGGTCTTGATGATGGCTTTGGGCACGTTGTCCTTGAGCCATTGTTCGTAGTTGGTGCCCAGGCCGACACCGACCTTGTGCCCGGCCAGGTCGGCGGCGGTCTTGAACTTGCCTTCGTTCTTCTTCTGGGTCAGGGCCTGGATGCCGGAAACGGTGTAGGGGGTGGAGAAGTCGTATTTTTTCTTGCGCTCATCCGAGATGGTCACCTGGTTGATCACCGCGTCCAGGCGCTTGGACTCCAGGGCGGCGAGGATGCCATCCCATTTGGTCGGCTGCAGTTTGACCTTCACGCCCAGCTTCTGCGCCAGGGCTTCGGAAAACTCCACTTCGAAGCCGGCCAGCTTGCCGCTTTCGTCGACGTAGCTGAACGGTGGGTAAGTGCCTTCCAGGCCGACATTGATGGTGCCGGCGTCCTTGATTTTCTGCAGTTGCTCACCGGCAACCGCTTGCCCCAGCAACCCGGCACTCAGTGCCAGACCCAGCGAGCCAACGAGGATATTTCGACGTAGTGCGGAAAAAATCATGACAAGCCCCTGTGTTTTCTTATGAAGATGCGGTTAGGAAATGCAGGTCAATCGGTGAGCGGGAACGAGCGCCTTATCCTGCACTAAATGCAGCGTATGCGTCTCGCGGCAAATTCGCCTGCGGCGCGACTATAAGTGGCTGCTTATAGATGTAAAAATAATATAAATTCACATTGTTATTCTTTTTATAAATATGAAGATTCTCAATCTTTGTAGCCGCTGCCGCAGGCTGCGATCGGCTGCGTAGCAGGCGCAAATCCGGCGAACGCGTCTCTTCCGATACGCCGCATGCGCAGGTTTTACGACGGCTGCGCCGCCGAGCGCAGGCTGCGCCAGCGGCTACAGGCATTTGTCAGGCAAACGATCCGGCATAAGCGAACAGCGCCGGTGCGCCGCCGGTGTGCAGGAAGATGATCGGGCCGTCGTCGAAGCGCTGGCGGCCGATGCCGTCGAGCAGGCCGGCCATGGCCTTGCCGGTGTAGACCGGGTCCAGCAGCAGGCCTTCCTGGCTCGCCAGCAGTTTCACCGCGGCCAGGGTGCCGGCATTCGGCTCGCCATAACGCGGAGCGAAATATTCGTCCCACAACTCCACCTTGAAGCTGTCCGGCAGCGTCACCCCGAGCAATTCGGCGGTGCGTTCGGCCAGGCCCTGGACCTTCGGCCGCTGTGCTTCGTCGGTGCGCGACACGGTGACGCCGATCACCGGCAGTTGCGGCAGCACTTCGCTCAAGGCCAGGGCCAGGCCGCTATGGGTGCCGGCGCTGCCCGAGGCCAGGACCACGGCGGCGAAGTCGAGCCCGGTGTTGTGGATCTGCTCCGCCAGCTCCAGGCCGGCACGCACGTAACCCAGCGCGCCCAAGGCGTTGGAGCCACCAATCGGCACCAGGTACGGCTGCTTGCCGCTGCTGCGCAGGCGCTCGGCCAGGGCCTGCAACTGCTCGTCGGCGTTGTCCAGGTTGTCCACCAGCTCGACCTTGGCGTCGAACAGGTCGAGCAGCAGGCGGTTGCCGTTGCCCAGGTAATTGCCGTCGTCGGTGCCGATGGGGTTTTCCAGCAGGGCGACGCAACCCAGGCCCAGCTTGGCAGCCAGGGCCGCGGTCTGGCGCACGTGGTTGGACTGGATGGCGCCGGCGGTAATCAGCGTGTCCGCGCCCTGGGCCAGCGCATCGGCGGCCAGGTATTCGAGTTTGCGCAGCTTGTTGCCGCCCATGGCCAGTGGCGTGGTGTCGTCGCGCTTGACGTAGACATCGCGGCCGAGCCAGGTGGACAGGCGTTCGAGTTTTTCCAGGGTGGTGGCACCGCCCAGCAGGTCGAGACGGTTAAAACGGTCGAGCTGTTGTTTGATCATGAGGCCGCACGGGTTGTCAGAGGTGTCAGGGACTATAGGCAGCGATATTTGCCGGGGCAACCGTCAATCGCTTATGCCAAAAGGTGATTAGGCCAGCACAATTAGTTCTTAATTTGGCCTGGGGCGCATACCGTAAAGTGGCGTCGTTTACGCGGCCAGACAGTCCGGCCGCCTGAGTGAGGAGTCCTATCGTGAGCGAGCGTTCCAGCCATTGGCAATTGCAGACCATAGTCGGTCAACTGCGTGATGCCCGCGACCAGTGGCGTACCCGCAACGGGCGGGTCAGCGGTGAGCAGGGCGGTCGGGAACTGCCGTCGCGCGCGGCCATGGCCGAGATTCTCGAAGCACTGTGCGGCGCCCTGTTCCCGATGCGCCTGGGCCCGGTGGACCTGCGCGAGGAAAGCGAAGATTTCTACGTCGGCCATACCCTGGACGCGGCCCTCAATTCGTTGCTCGCCCAGGCTCGCCTGGAGCTGCGTTACGCCGCGCGCCAGAGCGGCGAGTCGGACGACGACGTCAACGCCAGGGCCATCCGTATCATCCAGGACTTCGCCCTGGCCCTGCCGGGCCTGCGGGTGCTGCTCGATACCGATGTGCTGGCCGCCTACCACGGCGACCCGGCGGCGCGCAGCGTCGATGAAGTGCTGTTGTGCTACCCGGGCATCCTGGCGGTGATCCACCATCGCCTGGCCCACCATCTGTATCGCGCCGGTTTGCCGCTGCTGGCGCGGATCAGCGCGGAAATCGCCCACTCGGCCACCGGCATCGACATTCACCCCGGCGCGCAGATCGGCCGCAGTTTCTTCATCGACCACGGCACCGGTGTGGTGATCGGCGAAACCGCGATCATCGGCGAGCGCGTGCGCATCTACCAGGCCGTGACCCTGGGCGCCAAACGCTTCCCGGCGGACGAGGACGGCCAGTTGCAGAAGGGCCATCCGCGCCACCCGATCGTCGAGGACGACGTGGTGATCTACGCCGGCGCGACCATCCTCGGGCGCATCACCATCGGCAAGGGCTCGACCATCGGCGGCAATGTCTGGCTGACCCGCAGCGTGCCGGCCGGGTGCAACCTGACCCAGGCCAACCTGCAGCATGACGATGGGTCGCAGAAGTAAGAGTCTTCTGCGCCTGTTGGATTTTTCGCGGGCAAGCCTCGCTCCTACAGAAGAGAAATGTGTTCATCTGTAGGAGCGGCCGGTCGACGCTCGATTGCCCGCGATGCTTTTCAGTGGCTCATATGCCTGATGGCCATTCGCTTATTTAGCGCTGAACGATTCCCTCCGCGACACATCAGACCTTTCCTAAAACCTGCGAAATCAGGCGACCGCCGAGCCCGGCGATTAGTCCTTGCGCGCCTATCCGTGTTTAACTTGAACGCTTGTTCAAGTTAAACCGGCAGCTCGCTGCCCGCTCACAACAGGAGGCTTACCTTTGCTGAGTCCGATCTTTTCAGCCGCGTTTTACCCCCTCGAGGTGCACGTTTCATGAGTGCATCGTCCATTCCCGCCAGCGGCCTGATCCGCATGAATCCGCCGGTGTTCTACTTCGCCGCGAGCTTTATCCTGGCCTTCGGCCTGGTGGTCATTGCCCTGCCGGAACAAGCCGGCGCCTGGTTGCTGGCTGCGCAAAACTGGGCGGCCAATACGGTCGGCTGGTACTACATGCTGGCCATGACCCTGTACCTGGTCTTCGTGGTGGTCACCGCCTTGTCCGGCTACGGCAAGATCAAGCTGGGTGCCGACCACGACGAACCCGAATTCAGTTACCTGTCCTGGGCCGGCATGCTGTTCGCCGCCGGGATCAGCATCACGCTGTTTTTCTTCTGCGTCTCGGAACCTTTGACCCACATGCTGCAACCGCCCCAGGGCGAGGCCGGGACCGCGGACGCGGCGCGCCAGGCGATGCAGATTCTCTTCCTGCACTGGGGCCTGCACGGCTGGGGCGTGTTCGCCTTCGTCGGCATGGCCCTGGCGTATTTCGCCTACCGGCATAACCTGCCGCTGGCCCTGCGTTCGGCGCTGTACCCGCTGATCGGCAAGCGCATCAACGGCCCCATCGGCTACGCGGTGGATGGCTTCGGCATCATCGCCACGGTGTTCGGCCTCGGCGCCGACATGGGCTTTGGCGTGCTGCACCTCAACTCCGGCCTGGACTACTTGTTCGGCATCGCCCACACCCAGTGGGTCCAGGTGGGCCTGATCACCCTGATGATGGGCGCGGCGATCATCGTTGCGGTGTCCGGTGTCGACAAGGGCGTGCGGGTGATGTCCGACATCAACATGCTGCTGGCCTGTGCGCTGCTGTTGTTCGTGTTGTTCGCCGGCCCTACCCAGCACCTGCTCAACACTCTGATCCAGAACCTCGGCGATTACCTCGGTGCCCTGCCGACCAAGAGCTTCGACCTCTACGCCTATGACGAACCCAGCGACTGGCTGGGCGGCTGGACGGTCTTCTACTGGGCCTGGTGGATCGCATGGTCGCCGTTCGTGGGCCTGTTCATCGCGCGGATTTCCCGTGGCCGGACCATTCGCGAATTTGTGTTCGGCGTGCTGCTGATCCCCCTGGGCTTCACCCTGGCCTGGATGTCGATCTTCGGTAACAGCGCCATCGACCAGGTGCTCAACCACGGCATGAGCGCGCTGGGTATGTCGGCCATCGAGAACCCGTCGATGACGCTTTACCTGCTGCTGGAAACCTACCCCTGGAGCAAGACCGTCATCGCCGTGACGGTGTTCATCAGCTTCGTGTTCTTCGTCACCTCGGCCGACTCCGGCACCGTGGTGCTCTCGACCCTGTCGGCCAAGGGCGGTAACGCCGACGAAGACGGGCCGAAATGGCTGCGGGTGTTCTGGGGCGCGATGACCGCGCTGGTCACCAGCGCGCTGCTGTTCGCCGGCAGCATCGACTCGCTGAAGTCGGCGGTGGTGCTGACCTCGCTGCCGTTCTCGATGATCCTGCTGCTGATGATGTGGGGGCTGCACAAGGCCTTCTACCTCGAATCGCAGAAGCAGATCGCCCAGCTGCATTCGCTGGCGCCGGTGTCGTCAACCTCGCGTCGCGGCAAGGGCGGCTGGCGCCAGCGCCTGAGCCAGGCGGTGCATTTCCCGTCACGCGACGAGGTGTATCGCTTCCTCGACCAGACGGTGCGCCCGGCCATCGAAGAAGTGACCGCGGTGTTCGTCGAGAAAGGCCTGAACGTGATCACCCAGCCGGACCCGGCCAACGACAAC
Source organism: Pseudomonas sp. B3G-3 (assembly GCF_028640915.1). NCBI lineage: Bacteria > Pseudomonadati > Pseudomonadota > Gammaproteobacteria > Pseudomonadales > Pseudomonadaceae > Pseudomonas > Pseudomonas sp. B3G-3. The sequence goes on along the minus strand of NZ_JAQZAB010000126.1, from coordinate 53,370 downwards.
GTCAGCCTGGAAATCGGCCATGGCGACCAGCATCCGTTCATCTATCAGGTGCAGATGCGCGGCTACTTCACCCCGTCCTTCGCCCGTGGCGGCATGGGGCCCAAGGAGATGCGCAACCGGCGTTACTACCGGGCCGAGGTGCACCTGGCCGAGGGTAGCCAGGACTATGACCTGATGGGCTACACCAAGGAGCAGATCATCAACGACATCCTCGACCAGTACGAACGGCATATGCAGTTCCTGCATCTGGTGCGTTGATCGGTGGCGGTGGCGTTTGTGCCACCGCCATCGCGGGCAAGGACTGGGCGTCCCCCTGCTCCTACAGAAGAAGATTTTCTGTAGGAGCGAGGCTTGCCCGCGATCGGGGCCCTCAGGCCGGGCTCAATACCGTGAACAGCACCAGCGCCGCCACCGGCACGCCGAATACCACACTGCCGACCGCCAGCTCCGTACTCAGCGACTGGCCGGCGTGGACCATCCCCACCGCACCGTTGATCACCGTCAGCGCCAGCCACAGCACGACGAAGCTGTAGGCCAGGGTCTGGCGGCCGAGGCCGATCTTTTCGCCGATAAACAGCATCAGCGCCAGGAGGACCAGGCCGAAGGAGGTGATGATCGCGGTGTGCATGATGAAGTCCTCGCGGGCGGGATTCGGGGTTGGCCTAAAGGGCGATGGCGATTCAAAGCTCCCGACCTAGAGTGTGGTCGAGGGCGTGGCGTCCTGCTCCGCGAAACAGAATGTAGAACGACAAAAACGCCAGCAGCACCGGGTATTCCATGCCTCGGTCGATCCATGGCCAGGTGGGGCCGAGCAGGCCGGCGATGGTCAGCATCTGCACGCCCATCATGGCGGCGAGCAGGCGCGTCCCCAGGCCGAGGGCCAGGAGCAACCCGCCGACGCCTTCCAGGAGCGCGACGAACAGCGCGATCAACGCCGGCGCCGGCAAATGCAGGACGTTCTGGATCAGGTTGATCGAGGCCGCCATCGGGTCGGCCATCGAGCCATGGGCCTGGCCCAGCAATTTCGGCAGGCCGTGGCTGATCATGATCACGCCATAACAGACCCGCAGCAGTGCATAGGCCAGGGGCTCGCCAATGCGGTACAGCGGGGCGAGGGCCGGGATCAGCAGGGTGTTGCGTGGGGCTGGCGAGTCAGTGGTCGGGCGCATGGGATTCTCCGCGGGTAGGTCATTGGAAAGCATCGATAGCCCGTGGGTGAGGCGGCTCAGACGAGCCCGCCGTTGGCGCGCAGGATCTGCCCGTTGACCCAGGCGGCTGCCGGGCTGACCAGGAAGGCGATGACGTTGGCGATGTCTTCCGGCTGGCCGAGGCGCTCCAGGGGCGGCATCTTGGCGAAGTTCTGGATCTGCTCTTCGCTCTTGCCGTGCAGGAACAGTTCGGTGGCCACCGGGCCGGGGGCGACGGCGTTGACGGTGATGTCGCGACCGCGCAGTTCCTTGGCGAACACCTGGGTCAGGGACTCCACCGCCGCCTTGCTGGCGATGTACACCGCGTAGCCCGGCAGGTTGAGGCCGACGGTGCTGCTGGAGAAGTTGACGATGCGTCCGCCGGCGTTCAGGCGGCTGGCGGCTTCGCGCAGGGTGTTGAAGGTGCCGCGGGTGTTGATGGCGAAGGTCTGTTCGAACAGCTCGTCGCTGTGTTGCGCCAGTGGCAGGACCTTGAGGATGCCAGCGTTGTTGATCAGCACGTCGACCTTGCCCAGTTGGATTTCGGTCTCGTCGAACAAGCGGCGCACATCATCGGCATTGGCCACGTTGGCCTTGACCGCTATGGCCCGGTGGCCGGCCTGGCGCAGTTCCACCACCAGGGCCGAGGCTTCGGTGGCGCTGCTGGCGTAGTTGATGGCGACAGCAAAACCTTCGCTGGCCAGTTGCTTGGCGATGACCGCGCCGATGCCGCGGGAGGCGCCGGTCACGATGGCAACTTTCGAAGTCTGGGTAGTCATGGCGAATTTCCTTCTGGGAACAGTTGGGTGTGAAAGCAGGTTCACATGGTTGTCCAGAGTGATAAATGCGCCAGAGTTGGCTTGACTGTTCAATAATCGCCAACAATCAGCCGCCCTGGGAGCCAGTCATGGATCAAGTCAAAGCGATGAAAGTGTTCGTGCGGATCTACGAACGCAGCAGTTTCACCCTGGCCGCCGATGACCTGAACCTGCCGCGCGCCACCCTGACCCATACCCTCAATCAGTTCGAAGCCTGGCTCGGCACCCGCCTGCTGGAGCGCAGCACCCGCCGCGTGCGCCCGACCCTCGACGGCGAGGCCTATTACCTGCGCTGCATACAGTTGCTGGCGGAACTGGAAGAGGCCGAGCTGGCGTTTCGCACGGTGGCGCCGAAAGGGCGCTTGCGGGTCGACCTGCATGGCACGTTGGCCAAGTACTTCGTGATTCCGGCCTTGCCCGAATTCATGGCGCGCTATCCGGAGATCGAGCTGTCCGTCAGCGAGGCCGATCGTTTTGTCGACCTCATCGCCGAAGGCGTGGACTGCGTGCTGCGCGCCGGCACTTTGGGGGACTCGTCGCTGATCGGCCGGCGCGTGGCCAGCCTGCAGCAGATCACCTGTGCCAGTCCGGCGTACCTGCGCAAATACGGTGAGCCGAAGAGCCTCGACGAGCTGTCGCGGCACCGGGCGGTGAACTATGTCTCGCGCACCACCGCCAAGCAGTTTCCTTTCGAATTCATGGTCGATGGCGAACTGCGGGAAGTCGCCATCGAGGGCGCGCTGTCGGTGTTCGGCGCCGAGATCTACGCCGCCTCGGCCGTGGCCGGGCTGGGCATCATCCAGTGCCCGCGCTATCGCATGGCGCAGCAGATTTCCCAGGGGCTGGTGCAGGAAATCCTCACCGACACGCCGCCACCGCCCATGCCGGTTTCCGTGCTGTACCCGCACAACCGCCAGATGTCGCCACGGGTGCGGGTGTTCGTCGACTGGCTGGCGGAGGTTTTCGCCAGGGCAGTTTGAGCAGTGCCAGGGCGACGCCGGTCATCGCCGCTTTCTGTATTGATTGTCTGAATGTGTATAGTGTGTATTATTCGCCTTCGGCTGGGTATTGTGGTTTTTCGGGACGTATCGAAAGGACACGGCAATGCGCAGTCGGGAACTGATCAGGATGATCGAGGAGGACGGGTGGTATCTGATCGCGGTCAAAGGCAGTCATCACCAATACAAGCATCTGCACAAGCCGGGACGGGTCACTATCCCTCACCCGGATGCGGATCTGCCCAGGGGCACGATCCACAGCATCTTGAAACAGGCGGGCCTGAAATGAGGCCGGCCTTGAACGAAGAGGTCAACGAGATGAAATTCCCGGTCGTGCTGCACAAGGATGCCGACTCCGGATATGGAGTGATCGTCCCCGATGTGCCGGGCTGTTTTTCCGCCGGTCATACCGCTGCGCAAGCCTTCGAGAATGTGAAAGAGGCCCTGTCGCTGCATTACGAAGGCCTGGTCGCCGATGGTGAGCCGCTGCCCCAGGTGCATGAGGTCGACGTGCATATCGACAATCCTGATTACGCTGGTGGCGTGTGGGGGGTGATCGAGTTCGACATCACGCCTTACTTCGGCAAGGCGGTGCGTTTCAATGCGACGTTGCCGGAGCAACTGTTGGAGCGCATCGACCAGACGGTGAAGCGCGACCAGCGCTACCGTTCGCGCTCGGGCTTTCTCGCGGCAGCGGCATTGCGCGAACTCTCCGCCTAGGCATTACCCGTCCCCATGGTCCTCATGGGGGCATGCCTGGCCTCTGCCCCTCGGCAGTTTTCCTGTACCGCCCAGGCTTGGGAGCCTTCGGTTCGGCCCGGCAGAGCGGTGTTTTACCGTCTATAAACAACTGATGCAGCGCCTTGTTCGAGGCCGTACTCCTGGTTTTTCCAGGCAGCACCGGCAGCGACAGGGCCCTGTGTTTACAGGGTTTCCCCCGCATTCCCACCTTCAGCCAGCGTTGCCATTAACCGGGAATTTGTTTCGATTGAGACTGCCTCTGAGCGACGATTTCGTACTGTGCTACGTGGTACGTAATAAAATATTCTAGTCGTCATATTTTTCATTCGGTTTTTTCTGGTCATTCCTCCTCGGCAGCAGGTTCTGTCCGTCAGCAGGCGCCGGATCGTTTCAGTCATTCACCGATCTGAAGTGGCCGCGATCTCGCCTGGGCGTATGCTGGGCAACTTTCAGGCGTTCCGCTGATTCAGATGTTGCGAGGGCAACTTGCCCTGCACCAATGTGCATGTGCTTAAACCTGGGTGTTCAGGATCAATAGAGAGGGTTCGATGACTTACCTTGCTGCCGAAAACCGCTACGACTCCATCCCCTACCGCCGCGTCGGACGCAGCGGCCTGGTGCTGCCGGCGCTGTCCCTGGGCCTGTGGCACAACTTCGGCGACAGCACGCCGATCGACACCCAGCGTTCGTTGCTGCGCACCGCCTTCGACCTGGGCATCAACCACTTCGACCTGGCCAACAACTACGGCCCGCCCTATGGCAGTGCCGAGATCAATTTCGGTCGCCTGCTACGGGAAGACTTCAAGCTGTATCGCGACGAGCTGATCATCTCCAGCAAGGCCGGCTGGGATATGTGGCCCGGTCCCTACGGTCAGGGCGGCGGCTCGCGCAAGTACGTGCTGGCCAGCCTCGACCAGAGCCTGCAGCGCCTGGGCCTCGACTATGTGGATATCTTCTATTCCCACCGCTTCGACCCGGACACTCCGCTGGAAGAAACCGCCAGCGCCCTGGCCACTGCGGTGCAGCAGGGCAAGGCGCTGTACATCGGCATCTCGTCCTATTCCGGGGTGAAAACCCGCGAGATCGCAGCCCTGCTCAAGGAGTGGAAAGTGCCGCTGCTGATCCACCAGCCGGCCTATAACCTGCTCAACCGCTGGGTGGAAAAAGACCTGCTGGACACCACCGACGAACTCGGCGCCGGGGTGATCGCCTTCACACCATTGGCCCAGGGCCTGCTGACCGACAAATACCTCAATGGCATTCCCGAGGACGCGCGGGTCAATCGCCCGGGCGGTGGTTCGCTGCAAGCCGCGCACCTGTCCGAAGCCAACCTTGCTCATGTGCGCGCCCTCAACGAAATCGCCAAGCGTCGCGGCCAGAGCCTGGCGCAACTGGCTCTGGCCTGGACCCTGCGCGACCCACGGGTGACCTCGGCCCTGATCGGCGCCAGCCGGCCGGAGCAGATCGTCGAGAATGTCGGTGCATTGCAGAACCTGAGCTTCAGTGCGGAAGAACTGGCGGAGATCGATCGTTTCGCCCGGGAAGGCGGGATCAATCTGTGGGAGAAGCCTTCAACCGCCGAATAGAGCCAGCCGTCATGTTGTGAGGCTGTCGCGGCTTCTGTAGGAGTCAGGCTTGCCGGCGATCGAGGCGGTGAGTGGTGTCAGGCATACCGCTATCGCGAGCAAGCTTCGCTCCTACAGGCCTGCGGCGGTTCAGACCTCGAGCGGCAGCCAGGGGTTGATAACGATCAGCCCGGTGTCGGTGAAATCCTTGGTGTTACGAGTGGCGATCGCGGCGTCGTGGACCCGGCATATCGCTGCAATTTGCGCATCCACCAGATTGATCGGCTGGCCTGATCTTTCGCGATGCGAGACCAGATGCGCGTAGTAAAGAGCCGTTTGGGTTCCGAAGGGCACGATGCGGTCGATGAAGTCTTCCTCGAACATAGCCAGCGCCGATGCATGCAGCGTCTGTTTGCGCTTGCCGTGGGGCAGGCGCGCGATACCGTGGAGAATCTCGGCCATGGTCATGGCGCTGATGTAGAGGTCCTCGACGGGTTGCGCTTCGATCCACAACAACACCGAGGCGTCCGGCTGAGGACGCATCAGCTCCGACAGCACATTGGTATCGAGCACTATCATTCGTTCAGGTCCGCTACGCGCGGGGGCTCGGTGCGCTCGGGAAGTTCCAGTTCCACTCCTCCGGCCTCGGCAAAGCGTGCCCGGATACGGCTACCCAGGCCCTGACTGTCGGCTGTCCTACTCAGGGCTCGGCGCAAAATCAATCGAGCTTCTTCTTCCATGGAATGACCATTGTGAGCGGCCTCGATGCGCAGGCGTTCTTTGATGTGGTCGTCCAGATTACGGATCGTAAGGCTGGCCATGGGCTCCTCCGAATGAAATCAATGAAATCATTGATAGCATAACGGCGAGTCATTGGAGGAGGGCAACCGCTGGTCGTTTGGGTTCGCCTCGATCACTGGCAAGCACTACTGAAGCCGTGAGCTTGCTGATGATCATGGTTTATCGAAAAAACGGCACATCCCCAAGAATCGTCGCGCGGTGCATCACGCGGCGTTGCGGGCGGTAGTCGTCGACGGCGTAGTGCTGGGTCACGCGGTTGTCCCAGAAGGCTACATCGTTAGTCTGCCAGCGCCAGCGGATGGTGAATTCCGGGCGGGTGGCGTGGGCGAACAGCAGTTTCAGGATGACTTCGCTTTCGCTGTCCGACAGCTCGTTGATCCTGGTCGTGAAACCTTCGTTGACGAACAGCGACTTGCGTCCGCTGACCGGGTGGGTGCGGATCACCGGGTGCGACAGCGGCGGGTTTTTCCGCTTGGCTTCTTCCCAGCGCGCCAGGTCCTCCGGGGTATTGCCGAAGCGCTCCAGAGGGAATGACTTGATGAACTCGTGAGTCGCGGTCAGGCCCTGCAGCAGGTTCTTCATCGGCTCCGAGAGCGCCTCATAGGCCGCGATGCCGCTGGCCCACAGGGTGTCGCCGCCGTAGGCCGGCAACAGCTTGGCGCTGAGCACCGCGCCCAGGGCCGGGGTCGGCAGGAAGGTCACGTCGGTGTGCCAGATGGCGTTGTCGCGCACGTCGATTTGCGCGGTGTCGAGGATCAGCACTTCCGGCTGTTCCGGCACGTTGGGGTAGATCGGATGGATGTGCAGGTCGCCAAAGTTCGCCGCGAAGCGCGCCTGCTGCTGCGGGTCGATCGGCTGGTCACGGAAGAACAGCACCTGATGCTGCAGCAGTGCCTGCTCGATGGCATCGCGCTGTTCGCTGGCCAGTGGCTGGCTGATGTCGACGCCACCGATCTGGGCGCCCAGGGCGGAGCTTAAAGGGGTGATGGTCAGGCTCATGTCGTTCTCGAATGGAGCGCCGAATTGCCGGCGTGGTCAGTTCTGTCTGTAAGAAGTCTTGCCCGCTACCCCTGTAGTCGCTGCCGAGCTTTGGCGAGGCTGCGATCGAACGCAAAGCGCTCGCAAAACCTGGCGCCGCGGTATTCCAGATACAACGCGTCAGGCGGGTTGCGCCTGCTGCGCAGCCTCGCCGGGGCTCGGCAGCGGCTACAGGGTTACCGGGGTTTCAATGGGCCTGGCCATGCCAGGGCACCAGCTTGCGCTGCAGGGCGCGCAGGCCCATTTCCATGGCGAAGGCGATCAGGGCGATGACCAGGATCCCCAGCACCACCACATCGGTGACCAGGAACTGCGCCGCGGACTGCACCATGAACCCCAGGCCGCTGGTGGCGGCGATCAGTTCGGCGGCGACCAGGGTCGACCAGCCCACCCCGAGGCCGATGCGCACGCCGGTGAGAATGTCCGGCAGGGCGCTGGGCAGGATCACATGGCGAATCAACTGGGCCCGGGTCGCGCCCAGGGACTGCGCGGCGCGCAGCCGGGTCGGGTCCACGGTGCGCACGCCGGTGGCGGTGGCGATGGCGATCGGGGCGAAGATCGCCAGGTAGATCAGCAGCACCTTGGACAGCTCGCCGATGCCGCACCAGATGACGATCAGCGGCAGGTAGGCCAGGGGGGGAATCGGCCGGTAGAACTCGATCAGCGGGTCCAGCACGCCACGGGCGATGCGGTTATGGCCGATGGCGATGCCCACCGGGATCGCGGTCAGTACGGCAAAACCCAGGGCCAGGCCGATGCGTCCGAGACTCGCGCCCAGGTGCTGCCACAGGGTGGAATCCATATAGCCGCTGGTCACCAGCAGCCAGCCCTTTTGCAGCACGGCGGAAGGTGGCGGCAGGAACAGCGGTTCGATCAGGCCGCTGGCCGTCACCGCCCACCACAGGGCGAGCAGCACCACCAGGGTCAGCACGCTGATCCAGCGGGTGCTCAGGCTGCGGCGCAGGGGCGCGGCAGTGTGCGGGGTAGCGGCTTTGGTCGTGGTGGCCGGGAGGTCGTAGCTGTTCATGCGCGCTCCTGCCGCAAGACGGCACTGCGTTGGGAGAACACCCGGGCCAGCACGTGTTCGCGGGTTTCGATAAAACGCGGGTCGGACTTGATTGCCCGGGCCGATTCGCCGGCTGCATAACGCTGGCCGAAATCCAGGCTCAGGCGCTCGACGATCTGCCCCGGGTTGGGCGCCAGCAGGATCAGGTCGGTGGCGAGGAACACCGCTTCCTCGATGTCGTGGGTAATCAGGAACACCGGCTTGGCGGTGCGTTGCCAGACTTGCAGCAACAGCTCCTGCATCTGTTCGCGGGTGAAGGCATCGAGGGCGCCGAAGGGCTCGTCCATCAGCAGCACCCGCGGGTCAGCGGCCAGGGCGCGGGCCAGGCCCACGCGCTGGCGTTGTCCGCCGGAGAGCTGCCAGATGCGCCGCTTGTCGAAGCCGGCCAGGTCCACCAGCGCCAACATTTCCCGGGCGCGGGCTTCACGTTGGTCGCGGGCGGTGCCGGCCAGTTCGAGGCCGAAGCCGACGTTGGCCAGTACGTCCTGCCAGGGCAGCAGGGCATCATCCTGGAACACCACGCCGCGTTCGGCGCTCGGGCCGGCAACCGGCACGCCGTCCAGGGTGATGCGCCCGGCGCTGGGTTCGACGAAGCCGGCGATCAGGTTCAACAGTGAAGTCTTGCCACTGCCGGATGGGCCGAGGGCGACCAGCAACTGCTGTGGCCCGAGCGTCAGGGAAATATCCGCCAGCACCGGTTCGGCGGCGCCGGGGTACTGTGCGCTGATGCGCTCCAGTTGTAGCAAAGCCATGACGGCGCGCTCCTTGTTCAAATGCAGCCTTTGTCGAGGTGAGACGCTGTACGAGAGGCGCCGGGCCTGGGCCCGGCGACCTCTGCGGCGAACCTTCAGTGGGTGATGTATTTGGCGCTGACGTACGGCGCGTAGTCCGGCAGTACCGCCTCGACCTTGCCTTGTTCCTTGAGGAACGCCGCGGTGTCGGTGATGGCCTTGGTGGTCGGCGCGCCAAGGCTGATGACCTGGTCGGCCGCCAGTGGGTAGACGTTGCCCTGCAACAGCAGCGGAATGTCGCTGGCCTTGGCGCCGGAGAGTTTCACCAGCTTGTCGACGTTGCTCTGCTCAGCCAGCCAGGCTTTTGGGTCCTTGCGGTAATCGGCGTAGGCGTCGAGGGTCACCTTGGCGAAGGCGGTGACGATTTGCGGATGCTTCTCGGCGAAGTCCTTGCGCACGATCCAGGCATCGAAGGTCGGCGCGCCGAACTGGGCCAGTTCGCCGGAGGTGATCAGCACCTTGCCGTTCTCCTTGGCCACGCCCAGCGCCGGGTCCCAGACGTAGGTGGCGTCGATGTCGCCGCGTTTCCAGGCGGCGATGATCGCCGGTGGCGCCAGGTTGAGAATCTGTACTTTTGCCGGGTCGATTTTCCAGTGCTTGAGCGCAGCCAGCAGGCTGTAGTGGCCGGTGGAAACGAAGGGCACGGCGACTTTCTTGCCGACCAGGTCCTGGGGCGTCTTGATCCCGGATCCGTCGCGGGCCACCAGGGCCTCGGCGGCGCCGATCTGGGTGGCGATAAGGAAGGTTTCCACCGGCACCTTGCGGGTGATCGCAGCGGTCAGCGGGCTGGAGCCGAGGTAGCCGATCTGCACGTCACCCGAAGCGATGGCGGCGATGATGTCGGCGCCGTTGTCGAACTTGCGCCAGTCGATCTTGGCCTGGGTGACCTTTTCATAGGTGCCGTCGGCCTGGGCGACTTTCGCTGGATCGACGGTGGTCTGGTAGGCGACGGTGACGTCGGCTGCCTGGGCGAAGAAGCTCGCGGTGGCCAGGGACACGGCCGCCAGGAGGCGGAGGGGAAGGTGCAGTTTCATCATGAAGCTCCTCAACAGGCGGCCAAGTGTGGACGTGGTAGGAGACTAAATGATCTAAGAATCTAAAAATAAATAACTTTTTAGAATTAGCTTAAAAGAGGAATCTTCTAAAGAAAGCACTTTTTGAAGGGGAGCGCTTTGCGCTCCATCGCGAGCAAGCTCGCTCCTACGCATTGATCTTGTGTAGGAGCGAGGCTTGCCCGCGATAAGCGCCGCAGACGCTTAGTTGCTGATCGCCAGGATACTCGCCTGATACGAGCCGACAAATACGTCGAAATCGCCGACTTCGTTCTGTTCCAGCTCGGCCTGTTGCAGCAGGGAGTTGCGCGCCGCTTCTTCGAAACGCGCCTGGTCTTCCTTGCTCAGGGACTCGCTGCGGAAGAACTCGGCATGGGCCAGGCTCTGGCGCAGGGAGAACTGGCTGAAGCTTTCCTTGTGTTCCTGCATGGCGGCCAGGACCTGGGCCGAAGGCGTCAGGGACGAATCCTTGACCTTGGCCAGCTGGGCGTCCAGCGCCTTGCTATGGGCGTCGCTGCCGTGGCTGCGGTCGAGCAGGGCGGCCAGCGGCGCGATCTTTTCCAGCAGTTCGCCGGCCCATTCCTTGAGGTCCACCAACTGTCCCTGGCGCAGCAGGTGCAGGCCCGGGCGACGACCTTCCTTGACCACCTTGAGGAAGTTCGAGGTGGCGTTGCCGCACTCGTTGTTCTCCAGCAGCGGGCTTTCGTTGAGCGCGCAATACAGCAGGAAGGCGTCGAGGAAACGGGCTTCCTGCACGTCGATGCCCATCGGCAGGAACGGGTTGATGTCCAGGCAACGGACTTCGACGTACTGGATGCCGCGAGCCATCAGCGCCTGGATCGGCCGCTCGCCGGTGTAGGTCACGCGTTTCGGGCGGATGTTGGAGTAGTACTCGTTTTCGATCTGCAGGATGTTGGTGTTGAGCTGGACCCACTCACCGTCCTGGTGGGTGCCGATCTCCACATAAGGCGCGTACGGCGTGGCGACGGCCTTGCGCAGGCTGTCGGTGTAGCTGTTCAGGTCGTTGTAGCAAGGGGTCAGGCCGGCCTGGGCGTTGCTCTGGTAGCCCAGGTCGCTCATGCGCAGGCTGGTGGCGTACGGCAGGTACAGGGTCTCGGCGTCCAGCTGTTCCAGCTGGTGCGCGCGACCGCGCAAGAAGCCTGCGTCCAGCGCCGGCGAGGCGCCGAACAGGTACATCAGCAGCCAGCTGTAGCGGCGGAAGTTGCGGATCAGCGCGATGTACGCCGACGACTGATAGTCGCGGTCGCTGCCGACGAAGCCTTCGGCCTGCTTGAGCAGCGGCCAGAGCTGCTCCGGCAGGGAAAAGTTGTAGTGGATCCCGGCGATGCACTGCATGGTCTTGCCGTAACGCAGGGCCAGGCCCTTGCGGTACACATACTTGAGCTGGCCGATGTTGGAGGTGCCGTAATAGGCGATCGGGATGTCTTCCTCGGCCGGCAACGGGCACGGCATCGATGGACTCCACAGGTACTCGTTGCCGAGCTTGCTGTAGACGAAACGGTGAATCTTGTCGAGGCTGGCCAGGGTGTCCGCCGGATCGGGCAGGGCTGGGGTGATGAACTCCAGCAGCGACTCGGAATAGTCGGTGGTGATCTGTTCGTTGGTCAGCGCGGAACCCAGTTCTTCCGGGTGCGGAGTCTGGGCCAGGCGCGCTTCGCCGGTCACGCGCAGGCATTCGCGCTCGATGCCGTGCAGGCACTGCTCGAGCAGAGAGAGGTTAGCGCGCTCGCCGAGCAGAGCCAGGCGGCGGTTGAGAAGTTCGCTCAAGTTGGATTCCTTCACGCGTCAGTCGCCCCAATATGGGGGTGGGCAGGACGGTCTACAAGGGTGAAGTTGAAACTGGCGTTTTCGCCTGGTCGTTGAGCCGGCATGGCCCGATTTTGCAAGCACCACACTTCATCCCTGAATCTGGCTTTAGCGCAGGCAGAAAACTCCGACGCCGCTTTCGCAGCGCCGAAATTAACTCAAATCGATGACGGGGAGCTAGGTCTGTCGATGTTCGAAGGCGGGCCGCGTCGCTAGCGGACGAATTGGCGTCGCGGCTGTCACCAAAGGGTTCCTCAGAGGACCGCGAAGGTGCCTTGTGCCTTGGCGACCAGTTTGTCGCCTTGCATCACATCGGCCTCGACCACCAGGGTGCGGCGACCCGGGTGGAGCACCCGGGCGTGGCAGATCACGTCGCCCTCGGCGACGGCGCGGATGTAGTTGATCTTGCACTCGATGGTCGCGCTCTGCTGGTCGAAGCCGTGGGAACTGGAACAGGCCAGCCCCATGGCGATATCGACCAGGCTGAAGATCGCCCCGCCGTGCAGCTTCTGGCCACGATTGCGCAACTGCGGCGTCAGCGTCAGGGCGACGTCGGCTTCACCGACCTCCAGGCGCTGCAGACGGCAGCCGAGCAGCTGGCTGAACGCGCTTTCGGTCAAGCCGGCCGGGATCTCCATCAGCGTTTCTTCAACTGCTTGGCATTGGCGAACAGCGACGCCATGGCGTTGTTGGTCGGGGCCGCGGCCACGCTTTCCTTGCGCGGGGCGCTGTTGCCCGACGAGCGCGGCGCCGAGCCTGGACGTGAACCGCGAGCGCCGTCGATCTTCTCGCCCGGGGTGTCGCTCATGCGCATCGACAGGCCGACGCGTTTGCGCGGAATGTCGACTTCCATGACCTTGACCTTGACCACGTCGCCGGCCTTCACCGCTTCACGCGGGTCCTTGATGAACTTCTCCGACAGTGCCGAGATGTGCACCAGGCCGTCCTGGTGCACGCCGATGTCGACGAAGGCACCGAAGTTGGTGACGTTGGTCACCACGCCTTCGAGGATCATCCCCAGTTGCAGGTCCTTGAGGTCTTCGACGCCTTCCTGGAACTCGGCGGTCTTGAACTCGGGGCGCGGGTCGCGGCCGGGCTTGTCCAGTTCCTGGAGGATGTCGGTGACGGTCGGCAGGCCGAAGGTCTCGTCGGTGAACTTCTTCGGATCCAGGCGCTTGAGGAAGCCGCTGTCGCCGATCAGCGAGCGGATGTCGCGGTCGGTCTCGGCGGCGATGCGCTGCACCAGCGGGTAGGCCTCCGGGTGCACCGCGGACGCGTCCAGCGGGTTGTCGCCGTTCATCACGCGCAGGAAGCCGGCGGCCTGTTCGAAGGTCTTTTCACCCAGGCGGGCGACCTTCTTCAGCGCGGCGCGGGTCTTGAACGCACCGTTTTCATCGCGGTGGCTGACGATGTTCTGCGCCAGGGTGGTGTTGAGGCCGGAGATCCGCGCCAGCAGGGCCACCGAGGCGGTATTGACGTCCACGCCGACGGCGTTCACGCAGTCCTCGACCACCGCATCCAGGCCACGGGCCAGCTTCAGCTGCGACACGTCGTGCTGGTACTGGCCGACGCCGATGGATTTCGGATCGATCTTCACCAGCTCGGCCAGCGGGTCCTGCAGGCGGCGGGCGATGGACACCGCGCCACGGATCGATACGTCGAGGTCGGGGAATTCCTTGGCCGCCAGTTCCGACGCCGAGTACACCGAAGCACCGGCCTCGGAGACCATGACCTTGGTCATGCGCATGGCCGGGTATTTCTTGATCAGCTCTGCGGCCAGCTTGTCGGTTTCCCGGCTGGCGGTGCCGTTGCCGATGGCGATCAGGTCCACCGAGTGCTTGGCGCACAGCGCGGCCAGCACGGCGATGGTCTGGTCCCACTTGTTGTGCGGGACGTGCGGGTAAACGGTGGCGTGGTCCAGCAGCTTGCCAGTGGCATCCACCACCGCGACCTTGCAGCCGGTACGCAGGCCCGGGTCGAGGCCCAGGGTCGCGCGCGGGCCGGCCGGAGCGGCCAGCAGCAGGTCGTGCAGGTTGTGGGCGAAGACGTTGATCGCCTCGGTTTCCGCGTTGTCGCGCAGCTCGCCCAGCAGGTCGGTTTCCAGGTGGGTGTAGAGCTTGACCTTCCAGGTCCAGCGCACCACTTCGCCGAGCCATTTGTCCGCCGGGCGGTTCTGGTTCTGGATGCCGACGTGTTGGCCGATCATGCCCTCGCACGGGTGCATGGTGCCCGGCAGTTCGTCGCCGACTTTCAGCGCGGAGCTGAGGATGCCTTCGTTGCGGCCACGGAAAATCGCCAGGGCGCGGTGCGACGGCATGCTCTTCAGCGGTTCGTCGTGTTCGAAGTAATCGCGGAACTTGGCGCCTTCCTCTTCCTTGCCGGCGATCACGCGGGCACTAAGGGTGGCTTCCTGCTTGAGGAAATTACGCAGTTTGTCCAGCAGGCTGGCGTCTTCGGCGAAGCGCTCCATCAGGATGTACTTGGCGCCTTCCAGGGCGGCCTTCACATCGGCCACGCCTTTTTCCGCGTCGACGAAGCGTGCGGCTTCGCTTTCCGGGGTCAGGCCCGGGTCGTTGAACAGGCCGTCCGCCAGTTCGCCAAGGCCGGCTTCCAGGGCGATCTGGCCCTTGGTGCGGCGCTTTTGCTTGTACGGCAGGTAGAGGTCTTCGAGGCGGGTCTTGGTATCGGCGAGCTTGATGTCGCGGGCCAGCTCCGGGGTCAGCTTGCCCTGCTCCTCGATGCTGGCGAGGATGCTGATGCGCCGTTCGTCGAGTTCTCGCAGGTAGCGCAGGCGCTCTTCCAGATGACGCAGTTGGGTGTCATCGAGGCTGCCGGTCACTTCCTTACGGTAGCGGGCGATGAAGGGCACGGTGGAGCCTTCATCCAATAGAGCGACGGCCGCTTCGACCTGTTGTGGGCGTACACCGAGTTCCTCGGCAATGCGGCTGTTGATGCTGTCCATAAAACCACCTGACAAATTGTGAAAGCAGGCTCGCCGGCACGGAAAATTGGGCTCGGCGAGTCTGGTTGAGCGGCCTGGCGTGCGCCGCTGCCTGGATCAAAAGGCTGCCTGTTGACCCGTGAAATCGAACAATTACTGCCTGGCCGGGAAAAATAAAAAATGGCCACGGGCGATAACGATCAGACGTTGCCTGACACAAAAGGCGGCGCATTATAACCAGCGTTCCAGTCTTCGGGGGTATCGGCCCGGTGGCGGCCGACGGCGGGTTTTCTGGCGGTCGAGGAAAAATCTGCTAACAATGCACACGGTGCGTATAACGGCAGCTACGCCATAATGCGCACCGAGATAAAAGGAGCATCTGATGAGCAGCACTGCACAAACTGCCGAAGGCGAAAAAATTCTTATCGTTGACGACGACCCGGGGCTGAGCAGCCTGCTGGAGCGCTTCTTCGTCAGCAAGGGCTACCGTGCCCGCGCGGTTCCCAACACCGAGCAGATGGACCGTCTGCTGGGGCGCGAAGTCTTCAACCTGGTCGTCCTCGACCTGATGCTGCCTGGCGAAGACGGCCTGACCGCGTGCCGCCGCCTGCGCAGTGCGAACAACCAGATTCCGATCATCATGCTCACCGCCAAGGGCGACGAGCTGAGCCGCATCAAGGGCCTGGAACTGGGTGCCGACGATTACCTGGCCAAGCCGTTCAACCCCGACGAACTGATGGCGCGGGTCAAGGCCGTGCTGCGTCGCCAGTCGGCGCCGGTGCCGGGTGCGCCGGGCAGCGAAGACGAAAACGTCACCTTCGGCGACTACGAGCTGTCCCTGGCCACCCGCGAGCTCAAGCGCGGCGCCGAAGTGCACATGCTCACCACCGGTGAGTTCGCGGTGCTCAAGGCCCTGGTGATGAACGCTCGCCAGCCGCTGACCCGCGACAAGCTGATGAACCTGGCCCGTGGCCGCGAGTGGGATGCACTGGAGCGTTCCATTGACGTGCAGATCTCCCGCCTGCGCCGGATGATCGAGCCCGATCCGTCCAAGCCGCGTTATATCCAGACGGTCTGGGGTGTGGGTTATGTGTTCGTGCCGGATGGCACCACCACCAAGTGACCGATGATTTGTAGGAGCGAGCGCCCGGGCCGGCAAACGACCCGGGCGCTCGCATTCCGCAACTCTGCGAGCGCGACTCGCTCCTGCAAAGCGTGTAATGGCTGTTTATGAAAACCCCGCTGTGGTTCCCGCAAAGCTTCTTCTCCCGCACCCTCTGGCTGGTGCTGATCGTGGTGCTGTTCTCCAAGGCGCTGACCCTGGTTTATCTGCTGATGAACGAGGACGTGCTGGTGGACCGCCAGTACAGCCACGGCGTGGCCCTGACCCTGCGCGCCTATTGGGCCGCCGACGAATCCAACCGCGACCAGATCGCCGAGGCCGCCGGGCTGATCAAGGTAGTCGGCAGCGGTGTGCCGGCGGGCGAGCAGCATTGGCCCTATAGCGAGATTTATCAGCGGCAGATGCAGGCCGAATTGGGCGCCGACACTGAAGTGCGCCTGCGCATGCACGCCCCGCC
Organism: Pseudomonas sp. B3G-3; assembly: GCF_028640915.1. NCBI lineage: Bacteria > Pseudomonadati > Pseudomonadota > Gammaproteobacteria > Pseudomonadales > Pseudomonadaceae > Pseudomonas > Pseudomonas sp. B3G-3. Next base: position 36,965 of record NZ_JAQZAB010000126.1, on the reverse strand, counting down.
GGCGCTCTGGGTGCGCGCACCGAGCTTGGGCGATGGCTGGCTGAAAGTGCCGCTGTATCCGCATCCGTTGCGGGGGCAGAAGATCTGGAGTGTGCTCGGCTGGTTCCTGGCGATCGGCCTGTTGTCCACGGCCTCGGCGTGGATCTTTGTCAGCCAGCTCAACCAGCCCCTCAAGCGCCTGGTCTATGCCGCCCGGCAACTGGGGCAGGGGCGCAGCGTGCGCCTGCCGATCAGCGATACGCCGAGCGAGATGACCGAGGTGTACCGCGCCTTCAACCAGATGGCCGAGGATGTGGAGCAGGCCGGACGCGAACGCGAGCTGATGCTGGCAGGGGTGTCCCACGACCTGCGCACGCCGTTGACTCGCCTGCGCCTGTCGCTGGAGTTGATGGGCAGCCACAACGACCTGACCGACGACATGGTCCGCGACATCGAAGACATGGACGCGATTCTCGACCAGTTCCTGGCCTTTATCCGCGACGGCCGCGACGAGTCGGTGGAGGAGGTCGATCTCAGTGACCTGGTGCGTGAAGTGGCGGCACCCTACAACCAGAACGACGAGAAGGTGCGCCTGCGCCTGGAGCCGATCCCGCCATTCCCGTTGCGCCGGGTATCGATGAAACGCCTGCTGAACAACCTGATCGGCAACGCGCTGAACCACGCGGGGACGGAAGTCGAAGTGGCGGCCTATGTGTCGGGCGACACCAGCGCGCCTTATGTGGTGCTGAGCGTGATGGACCGTGGCGCGGGCATCGACCCGTCGGAGCTGGAGGCGATCTTCAACCCCTTCACCCGCGGCGACCGTGCCCGGGGCGGCAAGGGTACCGGCCTGGGCCTGGCCATCGTCAAGCGGATCGCCTCGATGCACGGCGGCAATGTCGAACTGCGCAACCGCGCCGATGGCGGCCTGGAGGCGCGGGTGCGGTTGCCGTTGGGGTTGTTGTTGCCCAGGGATGCGGTTTGAAGGCAGCTACAAGCGGCAAGCTAAAAGCTGCAAGTGAGGAGTCGCTTTTCTCTTGCCGCTAAAAGCTTGCCGCTGCCCTTAACCCTTGCCCTTGGTCCGGGTCATGTTCGGGCCACCGTTTTTCTCGATGTGCTCGATGATGATCCCCGCCACGTTCTTGCCGGTGGTGGTCTCGATACCTTCCAGGCCAGGCGAGGAATTCACTTCCATCACCAGCGGCCCGTGGTTCGAACGCAGGATATCCACACCCGCGACGCTCAGGCCCATGACCTTGGCCGCGCGCAGGGCGGTCATGCGTTCTTCCGGAGTGATCTTGATCAGGCTGGCGCTGCCGCCACGGTGCAGGTTGGAGCGGAACTCGCCGGGCTTGGCCTGGCGTTTCATCGCGGCAATCACCTTGTCGCCGACCACGAAGCAGCGGATGTCGGCGCCGCCGGCTTCCTTGATGTACTCCTGGACCATGATGTTCTGCTTCAGGCCCATGAAGGCCTCGATCACCGACTCGGCCGCCGTGGCGGTTTCGCACAGCACCACGCCTATGCCCTGGGTGCCTTCCAGCACCTTGATCACCAGCGGCGCGCCGTTGACCATCTCGATCAGGTCGGGAATGTCGTCCGGCGAGTGGGCGAAGCCGGTCACCGGCAGGCCGATGCCGCGTCGGGACAGCAGTTGCAACGAGCGCAGCTTGTCCCGCGAGCGGGCGATGGCCACCGACTCGTTGAGCGGGAACACACCCATCATTTCAAACTGGCGCAGCACCGCGCAGCCATAGAAGGTCACCGAGGCGCCGATCCGTGGAATCACCGCGTCGAAACCTTCCAGCGGCTTGCCGCGGTAGTGGATCTGCGGTTTGTGACTGGCAATGTTCATATAGGCGCGCAGGGTGTCGACCACCACCATTTCATGGCCACGCTCGGTGCCGGCTTCGACCAGGCGACGAGTGGAATACAGACGCGGGTTACGCGACAGCACAGCGATCTTCATGCAACACCTGTGGCAGAGGTAGTGGACACCGGGAACACCGGTTTGTCTTGAACGTATTTGATCCCTGGATTGACCACCAACTGGCCATCGATCAGGGCTTTGGAACCGAGCAGCAGGCGATAGCGCATGGCCTTGCGGCAGGCGAGGGTGAACTCCACCCGCCAGACCCGATCGCCGAGCGCCAGGGTGGTACTGATCACGTAGCGCACCTGCGCCTGGCCGTTGGAACTCTTGATGGTTTTCATCGCCACCAGCGGCGCTTCGCAACGCCGGTGACGCAACTGCACCACGCTGCCCAGGTGCGCGTTGAAGCGCACCCACTGCTCACCGTCGCGCTCGAACGGCTCGATCTCGGTGGCATGCAGGCTGGAGGTGCTGGCGCCGGTATCGATCTTGGCGCGCAGGCCGGCGACTCCCAAATCCGGAAGCGCCACCCACTCGCGCAGACCCACGACGGTCAAATGGTCAAATGTCTTCAAATGTGCTCAACCGCTGAGGAACCCGCTCGTACCGTCAAGCGGCCGAATTCGCGGTATTCACGCAGAATAATGGGTAAAAGGCGACAGATATCTAGGCCCGGCTCCACAGCTCCCGGACGGGCTGCCGCAGAGCCTCGCATTGTAAACCGAGCCATCGCAATTCATGGCACGAGAGAAACGGTAGTACAGTTCGAAAATATTTCAGAATGAGGAAATGCCATGGCACAAAAAGCCGAAGACGACGACAAGGTCCGTCTGGACAAATGGCTGTGGGCGGCGCGCTTCTACAAGACTCGCGCCCTGGCCAAGGCCGCCATCGAAAGCGGCAAGGTGCATCACCGGGGCGAGCGCTGCAAACCGGGCAAGGAGCCGAGGATCGGCGACGAGTATGAGATACGCACCGGTTTCGACGAGCGCACCGTGGTGGTCCAGGCCCTGTCGATCGTGCGCCGTGGGGCGCCGGAGGCGCAGGCTCTCTATACGGAAACCGAAGCCAGCATCGCCAAGCGGGAAAACGCCGCCGCGCTACGCAAGGCCGGCGCCCTGGGTGTGAGCACCGATGGCAAGCCGACCAAGAAACAGCGGCGCGACCTGTTCAAGTTCCACAGCCACGAATAAGCCCCTGTAGGAGCGAGGCTGCCTGCGATCAGTTGCAAAGCAGCGGTTGCAGCCCTCTCACTATTCCCTGGAGGGCGCATCGTCTGCATTCAATCACCGGCAAGCCGGCGCCTGCTCAGGCCGTAGCCCGCACCACGCTCAGGCGCGACAGCAACGGCAGCTTGCCCAGCAGGTTGAACAGCGGATTGGTCACCTGCAACAGGAAGTTCGAAGCCTTGGCCGCATACGGGGTGTAGTAGCCCCAGCCGAGCGCCCAGACCGCCAGCAGCACGCCGCCGATATAGTCGTCCTGGCCCCAGTGCGCGCCCGCCACCAGGCGCGGCATCATAAACAGCAGGGTCAGGCCCCAGATCACCAGGAGCTGGCCGACGCCGCGGCTGAACACGCTCATGAACAGTGCCCAGATCAGCAGCACCGAAGCGTGGTCACCGGGGAAGCTCTGGCTGGAACGGTCCTTGAGTTCCCAGGTTTTTTCCCAGTGCGGGAAATAGTCGCTCATGTGCACGGCATCCTGGAGCATCATCGACGGGCTGTCGTGTTGCCAGCCCATGGCGTCGGCGAGCCTGGAGAACAACAGGCGGATAATCAGCATCAGGACCAGGATCGACAGGAAGCCGAAAAACGCCCGGCGCACGTCCACGGCCTTGAACACCCAGTCACCGCGGATCAACAGGGTCAGCAGGATCAGCCCGACTATCGCGTCAAAAGGCCTGAGGCTGGCCACGGCCCAGATATGCAGCCAGGTGGAGTTGCTCGCAAGGGGAGCATTCAGCAGGCGGAACAGCCATTCGTCGAACATTACACAAAGCATCTGCCCGCTTGGCCATAACCAGAAACCCAGCAGCGCCAGAGGGAGCAAATTGCACAACACTAGCTTGCCGAGGTTCCACCTTGCTTGGAACAAACCCGGATTGTTCATAAAATGCCTCCAATGGCAGAAAATCGCGCACCGTAACAGTGCAAAAAACGCAATTTTCATATCTTGTAACCATTTTGTCATCACTTCAGATACCCAAACCTATGACTCATTTGCCGGATACCGACTTCACCCAACGCTTCATCTTCGATGACAGCGACGCCCGCGGCGAGCTGGTGGCGTTGGAGCGCAGCTATGCCGAAGTCCTCGCCAAACACGCTTACCCGGAGCCGGTCGCGCAACTGCTCGGCGAGCTGATGGCGGCGGCCGCGCTGCTGGTCGGCACGCTGAAGTTCGATGGCTTGCTGATCCTCCAGGCCCGTTCCGAAGGCCCGGTGCCTTTGCTGATGATCGAGTGCTCCAGCGAGCGCGAGATCCGTGGTCTGGCCCGCTATGACGCGGAGCAGATCGCCCCGGACGCGACCCTGGCCGACCTGATGCCCAATGGCGTGCTGGCCCTGACCGTCGACCCGACCCACGGCCAGCGTTACCAGGGCATCGTCGACCTGGACGGCGCGACCCTGTCGGAATGCTTCACCAACTACTTCGTCATGTCCCAGCAGGTCGGTACCCGTTTCTGGCTGCACGCCGACGGTCGTCGCGCCCGTGGCCTGCTGCTGCAGCAACTGCCGGCGGACCGCCTCAAGGATGAAGAAGAACGCGCCGCCAGCTGGCAGCACATCACCGCGCTGGGCAGCACCCTGACCGCCGACGAACTGCTGAGCCTGGACAACGAAACCGTGCTCCATCGCCTCTACCACGAAGAAGCCGTGCGCCTGTTCGATGTGCAGCCGTTGCGCTTCCGTTGCAGCTGCTCGCGGGAACGCTCGGGCAATGCACTGGTCAGTCTGGGTCTGGAAGATGCGCAGAAGCTGGTGGTCGAACACGGCGGCAGCATCGAGATCGATTGCCAGTTCTGCAACGAGCGCTACCTGTTCGATGCGGCCGATATCAGCCAATTGTTCGCCGGAGCGGGTGTCGAGTCGCCGTCAGATACTCGTCACTAAAACGTTTCAGCTCAGGTAAATCACCTGTCAAGCGCCGGATTAACGCCGTTCTGACGGGAGGGCCCTACTCTTTTTGGGCTTTTCTGGCATAATCCGGCGCACTTTTTTCGCGGTAGTAGTGCACGACTTTCTACTACAAAACGTTTGGAGCACTCGGCCACTGGCCGACGGGGAACCTCATGACGCAAGCCAATAACGCCGTGTACACCGATCTGAGTGTTGATGATCTGGTCAAAGAAGCCCTGAACCGCGGTGAAGGCGAGCTTGCCGATACCGGCGCGCTGGTTGTTCGTACCGGTCACCGTACCGGCCGTTCGCCAGTCGATCGTTTCATCGTTGAAGAGCCGAGCACCCAGGACGCTATCGCCTGGGGCCCGATCAACCGCAAGTTCCCGGCCGACAAGTTCGATGCCCTGTGGGCTCGCGTCGAGGCATTCAACAACGCGCAAGAGCATTTTGTTTCCCATGTGCATGTAGGTGCTTCCGACGAGCACTACCTGGCCGTGAAGATGACCACCCAGACTGCCTGGCAGAACCTGTTCGGTCGTTGCCTGTTCATCAACCCGGCCCAGTACAACCCGGCTGGCCGTGATGAGTGGCAGGTGCTCAACGTTGCCAACTTCGAATGCGTTCCAGAGCGTGACGGCACCAACTCCGACGGTTGCGTGATCCTCAACTTCGCTCAGAAGAAAGTGCTGATCGCTGGCATGCGCTACGCCGGTGAAATGAAAAAAGCCATGTTCTCGGTGCAGAACTTCCTGCTGCCGGCCGCCGACGTGCTGCCGATGCACTGCGCCGCCAACATCGGCGAAGAGGGCGATGTGACCCTGTTCTTCGGTCTGTCCGGTACCGGCAAGACCACCCTGTCCGCCGATGAAAGCCGTTACCTGATCGGTGACGACGAGCACGGCTGGGGCGAGGGCGTGGTGTTCAACATCGAAGGCGGTTGCTATGCCAAGTGCATCGACCTGTCCGAGAAGAACGAGCCGGTCATCTGGAAAGCCATCAAGCACGGCGCAGTGCTGGAAAACGTTGTGCTGGACGACGCCAAGAAGGCCGACTACGCCGACGGCAGCCTGACCCAGAACAGCCGCGCCGCCTACCCGCTGGAGCACGTCGAGAAGCGTTCCGAGAAAAACCTCGGTGGCGAGCCGAACGCCGTGATCTTCCTGACCTGCGACCTGACCGGCGTACTGCCGCCCGTGTCGATCCTCAGCGAAGAACAAGCCGCCTACCACTTCCTGTCCGGCTACACCGCTCTGGTGGGCTCGACTGAAATGGGTTCGGGCGCTGGTATCAAGTCGACCTTCTCCACCTGCTTTGGCGCACCGTTCTTCCCGCGTCCGGCCGGCGTTTACGCAGAGCTGCTGATCAAGCGCATCCGCGGCTTCGGCTCCAAGGTCTACCTGGTCAACACCGGCTGGACCGGCGGTGGCTACGGCGTTGGCAAGCGCTTCAACATCCCGACCACCCGTGGCGTGATCGCGGCCATCCAGAGCGGCGCTCTGGTCGGTGCCGAGACCGAGCACCTGGACACCATCAACCTGGACGTGCCACTGGCCGTTCCAGGCGTCGAAACCGGCCTGCTCAACCCACGCAACACCTGGGCTGACAAAGCCGCCTACGACGAAGCCGCCAAGGCCCTGGCCGGCCTGTTCATCGAGAACTTCAAGAAGTTCGACGTGAGCGACGCCATCAAGGCTGCTGGTCCGAAGCTGTAAGCATCGGGTAAGTGGTTCAAGAAGCCGCCCTTTGGGGCGGCTTTTTTGTGGGCGTCATTCAGTCCCGTTCAAATTCCAGGCGGCTTGTTCGAGCGGCTCAATAAGCCTGATTCGACGCGACGTGTAAGGTAAATCCTGGTGTCCTGTGCAGACAGTTCAGGGCCAATCGCCTGGCCTGAGCGAAAAAGAAAAGTCGCTCGACCAGCTCGGATTTGCCTGACAGCCAAGGTCCCCTCGCACTGGTTAACGTGAGATCCCCCGGTTGAAGACCGGGGTTTCCCAGGCGACCGAGCAAAGGACTATGGCCCGCAACAAGGATGTGCCCCAGGTATGGCAGCACCACGATGCTGACGGCGGTGGTTATCGTCGCCTGCGCGATATGACGGCGAGTGAATTGGCCGAGCGTGACGATGCGCAGCAGGGTTACGAGCAGATGCTCGCTCGCCAGCAGGCCTATGAAGAGCGGCTGGCGACTACACAGGTGGAATCGCAACCAATGCCCGTCGGTTGCGTATTTGCCAAGTCTTGCAAGCTGCCGAACGCAATCATCGACTACGTCACCCCGACGGGCTTCATACCCACTGATTCGGTGGCGAATTACGGCGCGTTGACGCTGCTGGGCGGTCGAGAGGTCGAGGCGGGTGGGTGCGTGGCCCTCAAGCGCATCAGCGGCGCGCTGCCGGCCAATCTCGGTACCTTGACCCTGGGTGGTGTCTCCGCGGCGGCTGGTACCACCGGCAGTGGCCTGGGGCTGATCTCCTCGGGCGTGGCGGCCGGTGCGTTGCTGGGGCTGGTGGCTTTGCTCGTTCCATCGAGCCTGGGTGATGGCGCGCTGTACAGCGAAGAGCAGCTACGCAATCTCAAGCAAGCTCGCACCCGGCTACGCCTGCGAGTTGAGCAGCAGGCCGATGGCAGCCTCAAGGGCTACGGCTTCAACACCCAGGGGCGCCGCGAGTGGGAAATGATTCCGGTGGCTCAGTTCGAGGCCCGTGGCGAGCAGCAAGTGGCCGACCTGGGGGGTGGCATCACCATCACCTGGACCCCGGCGGCGGACCCTTCGAGCACCATAGGGACACCACCGCTGGAAGCGGCGCCACAGACACCTCCGATCTGGATTTTTCCGCCGACTGAGGCGGCGGAGCGGATCATCGTGAGTCCGATTTATCCGCCGGAGTATCGGGATTTTATTCTGGTGTTTCCGGTGGGGTCTGGAGTTCAGCCGCTCTACATTGTGATCAATGCTCGGTATGAGCCAGGCACCGTCATAGGTCGGGGTACGGACGTTTCTGGCACTTGGCTTGCGGGTGCTGATGTAGGAGCGGGGGCACCGGTTCCATCTCGGATCGCAGATCAATTACGAGGGCGGAAATTCAATAGATTCGACGATTTCAGAAAGGCATTTTGGACTGCTGTAGGACGCGATACTGAGCTGCTTGGCCAGTTCAATAAGAGTAACCAAGGCAAGCTGTTAAAGGGCAGAGCGCCATTTGCCCCTAGGTCAGGACACTACGGAGAAAACTCTCGATATGAGCTACATCACATCGAGTACATAAAACATGGCGGTGCGGTCTACGATATTGAGAATCTCGGGGTGATGACACCGAAACGACACATAGAAATTCACAAGCAGGATAGAAAATGACGCTGAAAAATAGTCTTTCGGACTACTCGGAGCAGGAGTTTATTGAGTTGCTCCAACGCATCATTGGGAGTGATGAGAGTGAGGATGTAGAAAACAAACTGGTTTATCACTTCAATACGATATGCGGGCACCCGGCAGGCTCCGATCTGATTTTTTACCCAGAGGATGGGGCTGATGACTCAGCCGAGGGTATTACAAAAACTGTGAAAGAATGGCGCGCTGTCAACGGACTGCCTGGTTTCAAAAGCAGCTGACAGTGCTGTCGGGAGATTAAGAGACAGGTTTGAGTGGAGAGCCTGCAGATGACGCACGTAAAGCTGAAAAGCCAGCTGAAGGACTATACCGAGGACGAGTTCATTACCTTGCTGAACACTCTGTTCAATGGGGAAAGTGACACGGAAGCTGACTACCAGAACCTCGTCGATCACATCGATAAGATGATTCAGCATCCACGTGGAAATGGGATTCTCTTTTATCCCGACGAGGGGGTGGACGATAGTCCTGAAGGTGTAATCGGTGTCGTTAAAGCGTGGCGGGCGGCTAATGGTTTGCCTGGTTTCAAATCTGTCTGAAAAGGTTTTGCCATCCCGGCCCCTCAGCAAACTTCAGGGATTCCCGCAGCCCCCCACCTTTCCCTATGGATTAACAAGCAAACCCCCAAAAAACTGTGTATGGTGCGCGCGAAATCTGCCGGGTACCTTTGGGTGCCGACTTCATACACTTAAAGGGAATTAGGTATGCGCTTGTTTCGCGTGACTTCGATTTTTTCGTTGTGGGCATTGGCGTTTTCGGTGACGGCGCAGCAGCTGCCGGTCGAGGTGCTGAGTGCGGTGGTCAAGGACCAGAAGATCGCCGATGCCGAAGTGCTGGTGCAGCGCAATGGGGCACAGAGCGTTGTCGGTCGTACCAATGCTCAAGGCCAGGTGACCCTGACCACCGACTTTGCGGATGACCCCAGCAACCTGCTGATCATCAAGAAACCCGGCTACTCCAACCTGGTGGTCAAGTGCCCGTGCAGCGGCATGACCTACGCCATCAGCCCGGTGATGCAGAACCTCGACGGTCTGCGCGTGGTGCTGACCTGGGGCGCGACCCCCAGCGATCTCGATTCGCACATGATCTTCCCGGGCAACAACATCTACTTCCGCAACCAGCAAGGCGATGACGCCCACCTGGACGTCGACGATATCGACGGCTACGGCCCGGAAACCATCACCCTGGAAAAGAAACACTACGGCGAAAGCTATGTGTACGCGGTGCATGACTACAGTAACCAGACCCGTCCGGAGTCCCGTCAGCTTGCCGCCAGCCAGGCCAAGGTGTTCGTGTACATGGGGCAGTCGCTGGTGCGCACCTACTACGTGCCGCAGGACCGCAGCGGTAACCTGTGGACCGTGTTCCGCATGACCGGCAATGGTGACTTCCAGGACATCAACACCCTCAGCGGCGTGACCGTCGACGCGCAGGACGTGTTGAACGAAGTGTCGCCGTTGCTCGACGACAAAGTGGAAGTTGCCACCGTTGCCGTCAGCAGCAGCGCACAAGCCGATGCGAAAACCCTGAACCGCAAGGGCGAAGAGGCTTACCACGCCGGTAACCTGCAGCAAGCCATCGACTTCTACCGTCAGGCCATCGAGCTGAACAACGGCTACGGTCAGGCCTACAGCAACCTCGGCCTGGCTTATCAGAAAGCCGGCAACACCGCCGAATCGATCTGGGCCAACCGCAAGGCCATTGCTCTGGCCAGCGGCAGCTCGGCGGCCACCGTGCGCGCCAGTTCCTACTACAACATCGCGCGCATCTACGAAGCGGCCGGCCAGTTCGCCGATGCCCTGCGTCACTATCAGTTGGCCAAGCAGCAGAAGGCCAATCCGGTGTACGACAAAGCCATCGAGCGTGTGCAAAACCGCTGATTCACGGGTGTTGATCTGCCCCCCATAACGCGCCGTCCCACGGCGCGTTATGCATTTATGGAGGTTGTTATGCGGGTTCTGGTTGTTGCGTTGATGTTGTCCCTGTGGACGGCCGTTGCCCAGGCTGCCGGCCCGATGGTGTTCGCCACCATCGATCGCAGTAGCTGGCCGGGTTCGCTGGCCACGCAAGCGGGCTTCGATACCGCCTCGCGCGCGGAAATCCTGATGTTCGGCAAGGCCTTGCTGGCCAGCGAGGCGCTGGACGATGTCAGTCTCAAACAGCGCCTGGGCGTCAAGGCGCTGGACCATCATTCGGTCGAGCAAGTGCGCGAGCGTTTCTGGATACGCCTGCTCAGCAGTTATCACAGCGCCAGCCAGGACTGTGAAGGCGCTGCCTTCTGCCCGCTGGTGCGTAACCTGGATGACTTGCGGCAACTGGCCCAGGGCTTCACCGGAACGGTCAGCCCGGCCTATGACGCCTGGGCCCAGGCGAGCCGCCAGTTTCATGAGCAGTACCTGAACGAACAGCTGCGCCTGGCGGCGTTGTTCCCGCAGATCAGCAGTGAGATCGAACGTTTCGACAGCGCCGAGCTGATGGGCGACGAGTTGGCGGACCGGCAGTTTCTGCTGACCTTCGACGACGGCCCGACGGCCGCGGGCGGCCATACCGATACGCTGGCCAATGTGCTGCGGGCCAACGATCTGCATGGCCTGTTCTTCGTGCTGGGCGAGCCGTTCCAGGCGCGTCTGCGCAAGTCCTCGCCGGCGCAAATGCGTGAGTTGTACAGCGGCCAGTGCGTTGCCTTGCATGGTTGGGCGCACAAGTCCCACAGCGCCTGGAGCGAATGGCAGCAGTCCATCACCCGTTCCGCGACCCTGGTGCGCGGCACGTTGCCGGATGATTACCAGCCGCTGTTCCGTCCGCCTTATGGTCAGCGTTCGAGTGACAGTGCGGCGTTCTTCAAGGCACAGGGCATCAAGGTGATGCTCTGGGGCATCGACTCCCAGGACTGGAGCAAGAGCCTCAGCGCCAGCGCGGCGAGCCAGCGGGTGCAGACCCTGATGCTGCTGTGGCGCCGGGGGATCATTTTGTTCCACGACATTCACAACAAGGCGCCTGCTGCAGTGCCGACGCTGATCGCCGCCAACAAGAGCAATGGCGTGAAGTGGGTGGATTGCCGCGCGACGCGGTAAGAACACGACTTTTATCGCGAGCCATCGGCTGCCTGGTGGTTCGCGATACACCCTGAAAAACTCCGCATAACCCCAGCCGGACAGCATTCTGCGCCTCCCTGTATCATCCCGTATCCTTTCTTCCCCGACCTTTTCCCGACCCTGTGCCAGTCTGCAAGGCACGTCAGCGGTCAAAGGAGTGACAGCTCATGCACGACACCCTCGAACAGGTCTTCGGTTATCCACAGTTTCGTCCCGGCCAGGAGGCGGCGGTCAGCGCGGTACTGGCCGGGCGCTCGGCGGCAGCGATCTTTCCCACGGGCTCCGGCAAGTCCCTGTGCTACCAGTTGCCGGCCTTGCTGCTGCCGCACCTGACCCTGGTGGTCTCGCCGTTGCTGGCGCTGATGCAGGACCAGCTGGCGTTCCTCCAGCGCCACGGCATCGCCGCGGCGAGCATCGATTCGGCGCAGAGCCGCGACGACGCCAACGAGGTCATGGCGCGGGCGCGCTCCGGTGAGCTGAAGATCCTGATGATCTCGGTGGAGCGCCTGAAGAACGAGCGCTTTCGCAACTTCCTGCAGCAGGTGCGGATCTCCCTGCTGGTGGTGGACGAGGCGCACTGCATCTCCGAATGGGGCCATAACTTTCGCCCCGACTACCTCAAGCTGCCGGACTATCAGCGCCAGTTCAACATTCCCCAGGCACTGCTGCTGACTGCTACCGCCACGCCCAAGGTGATCGCCGATATGCAGGCGAAATTCGCCATCGCCGAGGAGGATGTGGTGACCACCGGTTTCTATCGGCCCAACCTCAACCTGCTGGTGGAACCGGTGCGCGGCCAGGACAAGCGCCGGCGCCTGGTGCAGTGGATGAGCGAGCGTCCCGGGCAGCCGAGCATCGTCTATGTCACCTTGCAGAAAACCGCCGAGCACATTGCCGAGCATCTGAGTCGCCACGGCATCCAGGCCCAGGCTTATCACGCCGGCCTGCCCCATGAGCAGCGCGAGGCCATCCAGCGTCAGTTCATGGCTGGCCAGTCCAATTGCATCGTCGCCACCATCGCTTTCGGCATGGGCATCGACAAGAGCGACATCCGTAACGTGGTGCATTTCGACCTGCCCAAATCCATCGAGAACTACAGCCAGGAAATCGGCCGCGCCGGGCGTGATGGCCAACCTTCGGACTGCCTGGTGCTGGCTAACCGCGACAGCCTCAACGTGCTGGAAAACTTCGTCTACGGCGACACGCCGGAGCTGGAAGGCATTCGTTGTGTACTGGACGAGTTGCAGGGGGCGGCGCCCGACGGGCAGTGGGAGTTCCTGTTGGGGCCGCTGGCGGACCAGAGCAACATTCGTCAGCTGCCGCTCAAGACCTTGCTGGTGCAGTTGGAGCTGCGTGGGCTGATCGCGCCGCGTTACGCCTACTTCGCCGAATACCGCTTCAAGTTCCTCGAGGAACCGCAGGTGCTGCTGGCGCGTTTCGAGGGTGAGCGCCGAGAGTTCGTGGCGGCGATCATCGAGACCTCCAGCCGTGCCCGGACCTGGGCCACGGTGAATTTCGACGCGCTGTATCAGCAACATCAGGCCGAGCGTAACCGGGTGGTGAAGGCCCTGGACTACTTCCAGGAAAAGGGCTGGGTCGAGCTGGAAAGCAAGCAGATGACCGAGGTCTACAACCTGCTGGAGACGAGCTTCGATGCCGCGATCCTGAGCCAGCAGTTGCACGCCTATTTCAAGCAGCACGAAAGCAGCGAGATCGCGCGGATCCACGCGATGCTCGCGCTGTTCGCCACCGAACAGTGCCTGGGGTATCGCCTGGCGCAGTATTTCGGCGATGACCAGGCACCGCAGCGGTGCGGGCATTGCTCGGTGTGTCACGGTCAGGTGGCTCGCTTGCCGGAGCCGCCAGCCTTGTCCGCGCTTGTGGATAAAAACTTCGAAGCGCTGTGCGGTGAATTTATCCACAGGCACCAACAGCACAGCGGCACGGTTCCAGGGGCGGAACGGTTGACGCGTTTCCTCTGTGGGATCAGCGTGCCGCTGTTCACCAAGCTCAAGGCGCGGTCGATCCAGGGTTTTGCGGTACTCGAGGATTACCCCTACGCCGAAGTGCGCGATTGGGCCGAACATCACCTTCAGGATTGATACTTGTCCATATAACCCCAGGCGCAGCCTGCGATCGGTAGCCGCCGCAAATCCAGGCATTTCGGTATGTCTGGAGGAATGAGCATTCAGGGTTTGCGACCGCTTCGCGCTCGATCGCAGGCTGCGCCAGCGGCTACAGGGTACCTGCCCGATCCATCCGCTGAATGCCGCTCATCACAGGAATAAATTTCAAAAATACCCTGGGCCTGATTATGGTGGTTTGCGTCTTCGAGCCACCTACAAGGGAGCCACTATGAGCCAGATCGACATTCAGCGCGCCGCAGTGATCGGTGCCGGGACCATGGGCCGCGGGATAGTGATGTGCCTGGCCAATGCCGGGGTTGCGGTGCAGTGGGTGGACAACAACCCGCAGATGCTCGAGCAGGCGCTGACAGCGGTGACCGAGACTTATGCGCACAACGTGCGTCAGGGCCGGATCGATCAGGCAGAGGCCGACGCGCGCCGGGCCCGGGTAAGCGCGGCAGCGGATTACCTGGCGATCCGCGATGTGGACCTGGTGATCGAGGCGGTCTACGAAAACCTCGAGCTGAAGCAGAAAATCTTCCGCGAACTCGATGGACTGCTCCAGCCGCGGGCGATCCTTGCCAGCAATACTTCGGCGCTGGATATCGACGCCATCGCCGCGGTCACCCGGCGTCCGCGGCAGGTGCTGGGCCTGCATTTCTTCAGCCCGGCCCACATCATGAAGCTGCTGGAAATCGTGCGTGGCGCCGCGACTGCGCCGCAGGTGCTCGAGGCCGCGCTGGCGCTGGGCGAGCGTATGGGCAAGGTCAGTGTGGTGTCCGGCAACTGCCCTGGATTCATCGGCAATCGCATGTTGCGTACCTATGTGCTGGAGGCGCGCAAGATGCTGCTGGAAGGGGCTTTCCCTTATCAGGTGGATGCCGCATTGCAGGGCTTCGGTTTTGCCATGGGCCCGTTCCGCATGTATGACGTGGTTGGCATCGACCTGGAGTGGCGCGCCCGGCAACTGGCCGGCAAGGGCCAGGAGGCGCACGAAGTGCAGGTGGATAATCGCCTGTGCGAAGCGGGCAGGTTCGGCCAGAAGAGTGGCAACGGCTATTACCACTACGAGCCCGGCAGTCGCCAGGCCGAGCAGGATGTGCAGGTCGATGCTCTGGTTCAGGAGGTCAGCGAAGGCCTGGGCTACCGTCGTCGCGATGTTGGCCTCGAGGAAATCCTCGAACGCTGCCTGCTGGCGCTGGTCAACGAAGGCGCGAAGATCCTCGAGGAAGGCATCGCCGGCTCGGCACAGGATATCGACCTGGTGTACCTCAACGGTTATGGCTTCCCGGCGGACAAGGGCGGGCCGATGAGTTGGGCGGACCGGCAGGGGCTGGTGGCAATCCAGAAAGACTTGCTGCGGCTGCAAGCCGAGTTGGGCGCGCATTGGAAGCCGGCGCGGTTGATTGACGAGCTGGTGCAGGCTGGCAAAGGGTTTGCCGATCACCGGGCCATCGGTTGAAATAGTCGATCGCCTGACCGACCACAGCAGGGTCGCCTTCCAGACACCTCACCTCCGAGAACCCGCCAATGACCGACCGCATGCCGCAACGCACCGACTACCGCCACTTCCAGCCCATCATCACGCGTTGGCACGACAACGATGTGTACGGTCATGTGAATAACGTCACCTACTACAGCTTCTTCGACACGGCAGTGAACACCTACCTGATCGAAGAGGGCGGCCTGGATATCCATGACGGCGAGGTGGTGGGTTTCGTGGTGAGTTCGGCCTGCGATTACTTTGCCTCGATCGCTTTTCCCGAGCGCATCGAGATCGGCCTGCGCGTCGGCAAGCTGGGTAACAGTTCGGTGCAGTATGAGCTGGCGGTGTTCAAGGCGGGGGAAAGCGATGCCTGCGCGGCGGGGCGCTTCGTGCATGTGTTCGTCGATCGGGCATCGAACCAGCCGGTGGGGATTCCCGCCGGGCTGCGTGCAGCGCTGGAACGCTTGCTGATGTAAGGCACAAAAAAAACCGCAGCTTCAGGCGGCTCCTGGGGGTTCATCCCGGGGGTGATGAACCCTGTCTGGCAGGAGCTGCCGTCAGGCTGCGGTCTTTGTGTCAGCGGGCTGCGACCGTTTCAGGTCTTAGTCGCGCCAGTGACGCTTGTGCTTGCGATGCCCGTAGGCATGGCCACGACCCGGGTGGCCGTCGCGATAGTAGCGACGATCGTCGTAGTCGCGATCACGGTAGCGGCGATCGTCACGATCGCTGGAGTTGCCCAGGTGGTTACCCAGCGCGCCGCCGACGCCACCGCCCGCCGCTGCGCCGATCAGGCTGCCAGTGGTGCCCCCCATGCTGCGACCGACCACGTTACCGCCGGCTGCGCCCAGCGCACCACCGATAGCGGCTTCGCCACGGCTGCGTCTGTCGGCACCCACGGCACTACCGCCCGCGCCGCCCAGGGCCGCACCGATGGTCGAACCGGTGCTACCACCAATCGACTGACCGACGACCGAGCCTAGAACCCCGCCCAATGCGCCGCCCACACCTGCTTCTGTGGTGCCGCCGGCAGAGGCGATGCCGCTGACCAGGCCAAGGGACAACAAGAGAATCGAGGAGAACTTCATAGAGGAGCCTCAAAGGGATGACGGCGCGATCCTGAGGCTGTATTGAGGCGCTTACAATCAAAATCCGACGAATAGCACGAGTTGTACACAATCTCGTAACTTATTGTTTTTAGTAGGGAACTTATCCCGTTTTTGCGAGTCTGTAGCTACTTGGAAAAGGCCGCTTCTGGATGGAAACGGCCTTTTTTGTGCCTGCGATTTGGTTGACGCTAAAACATCTTGCGGAGCGTAGCCGCTGTCGCAGGCTGCGATAAGGCGCGTTAGCGCCTTCCAGCGCCCTCAAGAGCAACGTCTCCTGCGGAGACGATCGCAGCCTGCGGCAGCGGCTACAGGGCCAGCGACTTAGTCGATCAGGCCGACCGGGCCATGATCAAGCCGCTGTCGCTGGCCGCCTCCAGGCGGATCGCGACGAACTTCGAGGTCGGGGTGTAGCTGCCGTCCCCGATGCTTTCCAGCGGCACCAGCGGGTTCACCTCCGGGTAGTAGGCCGCGGCCTGCCCCGCCGGAATATCGAAGGCCAGCAGGGTGAAACCCTTGACCCGACGTTCGCGACCGTCATCCCACAACGAAACGATGTCGGCTTTCTGCCCCGGCTTGAAGCCCAGGCGGATGATGTCGGCTTCGTTGACGAACAGCACGTCGCGCTGGCCCTTCACGCCACGATAGCGGTCGTCCAGGCCGTAGATGGTGGTGTTGTACTGATCGTGGGAACGCATCGACTGCATGATCAGGTCCGGCAACTGCCCGGTGGCGCGGGTGCGCTCATGCACCAGATCCTTGGGCAGCAGGTTCGGGCGGAAATTGGCGCGGCCAAACGGGGTGTTCCAGCGCCGCGCGCCGGCCGAGTTGCCGAGGTAGAAGCCGCCAGGGTTTTTCACCCGCTCGTTGAAGTCCTTGAAGCCGGGAATGGTGTCGGCGATCAGGTCGCGGATGCGGCTGTAATCGGCCACCAGCCAGTTCCAGTCCACCGGGTGGCTGCCCAGGGTAGCGGCGGCGATGCCGGCGAGGATCGACGGCTCTGAACGCATCTGCGGTGACAGTGGCTGCAACTGGCCGTTGGAGGCGTGGACCATGCTGAAGGAGTCTTCCACGGTCACTGCTTGCGCGCCTTCGCTCTGCAGGTCGATGTCGGTGCGGCCCAGGCACGGCAGGATCAGTGCCTCCTTGCCGTGGGCCAGGTGGCTGCGGTTGAGCTTGGTGCTGATCTGCACGGTCAGGTCGCAGTTGCGCAGGGCCTGGAAGGTCCGCGGGCTGTCCGGGGTGGCCTGGGCGAAGTTGCCGCCCAGCCCGATGAAGACTTTCGAACGGCCTTCGAGCATGGCGTGGATCGCCTCGACCACGTTATGGCCGTTCTCGCGCGGCACCTTGAACTGGAAGCGTCGCTCCAGGGCGTCGAGGAAGGCCACCGGCGGCTGTTCGTTGATGCCCATGGTGCGGTCGCCCTGCACATTGCTGTGGCCACGCACCGGGCACAGGCCGGCGCCCGGACGGCCGATGTTGCCGCGCAGCAGCATCAGGTTGGCGATTTCCTGGATGGTCGGCACCGAATGGCGATGCTGGGTGATGCCCATGGCCCAGCACATGATCACGTTCTTGCCCTTGGCGTACATGCGCGCCGCGCGCTCGATCTCCACCAGGGTCAGGCCGGACTGCTCGACGATCTCGTCCCATGGGGTGTCGTCGATGACGCTCAGGTAATCCAGCACGGCGGCGGTGTGTTCATTGAGGAAGTCGTGATCGAACACCGCCGGCGCGCCAGTCTTCTGGGCGTCGCGTTCCCATTGCAGGAGGAACTTGGCCATGCCGCGCACCACCGCCATGTCGCCGCCCAGGGCTGGGCGGAAGTAGGCGGTATTGGTCGGCTTGTTGCCGTTGGTGAGCATTTCGATCGGGTGCTGCGGATGCTGGAAGCGTTCCAGGCCGCGCTCTTTCAGCGGGTTGATGCAGACCACCTGGGCTCCGCGTTTCACTGCTTCGCGCAGCGGCTCGAGCATCCGTGGGTGGTTGGTGCCGGGGTTCTGGCCCCAGACGAAAATCGCATCGGAGTGCTCGAAGTCGTCGAAGGTCACGGTGCCTTTGCCGACGCCGACGCTTTGCGCCAGGGCCACGCCGCTGGCCTCGTGGCACATGTTCGAGCAGTCGGGGAAATTGTTGGTGCCATAGGCGCGCACGAACAGCTGGTACAGGTACGCCGCTTCGTTGCTGGCCCGGCCCGAGGTGTAGAACTCGGCCATGTCCGGGCTGGGCAGCGCTTGCAGGTGCTTGCCGATCAGGGCGAAGGCCGCTTCCCAGCTGATGGGCTTATAGCGATCGGTCTCGGCGTCGTAGCTCAGGGGCTCGGTCAGGCGACCCTGGTATTCGAGCCAGTAGTCGCTCTGCTCGAGCAGCGAGCTGACACTGTGCCTGGCGAAGAACTTGCCATCCACGCGGCGTTTGGTGGCTTCCCAGTTCACCGCCTTGGCGCCGTTCTCGCAGAACTTGACCATGCCGCTTTCCGGCGAGTCGCCCCAGGCGCAGCCCGGGCAGTCGAAACCGCCGTTCTGGTTGGTCTTGAGCATCATGCGGATGTTCTTCAGTGCGTTGTCACTCGTCAGCCAGGCCTGGGCGACGCTGATGAGCGCGCCCCAGCCGCCGGCCGGGCCCTTGTAGGGCTTGTAGCGCGGGGTGGGTGTCTGGTCGGCTTGATGATGAGTGGTCACGCTTGTTTCTCCATCGCAGGGCTATAGACCCGTGGCGCACTTTTTTGTGGCAGGTGAATGAGGTTGAGGTTGTGCCGGCGTGCCCATTGCAGGGCCAGGCCGGTGGGCGCCGACAGGCTGACCAGGGTCTGGATGCCGGCACGCAGGACTTTCTGGATCAGTTCCAGGCTGCAACGGCTGGTGACGATGGCCACGCCGCCGGCAGTAGGTATGTTCTGGCGGATCAACGCACCGATCAGCTTGTCCAGCGCGTTGTGCCGGCCGATATCTTCACGGCCCAGCAGCAGCTCGCCCTGGGCGTTCATGAACACCGCCGCATGCACTGCGCCGGAGTGCTGGCCCAGGGGCTGGAAGGCGCTGATGCGCTGGCGCAGGCCATCGAGCCATTGTGCCGGCGGCAACGGCGCGCCGGGCAGCACCTTGAGGTCCGGCAGGGCCTGCTCCACGGCTTCCACGCCGCACAGGCCGCAACCACTGGTGCCGGCCAGTTGCCGGCGTTGCTGCTTGAGGTTCCAGAAGGCGCGGCTGGAGATCTGTACCTGGGCGTACTGGGCCGAACCGCTGCCGCTCAGTTGCAGGTCGTAGATGTCCGACGCGTCGCCGATGATGCCGCTGCCGAGGCTGAAGCCGACGATGAAGTCTTCCAGGTCGCTGGGGGTGACCAGCATCACGGCCTGGCTGATGCCGTTGTAGGCGATCGCCAGCGCGACTTCCTCGGCGAGCGCGGTGCTGGCCGATTCCGTGTGGTCGAGGTTGCTGTAGCGGTAGTTCTGACTGGCGGCGGGCGCGGGCGTTTTCGCAGTGGGCGTCGCGCAAGCCGGGCGCTGGGGTTTCATGGGGCATCACCGGCGGAATATCCAGCCCTAAGACTAAGCGCGTCAAAGTGTCGCGTCTAATTGCTAGTACTGATGTGCCGATAGATGCCGTCGATCAAGGCTCGCTCGGTGATTTCTGCTGCAGGGCAAAGCACGCCTCGGCGAGGGCCGAGCGCGGTGCACTGCGGCGCATGATCAGGCCCAGGTGCGCCAGGGTGTTGGCGTCTGCTATGGGCTGCAGGCGCAGGTGTTCGGTGAGGGCTTCCAGGCCGCCGTCCAACGGCATGATCGCGCAGCACAGGCCGCCATGTACGGCTTGCAGCAGTTGATGCACGGCATCGGTCTGCAGCAGCGGTTGTGGGGTGAGGCCGCGACTGTGGAAGTTATGGTCGATGGACTGGCGAAAATGCATGCCGCTGGTCAGCATGCCCAGCGGCAGTTCGATCACCGCCTCCCAGCTCAGGGGCTGCTCGCCGAAGCTGAAGAAACGTTGGTCGTAGAGCAGGCCCATGCGGGTTTCGCCGAGGGCCAGGGATTCGAAGCGTTCGCTGTCCAGGCGCTCCAGATAGGAAACGCCGATATCCAGGCGATTGCTCGCCAGCTGTTCGAGGATCTGCTCGGAACTCAGCGCCGACAACTCGAAGCGCACGTTCGGGTGCGCCTGGTGCAGGCGCTGCATCAGTGGCAGCGGGTCGAAGCTCGACAGCGGTACCACCCCCAGGCGCAGGGTACCGACCAGGTTGCCGCGACAGGCGGCCGCCTCGGCCTGCAGTCCGTCATAGGCGGCCAGCACGCTGCGGGCCCAGGCCAGCACCCGTTCCCCGGGGGCGGTGAACCCTTCGAAACGCTGGCCACGGTTGACCAGCGGCAGCTCGAGCTCTTCCTCGAGGTTGCGCAAGCGCATGGACAGGGTCGGCTGGGTGATGTGGCAGCGCGCGGCGGCCTGGCCGAAGTGGCGGGTTTCGTCGAGAGCGATGAGGAATTTCAGCTGTTTGATGTCCATCTTCGCTTCCTGGGCGCGGGGGGAGGCGATTCTAGCGTGCTTGCCGTGCACAGAGTCATTGGTCGATTTTGAACCTCGTCTCTCAAGGCTGGTCTAGTCTTTCGCGTCTGGACCTATTAAACCCAAGGAGTGTGCACCATGAGTATTTTTAGCTTTGTGAAAGAAGCGGGCGAAAAGCTTATCGATTTGTTGACGCCGGGTAACGCCAATGCGAGCGAACAGTTGAAGGAGCACATCGCCAAGGTCGGCCTGGGTAACCCCAACGTCCAGGCTACCGTGGAAGGCGACAAGGTCATCGTGACCGGCGAAGTGGCCAGTCAGGAAGAGAAGGAAAAGATTCTGCTGGCCGTGGGCAACATCGAAGGCGTCGGCAGCGTCGACGACCAGATCACCGTCACCGGTCCTGTGGCGGCTGCCGCGCGTTTTGTCACCGTGAAAAAAGGCGACACCCTCAGCGCCATTTCCAAGGCCGTGTACGGCGACGCCAACAAGTACAACAAAATCTTCGAGGCCAACAAGCCGCTGCTGTCGCACCCGGACAAGATCTATCCGGGCCAGGTACTGCGCATTCCCGAGTAATGCTCGGCCTGTAGCCGCTGCCGCAGGCTGCGATCGACTGTGAAACAGTCGTGGCGATGTCGATCGCTGAAGGTCCTTCGGACCTTATTGCAGCCTGCGGCAGCGGCTACAGGATTGCTCTACAGCCCCTCGATCAATTCTCGATAATCCCCCAGCGCGGCAAACTCCGCCGTGTCTTTCGGCCCCTTGCGGCTGTCCGGTTCACTCACCGCCAACAGATGGGCCACACCGAAATTCCGCGCGCTGCGCAGGATCGGCAGGGTGTCGTCGATAAACAGGCTGCGTGCCGGATCGAAGTCGATATCCGCTTGCAGCGCGTCCCAGAACTGCGGGTTCTCCTTGGCGAAACCGTAATCGTGGGAACTGATCAAACGTTCGAAGTAGGGCGCCAGCTCGACTTTTTCCAACTTCAATGACAACGAGTCGCGGTGCGCATTGGTGATCAGTACCACGCGTTTGCCGGCCTGCTTGATCGCCGCGAGAAAGGTATCGGCGTCCGGGCGCAGGGAGATCAGGTGGGCGGTCTCCAGCTTCAGTTCGCGCACCGGCAACTTCAGTTCGGCGCTCCAGAAGTCCAGGCAATACCACTGCAATTGTCCGGCGTTACGCTCGAACAGCGGCTGCAGTTCCATTTCCGCCATGGCGCGGCTGACGCCATGCAGCTCGGCATAGCGCTGGGGCAGGTGCTCCATCCAGAAGTGGTTGTCGTAGTGCAGGTCCAGCAAGGTACCGTCCATATCCAGCAGAACGGTATCGATGTCGCGCCAGGGCAGTGAAGGCATGGAGAACGTCTCGAACGGTAGAAAGATATCCGACACAAACAATCGGGAAAGCCGCGTTATAGTAGCGCGTTCACGCCAAGGAGCCTTTGTATGCGCCAGAAACCCACCGTACTCGCCCGCGAGATCGTCGCCACCAGCCGTCTGTTTTGCGTCGAAGCGGTGCAGTTGCGCTTTTCCAACGGTGTGGAGCGCACCTACGAGCGTCTGGTGGGCAAGGGCGCGGGCTACGGCGCGGTGATGATCGTGGCGATGCTCGATGCCGATCATGCGGTGCTGGTCGAGGAATATTGCGGCGGCACCGACGCCTATGAGCTGTCCCTGCCCAAGGGCCTGATCGAGCCCGGCGAGGATGTGCTGGCGGCCGCCGAACGTGAGCTCAAGGAGGAGGCCGGTTTTGGCGCGCGGCAGTTGGAGCATCTGACCGAGCTGTCGTTGTCCCCCGGCTACATGAGCCAGAAGATCCAGGTGGTGCTGGCCACCGACCTCTACGAAGAACGGCTGGAGGGCGATGAGCCCGAGCCGATGCGCGTGGACAAGATCAACCTGCGCGAGCTGTCGAGCCTGGCGCAGAACCCGCAATTCACCGAGGGCCGCGCCCTGGCCGCGTTGTATCTGGCCCGCGACCTGCTGACCCAGCGCGGCGTCTTTCAAGCATGAGCGAACAATCGATGAATTTTCCCCATCCATTGCTGGCGCCGGTGATCGACCTGGCCTTGAAGGCCGGCGAGGCGATCCTGCCGTTCTGGCGCGCCAACGTCGCCGTCACCAGCAAGGCCGACGAATCGCCGGTGACCGCGGCCGACCTGGCGGCCCACCACCTGATCGTGCAAGGCCTGGCCGCGCTGGACCCGAGCATCCCGGTGCTCTCCGAAGAAGACGCCGATATCCCTCGGGACGTGCGTGCCGGTTGGCAGCGCTGGTGGCTGGTGGACCCGCTGGACGGCACCAAGGAATTCATCTCCGGCAGTGAAGAGTTCACCGTCAATATCGCCCTGATCGAACAGGGGCGGGTGGTGTTCGGCGTGGTGTCGATGCCGACCAGTGGTCGCTGCTATTTCGGCGGCGCCGGCCTCGGGGCCTGGCGCGCGGACAAGGGCCAGGCGCCGGTGGCGATCCACGTGCGTGACAGCCTGACGGCGGGCGAAGCCTTCACCGTGGTCGCCAGCCGTCGGCATAGCAGCCCTGAGCAGGAACGTCTGCTGGCTGGCCTGAGTGCGACCCTGGGCGAGTTGCAGCTGGCGAACATCGGCAGCTCGTTGAAGTTCTGCCTGTTGGCCGAAGGCGCGGCGGATTGTTATCCGCGACTGGCACCGACTTCGCAGTGGGACACCGCGGCGGCCCAAGGCGTGCTGGAAGGCGCTGGAGGCGAGGTGCTGGATCTGAGTGGCGAGCCGTTCTGCTACCCGGCACGGGAGTCGCTGCTCAATGGCTTCTTCCTGGCGCTGCCGGCCAAGGCCGCATGGCGTGGGCGCTTGCTGGAGCTGGCGCGGGGCTGATCTTGGTAGCCGCTGGCGCAGCCTGCGATCGGCTGCGCAGCAGTCGTAAACCGGTCCGCGCGGTGTGTCAGACAGAATATCGTCAGTCGATCCACGGCTGCTTCGTCGGAGTGCCGCCTAGCCCAATCGCAGGCTGCGCCAGCGGCTACAGGGTTACCGGTGCAACACGTATTGCCCGGTGAAGCGCACCGCATCTTCATCGCTGCCGGCATTCACCACCCGGGTGTGCAGGATCAGCCGCGCGCGACCGTAGCGCTCATACATAGTCACGAACCGGTGCCACACCTCTTCGCTCGGCGCGGCGCAGATGGCCGTGGCGTCGCTGGTCACCGG
The DNA here is from genome assembly GCF_028640915.1 of Pseudomonas sp. B3G-3. Lineage (NCBI taxonomy): Bacteria > Pseudomonadati > Pseudomonadota > Gammaproteobacteria > Pseudomonadales > Pseudomonadaceae > Pseudomonas > Pseudomonas sp. B3G-3. Next base: position 13,102 of record NZ_JAQZAB010000126.1, on the reverse strand, counting down.
CAGCGGGTAGTTGATCTGCCCTTCCTGAATCACGATGTGCCCGTCGTCGATCCCCGCTTCTTTCAACCGCAGGTGCAGCCAGCCCCAGCCGGCCAGCACCGCGCCGCAATACAGGCTGCCGCCGAACATGGTGCTTTTGTGGTTGACGTTGGCTTCCAGCGGCAGCTGCAGGCGCAGCTCGTGTGCGTGCCAGTCGAGCACTTTCAGGCCCATGTCCCGCGTCAGGGGAATGTCGTGATGGAGGATGGATTCCAGGTGACGACTGTCGCGGTTCATGCAAGGCCTCGATGGTGAAAGGGGTGCTTTAACAAGGTTAGTCGGCATCGTTCAATCGATGTCGTCGCTACTAGAACTGGCGCTGCTGTCGCCGAAGCTCAGGCCGTGTTTGCGCAGTTTGTCATGCAGGGTCTTGCGTGGAATACCCAGGGCTTCGGCGAGGCTGCGCAGCGAGTTGTGGGAGCGGGCCAGCTCGGCGGCGATCAGGCTCTTTTCGAAGTTTTCCACCTGTTCGCTCAGGCCGCCCTCGACCAGCGTCGGCGCCGGCTGCGAGGAGCCGCCCTCCGCCGCGCTGTTGTCCAGGGCCAGTTCCAGGCCGAGGGCGAAGCGTTCGGCGGCGTTCTGCAGTTCGCGCACATTGCCCGGCCAGCTGTGGCGCAGCAGCAGGGCGCGCTGCCCCGGTTGCAGTTCGTGGGGCGGCAGGCCGTGGCGGGCGCTGGCCTCGTCGGCGAAATGCTGGAACAGCAGCAGGGCGTCTTCGCCGCGCTCGCGCAACGGTGGAATACGCAGCGGCGCGACATTCAGGCGGTAGTAGAGGTCGGCGCGGAAGCGCCCCTGGTCGGCCGCCTGGCGCAGGTCTTCCTTGGTCGCGGCGATGATGCGGATATCCAGCGGGATCAGTTGATTGCCGCCCAGGCGCTCCACCACCCGCTCCTGCAGCATGCGCAGCAGCTTGACCTGTACGTCCAGGCTCATGCTTTCGATTTCATCGAGGAACAGCGTGCCGCCGTTGGCGAATTCGAACTTGCCGATGCGGCGTTTCTGCGCGCCGGTAAAGGCCCCCGGCTCGTGGCCGAACAGTTCGCTTTCGACCACCGATTCGGCCAGGGCGCCGGCGTTGATCGCCACGAACGGACCGTTGCGCCGGCTCGACAGGTCGTGCAGCGCCCGCGCCACCACTTCCTTGCCGGCGCCGGTCTCGCCGAGGATCAGTACGTCGGCCTTGGTCGCCGCCAGGGCGCCGATCTGCTCGCGCAGACGCAGCATCGGCGCGGACAGCCCGACCAGCCGCGCGCTGAGTTCCTGGCGATCGCTCAGGGCCAGGCGCAGGCTGCGGTTGTCCAGGACCAGGCGGCGCAGGGCCAGGGCCCGGCGCACGCTGTCGAGCAGGGCATCGCTGGCGAAAGGTTTCTCCAGGAAGTCATAAGCCCCGGCGCGCATCGCCTGCACCGCCAGCGGCACGTCGCCGTGGCCGGTGATCAGCAGCACTGGCAGTTCAGGATCCTGGCCGTGCAGTTCGCTGAGCAGTTCGAGGCCGTCCATGCCGGGCATGCGGATGTCGCTGACCACTACGCCCGGCCAGTCGCGCTCCAGCCGTGCGGCCAGGCCCTGGGCTTCGCCCAGCGGCAGGATCTTCAGCCCCGCCAGGTCCAGGGTCTGGCTCAGGGCCTGGCGCAGGTGCGGATCGTCGTCGATCAACACCACCTGCACGTCACTGGTGATCGGTGTACTCATACGCTGCGGTCCTCGGACGGTTGCAGGCTCACTCCCGGCGCGCCGGCGCGCAGCCGCAGGGTAATCAGGGCGCCGCCTTCGCGGTGGTTGGAGAACGACAGTTCACCGCCAAAGGCGCGCATCAGGGTGTCGCAGATCGCCAGGCCCAGGCCAAGGCCCTGGGTACGGGTCTTGGTGGTGTAGAAAGGCTCGCCGGCGCGGCCCAGGGCTTCCATGCAGAAGCCCGGACCGTTGTCGCGAATGTACAGATTGACGCCCGTGGCGGTGGATTCGGCACTCAGCCAGAGTTTGCGCGGCGGGCCTTTTTCGGTCAGCGCATCCAGGGCGTTGGCCAGCAGGTTGCCGAGCACCTGGCGCAGGCGCGTCTCCCCAGCCTCGACCCACAGGGTGGCCGCCGGCAGGTCGCGGATCAGCTCCACTTCCATCGCCCGTCGACGCTTGGCCAGCAGCGCCAGGGCATCGTCCAGCGCCGGTTGCAGGGCAACGCTTTCCGGCGCGTGGCGGTCGCGGCGGGCAAAGGCGCGCAGGTGGGCGATGATCGAGGCCATGCGCCCGGTCAGTTCGCTGATCAGCTTGAGGTTGCCGCGGGCGTCCTCGGTGCGCTGATGGTCCAGCAGCACCTCGGCGTTTTCCGCGTAGCTGCGGATCGCCGCCAGCGGCTGGTTGAGTTCATGGCTGATGCTCGCCGACATGGTGCCCAGGGCCGAGAGCTTGCCGGCCTGCACCAGGTCGTCCTGGGCGCGCACCAGTTCCTGCTGGGCGTGCTCGCGCTCCAGCACTTCCTGCCTGAGGCGGCGGTTGAGGCCTTCCAGGTCGCTGGTACGTTCGGCCACGCGCATTTCCAGCTCGCGCCGGGCCTTGGCTTCGAAGGCGATGCGCTCCAGGTAGTGGCGACGGCGCTGCATCATCAGCCCGAGCAACAGCATCAGCACCAGCAGCGTGGCGCCGCCCACCGCCACCACCGTGCGCACCGGGCGGTCGATCAGGGTGCGTGGGGCGAGGATGCTCACGCTCCAGCCGGTTTCGTCGATCTCTCGGGTCTGGGTCAGCCAGGCGCTGGAGTCGAGGTTCAGCGGCCGTGGATCGCGGGTCGGGTAGGGCTGGATGGCGACTATGGCCTTGCTTTCGTCTTCGCTCAGCGGGCGGGTCGAGCGGAAACGCCATTCCGCCCGCGAGGTGAGAATCACCACGCCATTGTGGTCGGTGACCACCAGTTGCTCGGGGGTCTTGCCCCAGAGGCTTTCGGTGTGGTCCAGGTCGACCTTGACCACCAGCACACCGATGATTTTCTCGCCCTTGCGCACGGCGGCGGCGAAGAAATAACCGCGCTTGGCCGAGGTGGTGCCCAGGCCGAAGAAACGCCCCAGGCGCCCGGCCATGGCCTCGCTGAAATACGGGCGGAAGGAGAAATTGCGACCGACAAAACTGTCGTGCTTGTCCCAGTTGGACGCCGCCAGGGTGTTGCCGGAGGTGTCCATCAGGTACATCACTTCGGCCCCGGTCTGGGCGCTGATGTTTTTCAGCAGGCGGTTGGCGTTGCCCTGGGTCACGCCGTCGTCCGGCGCCCCGAGGACCGCGCGCAGCGCCGGCAGCTCGCCGAGAATCTGCGGCAGCACTTCATAGCGGTGCAGGGTGCCCAGCAGGTTGGCGACGTAGAGGTCGAGGGTCTGGCGGTTCTGGCCCGCCAGTTCGCTGCGGTAATAACGCTCGGCCAGATGCTCCAGCGGCCACAGCAGCGGCGCCAGGCACAGGGCCAGCAAAGCCAGGCTACGCCAGCGGGGGCGTCGGGGAAGGGGTGGAGTCATGGGAGCGATGCGCCTGTGGGTACAAGCGCATTATGCCTAGGTTCTATACGTAAACTGCCTGCGCGACGATCATGCCGCGTTAAAAACAGGCTCGGAATGCTCATGTAGGCCCCTACAGTCGAGCGCGACCCCGGCCGTTCCTCGCCTGTTTTTGCCTTGCCTGATCGCCGCTCGGCGACTTTCCGTACAGAACCTACCCCTGCCCGGCAAGACACTCGTGCAATGCGCTGCGCCATTCCGGCTGGACCACGCCCCACTCGCGCGCCAGGCGGCTGCAGTCGAGACGGGAATTCAACGGCCGCGGCGCGGGTGTCGGATAGACGCTGGAGGGGATCGCCTCCAGGGTCGCGCAGGCCTTGCCCTGGGCCAGCAGGTGCTCGCCGATGGCCTGGGCGAAGCCGAACCAGGAGGTCTCGCCAGCAGCGGTCAGGTGATAGGTCCCCCATGCTCCTGGCTGGCCCGCCTGCCAGCGCTCGATCAGGGCGGCGGTGCTGGCGGCGATGGTGCTGGCCCAGGTCGGCGCGCCGATCTGGTCGGCCACCACGCGCAAGTGCGGTTTTTCCTGCAGCAGGCGTTGCATGGTCAGCAGGAAGTTCTTGCCGGTGTTGGAATACACCCAACTGGTGCGCAGGATCAGGTGTTCGCCACCGACTGCGCCGATGGCCCGTTCGCCGGCCAGTTTGCTCTGGCCGTAGACACTCAGTGGGTTGGGTTCATCGGCTTCGGTGTAGGGGGCCTGTTTGCTGCCGTCGAAGACGTAATCGGTGGAGTAGTGAATCAGCGGGATCCCCAGTTTCCGCGCTTCCTCGGCAAACACCCCGGGGGCGCTGGCATTGATCGCAAAGGCCAAGTCCGGCTCGCTCTGGGCCTGATCGACGGCAGTATGGGCGGCCGCGTTGATGATCAGTTGCGGGCGCAGGCTGCGTACCTGTTGGCGAATGGCGTCCGGGTTTGTCAGGTCGAGCAGGCCGCGCCCGGGCACGATCAATTCGTGCTGGTTGCCCAGGCGCTGTTGCAGGGCCTGGGAGACCTGGCCGTGCTGGCCGCTGATCAGGATCTTCAACCGGCCGCTCATGGGAACAGCTCGGCTTCGCTGAGCAATTTGCCGGCCTGATCCTTGGCCGAGAGCTGCGCCGGGCCCGTGAGTTGCCAATCGATGGCCAGGGTCGGATCGTCCCAGCGAATGCAGCGTTCGGACGCCGGCGTGTAGTAGTCGGTGGTCTTGTAGAGGAATTCGGCGTACTCGCTAAGCACCACGAAACCGTGGGCGAAGCCTTCCGGTACCCACAGCTGGCGATGGTTATCCGCGGACAGCCGCACCCCGACCCATTTGCCGAAGTGTGGCGAACTGCGGCGGATATCCACCGTCACGTCGAGCACTTCGCCGGCGACGACCCGCACCAGCTTTCCCTGGGTGTTTTCGATCTGGTAGTGCAGACCGCGCAGCACGCCCTTTTGCGAGCGCGAATGGTTGTCCTGGACGAACTGGGTGTGCACGCCGGTCGCGGCTTCGAACGCCTTGGCATTGAAGCTCTCGTAGAAAAAACCGCGCTCGTCGCCAAAGACCTTGGGCTCGATGATCAGCACGCCGGGCAGTTCGGTGGCCAGGACCTTCATTGGGTTTCTCCCGCCAGGCTGTAGAGGTATTGGCCGTAGCCGGTCTTGCCGAAGTACTTGGCGTGCTCGAGCAAGTGCTCGCGGTCGATCCAGCCCTGGTTGTAGGCGATTTCCTCGAGGCAGGCGACTTTCAGGCCCTGGCGGTGCTCGATGGTCTGCACATACTGCGAGGCTTCCAGCAGGCTGTCGTGGGTGCCGGTATCGAGCCAGGCGAAGCCACGGCCGAAACGTTCGACGCTGAGGTCGCCGCGTTGCAGGTAGGCGTTGTTGACGTCGGTGATTTCCAGTTCGCCGCGTGCCGAAGGCTTGACCGCCTTGGCGATGCTGACCACCGAGTTGTCGTAGAAATACAGCCCGGTCACGGCATAGCTGGACTTGGGTTGTGCAGGCTTTTCTTCGATCGAAAGGGCATTGCCCTGTTCGTCGAAATCGATCACGCCAAAGCGCTGCGGGTCCTTGACCCAGTAGCCGAAGACCGTCGCCCCGGAAGGTTTCGACGCAGCGTTCTGCAGCTTCTCGGTGAAATGCTGGCCGTGGAAGATGTTGTCGCCGAGGATCAGGCACACGGGGTCGTCGCCAATGAATTCCTCGCCGATCAGGAACGCCTGCGCCAGGCCGTCCGGCGACGGTTGCTCGGCGTAGCTGAAGCGCACCCCGAACTGGCTGCCGTCGCCCAGCAGGTTGCGGTACTGCGGCAGGTCCTGGGGGGTGGAAATCAGCAGGATGTCCTTGATGCCGGCCAGCATCAGTACCGAGATCGGGTAATAGATCATCGGCTTGTCGTAGACCGGCAGCAGTTGCTTGGACACACCCAGGGTGATCGGGTGCAGGCGGGTGCCCGAGCCACCCGCCAGAACGATACCTTTCATCATGCGATCAGATCCTTGAAGTCAGTGAAGCCCAGGCGTTGCCCTTGATAGCTGCCGTCCTGCACGTGCTGGCACCATTCCTGGTTGTCCAGGTACCACTGCACGGTCTTGCGCAGGCCGCTGGCGAAGGTTTCTTGCGGCACCCAGCCCAGTTCGCGCTCGATCTTGCCGGCGTCGATGGCGTAGCGCAGGTCGTGGCCGGGGCGGTCCTGGACGAAGGTGATCAGGTCGGCATAGTGCTGCACGCCTTCGGGCTTGCGTGGCGCCAGTTCTTCCAGCAGTTGGCAGATGCCGCGCACCACGTCGATGTTTGTCTGTTCGTTGTGGCCGCCGATGTTGTAGGTCTCGCCGACCACGCCTTCGGTCACCACCTTGAGCAGGGCGCGGGCGTGGTCTTCGACGAACAGCCAGTCGCGCACTTGCAGGCCGTTGCCATACACCGGCAGCGGTTTTCCGGCCAGGGCGTTGAGGATCACCAGCGGGATGAGTTTTTCCGGGAAGTGGAACGGCCCGTAGTTGTTCGAGCAGTTGGTCACCAGTACCGGCAGGCCGTAGGTGCGCTGCCAGGCGCGGACCAGATGGTCGGACGCAGCCTTGCTGGCGGAGTAGGGCGAGCTGGGGGCGTAGGGCGTGGTTTCGGTGAACAGGTCGTCGACGCCGTGCAGGTCGCCGTACACCTCGTCGGTGGAAATATGGTGGAAGCGGAAGGCGCTTTTCTCCGCCGTCGGCAGGGCCTGCCAATAGGCGCGGGTGGCTTCCAGCAGGCTGTAGGTGCCGACGATGTTGGTCTGGATGAAGTCCGACGGGCCGTCGATGGAGCGGTCGACATGGGACTCGGCGGCCAGGTGCATGATCGCCTGGGGCTGGAAGCGCTCGAGCAGGGCGCTGACGGTGGCCTGGTCGACGATATCGGCCTGGACGAACTCGTAGCGGGTGTCGCTGGCGATACTCGACAGCGACTCCAGGTTGCCGGCGTAGGTCAGCTTGTCGAGGTTGAGCACTTCGTGTTCGGTGTTGCGGATCAGGTGGCGAACCAGCGCCGATCCAATAAAACCGGCACCGCCGGTAACGAGAATGCGCATATGGGTAGGCCTTCTTCCCTAAGACATGAAGTCGCGAATGGAGCATAGCTTGTCGGCAGCCAGCGGCCGCTGCAAGGGGCGCCGACGTCTGGCCCGGCTATTGGCATCCTGTTTAGCTTCCCGGCGGCGATGCAGCCCTTGTCGACTGCCCGGGCCTGGGGGTTGCGTAACGCCTGGCGCAGTGGCGATATACGCATCTGACAATAATTCCAGGGGTCGTTCCATGTTGCTCGCCACGTTGATTCACCGCGCCAGCCTGCCCGGTCCGCAGGTCACCCCACAGCAGGCGCTGGACCTGCTCGAAGTGCACTACGGCCTTGGCGGCACGCTGCAATCGTTGGGCAGCCAGCAGGATCTCAACTACCGGCTCGACAGCCCCCAGGGGCGGTTTGTCCTGAAGATCTGCCGTGGCGACTATGCGGCCCTGGAACTGCAGGCCCAGCACGCGGCGCTCAAGCACCTTGGCGCCCACCCCGAGCTGAACGTACCCCGGGTGATCCCGGCGAAGAACGGCGCCGACCTGCTGTCCCTGGACGTCGATGGCCAGGCGCTGCATGTGCGGCTGCTCGACTACATCGAAGGCCAGCCGCTGACCCACCTCAAGCACCTGGGCCCCGAGCTGGCAGCCGGCTTTGGTCGGCTGTGCGGGCAGATGGACCTGGCCCTGGCGGACTTCCAGCACCCAGGACTTACGCGCACCCTGCAATGGGACGCGCGTCATGCCCATAGCCTGATCAACCACCTGTTGCCGGTGATCGCCGATGAGCAGCAGCGCAGCCTGATCGCCGAGGTGGCCGAGCAGGCCGAGCGCCGCGTGCAGCGCCTGGCCGAGCAGTTGCCGGTGCAGGCGATCCACCTGGACATCACCGACGACAACGTGGTCTGGCAGCGTGACGCCCAACGCCACTGGCAGGTGCAGGGGGTGATCGATTTCGGCGACCTGATCCGCACCTGGCGCATCACCGACCTGTCGGTGACCTGTGCGGCGTTGCTGCACCATGCCGAGGGCGATCCGTTCTGCATCCTGCCGGCGGTCCGCGCCTATCACGCAGTCAATCCGCTACAGCAGGCCGAGTTGCTGGTGCTGTGGCCGCTGATCGTGGCCCGCGCCGCGGTGCTGGTGCTCAGTGGCGAACAGCAGGTGAGCATCGACCCGAACAATCAGTACAGCCGCGACAACCTGAACCACGAATGGGAGATCTTCCGCGTCGCCACCTCGGTGCCGTTCGAATTGATGGAAGCGGCGATCCTCGGGGCGGTCGGCCAGACGCTGCCGGCCATCGCCGGCGAAGGTTTCGCGCCGTTGTTGCCGGGCCTGGTGGGACGCGAGTTCGCCCTGATCGACCTGGGCGTGCTCAGCCCGCACTTTGAGGCCGGCAACTGGGAGCAGCCGGAGATCGATACCCAGCTGTTGCAGCAGGCCGCGGCGGCCCATGGGCTGGCGGCCAGTCGCTACGGGCAGTACCGCCTGTCCCGGACCTGCCCGGACAGTGCCGTCGAACCGGATACCTTCCCGTTGCATGTGCAGTTGCAGGTGCCGTCGGGCACGGCGGTCGAGGCGCCGTTTGCCGGGGTGCTGCACCGTGCTGCCGATGGTGCGTTGCGCCTCGACGGCCCACAATTGAGTGTACGGCTATGGGGCGTCACGCCCTCGGTGCATGCCGGCGCGGCGCTGGTCAAAGGCCAGGTGCTGGGGGCGGTGGACGGCGGGCTCAAGGTCCAGCTGTGCCGTGGCGCGCAGCTCGATCCGCCGCTGTTCTGTACGCCATCGCGAGCCGCGGCATGGCAGGCGCTGTGCCCGTCGCCGGCGGCGCTGCTGGGCCTGGCCTGCGACGCCGAGCCGGAGCTCGATCCGCAAGCCTTGCTGGCGCGGCGCGAGGCCAGTTTCGCCCGCTCGCAGAAGCACTATTACGTCGACCCGCCACGCATCGAGCGCGGCTGGCGCAACCACCTGATCGACATGCAGGGCCGTTCCTACCTGGACATGCTCAACAACGTCGCGGTGCTCGGTCACGGTCATCCACGCATGGCCGCCGAGGCCGCGCGCCAGTGGTTGCTGCTCAACACCAACTCGCGCTTCCACTACGCGGCGATTGCCGAGTTCTCCGAGCGTCTGCTGGCGCTGGCGCCGGACTCCATGGACCGAGTGTTCCTGGTCAACAGCGGCAGCGAGGCCAACGACCTGGCGATCCGCCTGGCCTGGGCCTACAGCGGCGGGCGCGACATGCTCAGCGTGCTGGAGGCCTACCACGGCTGGACGGTGGGCGCGGACGCGGTGTCCACCTCGATCGCCGACAACCCCCAGGCCCTGAGCAGCCGCCCGGACTGGGTGCATCCGGTAACCGCGCCCAATACCTATCGCGGTGAGTTCCGCGGCCAGAACAGCACTCCGGACTACGTGCGCAGCGTCGAACACAACCTGGCCAAGCTGGCGGAGCAGAAGCGCCAGCTGGCCGGTTTCATCTGCGAGCCGGTGTATGGCAACGCCGGTGGCATCGCCCTGCCGCCGGGTTACCTGAAGCAGGTCTACGCCCTGGTCCGCGCCCAGGGCGGGGTGTGCATCGCCGACGAGGTGCAGGTCGGCTACGGGCGCATGGGCAAGTTCTTCTGGGGCTTCGAAGAGCAGGGCGTGGTGCCGGACATCATCACCATGGCCAAAGGCATGGGCAACGGCCAGCCGCTGGGGGCGGTGATCACCCGCCGGGAGATCGCCGAAGCGCTGGAGGCCGAAGGCTATTTCTTCTCCTCGGCCGGCGGCAGCCCGGTGAGTTGCCGGATCGGCATGGCGGTGCTCGACGTGATGCAGGAAGAAAAACTCTGGGAAAACGCCCAGGTGGTCGGCGGCCACTTCAAGCAGCGCCTGGAAGCCCTGATCGAGCGTTATCCGCTGGTGGGCGCGGTGCATGGCTCGGGGTTCTACCTGGGACTGGAGCTGATCCGCAATCGCCAGACCCTGGAGCCGGCCATGGAGGAGACCGCACTGCTGTGCGATCGCCTGCGCGAGCTGGGGATCTTCATGCAGCCCACCGGCGACTACCTGAACATCCTCAAGATCAAGCCGCCGATGGTCACCACGCGCCAGAGCGTCGACTTCTTTGTCGACATGTTGGCGAAGGTGCTGGACGAGGGGCTCTAAGCCCCTCGATCTCCTCGTACCCGGATCGCGAGCAAGCTCGCTCCTACAGGTTGGCGGCGTTCCTGTAGGAGCGAGCTTGCTCGCGATAGCGCCAGAACAGACAACCCCATCCCCAGAACGACCCGATAAATACCGATAAGAATCGGTATTTATCGGGTTTTATTTTTGAATTTATATTTTTATGACTTCTAAAGTCGATTTTTATCGGATATAAAGTCATCCCTGTCGGGACCCGGCCAAGCCGCGTCCGGTCTTGCCCTTTTCTGTCATCGGCCGATGCCACCATCGGTCCTTTGCTGCTGCCCAGGAGATGATTCATGAGCCGTATCGTTACCGTCGCCGCAACCCAGATGGCCTGTTCCTGGGACCTCGAAGCCAATATCGAGACCGCGGAAAAACTGGTCCGCGAGGCCGCCGCCAAAGGTGCGCAGATCATCCTGATCCAGGAACTGTTCGAGACCCCGTACTTCTGCCAGAAGCCGAACCCGGACTACCTGCAGCTGGCCACCCCGGTGGAAGGCAACGCGGCCATCGCCCACTTCCAGAAGGTCGCCCGCGAGCTGCAGGTGGTGCTGCCGATCAGCTTCTTCGAGCTGGCCGGGCGTGCGCGTTTCAACAGCATCGCGATCATCGACGCCGACGGCAGCAACCTCGGGATTTATCGTAAAAGCCACATCCCGGACGGCCCTGGCTATCACGAAAAGTACTACTTCAATCCGGGCGACACCGGCTTCAAGGTGTGGAACACCCGTTACGCGAAAATCGGCGTGGGCATCTGCTGGGACCAGTGGTTCCCCGAGTGCGCCCGCAGCATGGCACTGCAAGGCGCGGAGATCCTGTTCTACCCGACCGCCATCGGCAGCGAACCCCACGACAAGAGCATCTCGTCCCGCGACCACTGGCAGCGCGTGCAACAAGGCCACGCCGGCGCCAACCTGATGCCGCTGATCGCCAGCAACCGCATCGGCAACGAAGAGCAGGACGGCTACGACATCACCTTCTACGGCTCGTCGTTCATCGCCAACCCGTTCGGCGAGAAGGTTGAAGAACTGAACGAGACTGAAGAAGGTATTCTTGTCCACAGTTTCGACCTCGACGAGCTGGAACACATTCGCAGCGCCTGGGGTTCGTTCCGCGACCGTCGGCCGAACCTGTACAGCGCGATCAAAACCCTCGACGGTTCCCTGGAGTCCTGAACCCATGACCACTTTGCACAGCACCCCGCGCGCCGACGGCTTCTACATGCCAGCCGAGTGGGCGACGCAGACCCAGACCTGGATGATCTGGCCCGAGCGCCCGGACAACTGGCGCCTGGGCGGCAAGCCGGCGCAAGCCGCGCATGTAGCGGTGGCCAAAGCCATCGCCCGCTTCGAACCGGTGACCGTGGCGGTCTCCGCGGGCCAGTATGAAAACGCCCGGGCCCGCCTGGACGTGCCGAATATCCGCCTGGTGGAGATGTCCAGCGACGACGCCTGGGTCCGGGATACCGGCCCGACCTTCGTCATCAACGACAAGGGCGAAGTCCGTGGCGTGAACTGGGATTTCAACGCCTGGGGCGGTTTCGACGGCGGCCTGTATTCGCCGTGGAACCGTGACGCGCAGGTGGGCGGCAAGATCCTCGAGATCGAGCGCAGCCCGCGTTACCGCACCGAGGGCTTCGTGCTCGAAGGCGGCTCGATTCACGTCGACGGCGAAGGCACGGTGATCACCACCGAAGAGTGCCTGCTCAACCGCAATCGCAACCCGCACCTGAACCGTGCCGAGATCGAAGCGGTGCTCAGCGCCAACCTGGCGGTGGATAAGGTCATCTGGCTGCCGGACGGCCTGTACAACGACGAAACCGACGGCCATGTGGATAACTTCTGCTGCTACGTGCGCCCGGGCGAAGTGCTGCTGGCCTGGACCGACGACCCGCAGGACCCGAACTACCCACGCTGCCAGGCAGCGCTGAAAGTGCTGCAAGACAGCACCGACGCCAAGGGTCGCCCGTTCACCGTGCACAAGATGCCGATTCCGGGGCCGTTGTATGCGACCGAAGAAGAGTGCGCGGGCGTCGACCCGGTGGACGGCACCCAGGAGCGTAATCCGTCGGTGCGCCTGGCCGGTTCCTATGTGAACTTCCTGATCGTCAACGGCGGCATCATCGCCCCGAGTTTCGACGACCCTCTGGATGCCCAGGCCAAGGAGATTCTGCAGAACCTGTTCCCGCAGCACGAAGTGGTGATGGTGCCGGGTCGCGAGTTGTTACTGGGGGGCGGAAATATCCATTGCCTTACCCAACAGCAACCGGCGCCGCACAAGGTTTGAGTGTTGTTGTAACAGCCTGTGACGCCTGATTGACGGGTTGTTACATGGATCCAATCCGGCGTCGCCCGGCAAGCCCGCAGCCCTGATGGACTGCGGGTTTTTTTGTATCCGAAAGCCAGCAATCACGGGACCTTGGCATAGCTCTTGTATCTCTCGCGAGGTCACTCTGAGGCCGGTGGAACTGCGATGTTCTGTCATAAACCTTGGATAAGTTAGCCGCTCACAAACCGGGAGAGAGCGCTGGAGATGAATAGGGTCAGCGAGCGGACTTCACATCCCTTGGCAATGAATAACGAATCGCTTCAGGTTCTGGCGCAATGGTTGAAGTCCAATGGAACGCGACAGGTCCGGGAAGCCGACCCGCGTCGGATGATCCTCGATCGTTACCCTGCTGGTTTGTTCAGCGAGGCGGAACTCGAAGCGTTGTGGGATGTGTTGGAAGGATAAGCAAACAACGGATTGGTAAAAGCGCTGCCCTGATGGCAGCGCTTTTTTTTGGTTCTTCACGGAATACCGGGAAAGACGCTCTTGATCTTCATGAAAAAGAATTCGCTA
>NZ_JAQZAB010000125.1:99965-133912 GCF_028640915.1 Pseudomonas sp. B3G-3 | reverse complement strand
TGCTGGCCCAGACCGGCCTGGACGGCGCCCAGGTCGATGAAGTGATCATGGGCCAGGTGCTCACCGCCGGCGCCGGGCAGAACCCCGCACGCCAGGCCGCGATCAAGGCCGGCCTGCCCCACGCCGTGCCGGCGCTGACCCTGAACAAGGTCTGCGGCTCCGGCCTCAAGGCCCTGCACCTGGGCGCCCAGGCAATTCGCTGCGGCGACGCCGAGGTGATCATCGCCGGCGGCCAGGAGAACATGAGCCTGGCCAACTACGTGCTGCCCGGCGCCCGCACCGGCCTGCGCATGGGTCACAGCCAGATCGTCGACAGCATGATCAGCGACGGCCTGTGGGACGCCTTCAACGACTACCACATGGGCATCACCGCCGAGAACCTGGTGGACAAATACGCCATCAGCCGCGAAGCCCAGGACGCCTTTGCCGCCGCCTCGCAACAGAAGGCCGTGGCCGCCATCGAAGGCGGGCGTTTTGTCGATGAGATCACCCCGATCCTGATTCCCCAGCGCAAGGGCGACCCCGTGGCCTTCGCCACCGACGAGCAGCCGCGCGCCGGCACCACCGCCGAATCCCTGGGCAAGCTCAAACCGGCCTTCAAGAAGGACGGCACGGTCACCGCCGGCAACGCCTCGTCGCTGAACGACGGCGCCGCCGCGGTGATCCTGATGAGCGCCGCCAAGGCCAAGGCCCTGGGCCTGCCGGTGCTGGCGAAGATTGCCGCCTACGCCAACGCCGGCGTCGACCCGGCGATCATGGGCATCGGCCCGGTGTCGGCCACCCGCCGCTGCCTGGACAAGGCCGGCTGGTCCCTGGAGCAACTGGACCTGATCGAAGCCAACGAAGCCTTCGCCGCCCAGGCGCTGTCGGTGGGCAAGGAACTGGGTTGGGATGCGAGCAAGGTCAACGTCAACGGCGGCGCCATCGCCCTCGGCCACCCGATCGGCGCTTCGGGCTGCCGGGTGCTGGTGACCCTGCTGCACGAGATGCTCAAGCGCGATGCCAAGAAAGGCCTGGCGACCTTGTGCATCGGTGGCGGCCAGGGCGTGGCATTGGCCATCGAACGCTAACTTACCGCGCACCACGGCCGGCCCTCGGACCCACGACATCCGGCGGCTGGCCGGCAACACACCCGGCGCACCTCATGGTGCGCCGGGTTCATTCTGCGGCCCGGCCGACGCTGAACAGAGGCCGCTGGCAGCCGCCCATCCGTCAGCTACATTCAACTCATACGGCTGGCGAGCCCCGTTTTCCACGCCTTCCTGCCGACTGACTCACGGCTGAAACAGTCCAGGCCGGTACGCGGTGCGTTATCTGTCGAAGCCGGAGCACAGCGCTCAAGCATGGGCAGCGCCCGGCATGCCAGCCAGCCCTTCGCCTACCTCATCGACCCGATAACGAGGAGCGGAACATGCGCCTGACCAGATGCCTGCTCTACACCGGCTTTTGCATAGTGCTGGCGGGGCTGGCCAGCCTCCAGGCCATGGCCGGCCCCTCCTTCGATGCGGACAGGAAAGGACTCGAGAAACTCTCGGCCAACGCCGGCGCCGAGCTGCACCGAGGCTTGCAGAAATTCCACGAAATGCTGATGTACCTCGAACTGCAGGACACCCTGCACGCCACCGAGGCCAAGGCAGCGGCCCTGCAACACTTCAGCGAGTCGGTCGTGCTGTTCAAGAAAGTCACTGCAAGCGCCCCCGAGCGCAAGATCCTCTACCAGCCCCGGGATGACAGTGAAAAAGAAGCCATCGCCGCCTTCCAGAACCGCTTGAAAGAGCTGGATATCGCGGTGCCCGACACCGAGAAACAGCTGGCCAACCTGGCCGTCACTGTGCTGACCAAGCATATCCATGTGCTGGAAAAGTCCAGCTTCAAGGCGACCAAGGCCGACTACAGCCCCTTGCGCAAAACCCTGCGCTCACAAGCACTACTGCTCGACCTGGGCATCCTGACCTCGATTGTCTGGAGCCTGTCGGCCGATCAGCCCGGCGGGAGCGGCTAGCGCCCTGCCCCGAGAGACCATCACTGCGACTTCGGCTTGCCCATCAGCAACAGCAACGACAAAGCGGCAAACCCCGCGCCGGCGTAGAACGTCAGCGCCGCGCCATGGGCCTGCCACAGCCAGCCGGCGATCACGCTGGCCAGCAACAGGGCGATCCCGCTCAGCAGGTTGAACACGCCAAAGGCGGTGCCCTTGAGGTCGGCGGGCGTGGTGTCGGCCACCAGGGTGGCGAGGATGCCCTGGCTGAAGCCCATGTGCAGGCCCCACAGGGCGACGCCGAGCAGCACCATCGGCACCGATTCGGCATAGGCCAGCACCAGGTCGGCGAGGATCAGCAACAGCAGGCCGACGCTGAGCAAGGCACTGCGGTTGATGTGGTCCGACCATTTGCCGACCGGATAGGCCGAGACCATGTAGAACCCGGCCATGACCACCATCACCAGCGGCACCCAGGCGGCGGCGAAGCCCAGTTGCTGGGCCCGCAGCACCAGGAACGCCTCGCTGAAGCGGGCCAGGGTGAAGGCCGCGCCGATGGCCACCACCCACCAGTAATACTGGGAAAACCGCCGCAGCGAGGCCAGGCGCAATGGCGAGTGGAAGTGCCGGGTACCGGGGGCGTGCTCGGGTTCGCGGATGGCGAAGATCAGCAGCGCCACGGCCAGCGCCGCAGGGATCACCGCCAGCCACAGGACCTGGGCGATATCGTTGGCCAGCAACAGCATCAGGCCGATGGCCAGGATCGGCCCGACGAACGCCCCCACGGTGTCCAGCGACTGGCGCAGGCCAAAACAGGCGCCGCGAATTTCCGCCGGGGCCACGTCCGCCACCAGGGCATCCCGCGGCGCGCCGCGAATGCCCTTGCCGATACGGTCGAGCAGGCGCGCGCTGAACACCAGTTCCGCCGAAGCCGCCAGGGGGAACAGCGGCTTAGTCAGCGCCGCCAGGCCGTAACCCAGCAACAGCAGTTCCTTGCGTCGACCGATAAAGTCGCTGAGGGCCCCGGAAAAGACCTTCACGATCAGCGCCGTGGCTTGCGCCACGCCCTCGATGATGCCGACCACCAGCATGCTGATCCCCAGGGTACCGACCATGTACAGCGGCAACAGGCTGTGCACCAGCTCGGACGACACGTCCATGAACAGGCTGACGAACCCCAGCGCCCAGACCGTGCGCGGAATGCCGCGGCTCAAATGCTTCCCGGATTCGCTCGTTACAGGTCCCGCCATGACAGACATCCCCCAGGGTTTACCAAGAATCCGGTTGCTCCAAGCCTAGGCCGACAACGGCGGCAATGCCCGTCATGGCTCCCGTTGCAATCGACGCTCGAGGGCCGCGGCCAGGGCCGACGCCTCCTGTTTCAAGGAGGCGCAGAAGGCCTCGACGAAAATCGACGACGGCCGGTAATCCGGGCGGATCAGCATCACCCGGTACGGCACCGACAGCTGCAGCGGCCGGATCGCCAGGCCCCTGCCCGCCTCCTCCATGGCGCTCAGCGGGTTGATGATCGCCACCCCCAGTTGCTGGCGGACCATGGCGCAGACCGAGGCGGCGTTGGTGGTTTCGATCACCACCCGGCGGTCGACGCCGGCCTGGCGAAAGTGCTCGTCGAGGGTCTGACGATAAATGTCCAGGCCTGACAGGTTGATGAAATCCACCCCGCGAAAGTCTTCGCTGTGCAGCAGCGGCTTGGCCAGCAACGGATGCCCTTCCGGCAGGATGCACACCATGTCGGCGCAGAACAGCAGTTCGCCCTGGGTGCCCCGCGGCAGGTGCTCGCTTTCGGTCAGGCCCAGGTCGTGGCGCTGGGCGCTGAGGGACTCTTCGAGCAAGGGCGACTCCTGGGCGGTGATGCTCAGGCCGATGCCGGCGTGGCGCTGCTGGAAGTGCTTGCACACCCGTGGCAGCAGGGTCTGGGAGAACAGCGGCAGGCAGGTCAGGCTCAACTGGCCGTGCTCGAAGCGGCGGATCGACTGCGCCACGCTGTTGATCCGTTCCAGGCCGACATAGGCCCGTTCCACCTCCTCCAGCAACAGCATGGCCTGGGCGGTCGGCAGCAGGCGGCCGCCCTCGCGGTCGAACAGGCTCAGCCCGGACAGGCTCTCCAGCCGCGCCAGCTCGCGACTGACCGTGGGTTGCGAGGTGAACAGCAGGCGCGCCGCGCCGGTGACGCTGCCGGCCTGCATGATGGCGCGGAACACCTCGATATGGCGCAGGGAAATGTCCACCGCTTGCTCCTTGGTTTGCGACTCTGACTCACACAACCCATATCAAAACTGAATCGAGATACAAAGAATAGATATTTTATTGAATACACCGCCCTCGGCATCATGCAGGCCTCTTTCCTCGCCACAGACGATTGCCATGGCCATTCCCTTTTCTCCCGAGCAACTGATCGCCGCCGCCCGCCAGTACGGCACCCCGTTGTGGTGCTACGACGCGCGGACCATCAAGGTGCGCATCCAGCAACTGAAGGCCTTCGACGTGGTGCGTTACGCGCAGAAAGCCTGCTCCAACCTGCAGGTGCTGCGCCTGATCCGCGAGGCCGGGGTGCGAGTGGACGCGGTGTCCCTGGGGGAAATCGAGCGGGCGTTGCTGGCCGGGTTCAGCCCGGAAGGCGACCCGGCCGGCATCGTCTTCACCTGCGACCTGTTCGACACCGCCACCCTGCAACGGGTGGTGGAGCTGAACATCGAGGTCAACGCCGGTTCCATCGACATGCTGCGCCAGCTCGGCGAGAAATCCCCGGGCCACCGCGTGTGGCTGCGGATCAACCCGGGCTTCGGCCACGGCCATAGCCGCAAGACCAACACCGGCGGCGAAAACAGCAAGCACGGTATCTGGCACGAGCAGGTCGACCAAGCCCTCGCGGTGATCCGCCAGTACGGCCTGAAGCTGGTGGGCCTGCACATGCACATCGGTTCCGGCGTGGACTACGGGCACCTGGAACAGGTCGGCGCGGCCATGGTGGCAGCGGTCAAGTCCCTGGACCACGACATCGAGGCCTTCTCCATCGGCGGCGGCCTGTCCACGCCATACCGCGCCGGCGACGAGCCGGTGGACGTGCGTCGTTATGCCAATGCCTGGCGCCAGGCCCGCGAGGAAATCGAAGCCTGGCTCGGCCACGGCGTGCGCATGGAAATCGAACCCGGGCGTTTCCTGGTGGCCGAGGCTGGCTGCCTGGTCAGTGAAGTGCGGGTGGTGAAAGACGCCGGCAATCATCACTTCGTGCTGGCCGACACCGGCTTCAACGACCTGATGCGCCCGGCCATGTACGGCGCCTATCACGCCATGAGCCTGATCGACGCCAACGGCCAGGCGGTCCAGCGCGAACTGCGGCCCACCGTGGTCGGCGGCCCGCTGTGCGAGTCCGGCGATATCTTCACCCAGGACGACGAAAGCCTGACCCCGCAGTTGCTGCCCCAGGCCCGGGTCGGCGACCTGCTGGTGATCCACGACACCGGTGCCTACGGCGCCAGCATGTCCTCCAACTACAACAGCCGGCCGCTGCTGCCGGAGGTGCTGTTCGAGGACGGCCAGGTAAAACTGATCCGCCGCCGCCAGCCGCTGGCGGATCTGCTGGAACTGGAAATGGGGTTGTAAGTCCGCTTTTTTTGCGGCGACACCACTGACGCTATCGCGGGCAAGCTCCGCTCCTACAGAAGCTCACGGTCTTCTTCTGTAGGAGCGAGGCTTGCCCGCGATGCCTTTCAGCTGTCCTGAGGCGTCATGTACAGGCTGAAATTCTCGATGTAGTCGGTGAGGTTCTCTTCCATCATCAGGCGGAACTCCTCGACGAAATAATCCACCGCCTGCTGCTTGGCCGCCGCCAGTTCTTCGGCGTTGCGGCAACCGCAGGCGCTGACCCAGGCGGCAAACCGCGAGTTGGCGTACATCAGCGAGGCACTGGCCTTGCCGCGGCTGCTGTCGCTGATATGGGTGTTCGCCAGTTCGATGATGGCATCGGCGCGGTTGTAGAAGTCCTGATCCGGTTCGTTGGCCAAGGGGCGTTCCTCTTGAGTAATAGGCGGTGAGTAGTAGGCATAAAGAAAGCCGGTGAGTATAAGAGCCTCGCGCTCAACCATCGACGGCTTTTGCTGCCTCGCGCCCTGTCGTATTCAGTCCGGCCAGTGCCGCTCCAGCACCTGCGCCACCTGCGGATGGCGGTCGATGCGCTCCAGCAGATCGCAACACTCGGGGCGTTCGCGCCGCAGGTGCTCGCGCGTGCCGCACCAGCGCGACACCACCGCCGCCTGGACATCCAGGGCCGCCAGGGGTGAACCGCTGGCGTACAGCTGTGTGGCGAACTGATCGGCGAACACCTCCCAGTTGCGGTGCAGGCGCTCATGGGCGGCGTCGCGTACCCGCGCCCTCAGCGCTTCATCGGCGTCACGCAGCCAGCGCTCCGGGTAATCGATCACGCTGATCGCCGAGTAGCAATTGGCGGCGATAAACACCAGGCCGCGAATCGCCTGCGCCCGGGCGCTCTCATCCTCGGGCAGCAGCGCCGAGCGCGGATAACGCAAGCCCAGTTCGATCAGGATCGCCGCGCTCTCGGTGAGGACACTGCCGTCCGGCAGTTGCAGGGTCGGGACCTGTTTCAGCGGGTTGAGCCGCGCCAGCTCGTCGGCCCCGGGCGACGGCGCCCAGGACGAGGCTTCGACGATGCGGTACGGCACCTGGCAACACTCCAGGGCGATCTCGACAATGGCCGAGCCGGAGCCTTGTGTCCCATAAAGTTGATACATGACCATCCCCTCGCTTGACTGGGCCTTACATCTGACGGGTTGCTTGCGCGGGTTGTTCACTCCAGTGCCGGAAGTCCGCGAGACGGTAGTCCGGATGCTGATGGATAGCCTCGGCCGGCACGCGCAGCACGCTTCCACGGTAGCTCAAAAGGTAAAGGCTCAGCGGCTCGGGAACCCGCATGCATCGCACCAGGAAATGGATCAAGCGGTTAAGCAGCCCGAAGCGCTCGATCTCCAGCCGCATCCCGGCCTTGACCTGCAAGAACTTGCCGTAAACAGAGAACCGGGTCTGGTGAGGGACAAGCTCAATGATGCAGGGGGAGAACCTCGACGCGCAGCCCCCCGTGAGCACTCGCCGAACAGTCGATACGCACCGGCAAAAATGCCTCGATCACCCGGATATTGCTTTGCAGGTGCTCGCTCATGCGTGGGGTGGTGAAGCTTCCGCCGCCGGCCAGGGCCATGGGCAGCAGCAGTTGATCGGCCAGGTGCTCGGCCACCGCCACGCCGGAGTCCAGCCAGTCGCGGGCCTGGTCGATGGCCCGATCGGCCACGCTTTCGGCCCGCAGGCTGCTCTGGCCAAACCCGCTGAACAGCTCGGTCAGGTGCTCGCAGACGAACTCCAGCAACAGCACGTTGCCCGGGCCGCATTGTTCATCCAGCCGCACCGGGCTCAGGTGTTCCCGAGGCAGCTCCAGGCGAGTGCCGACCCGGCGCAATTCGCGTTCCGCCACATGTTCCGGCAGGCCGGCACTCAGGGCCCAGGCCCGGCGCCCGAGCAGTTCGCCCCGCTGTTCCAGGTGCAGGGGTTGCAGGGTCGAAGGCTCGATAAAAGCCTCCAGCTCGCCACCGCCGGCGGGAACGAAGCCATGGCGCAACAGCTGCAACTCCACCTGCCCGCCCATGCGCCGCAGTTGCGGCAGCCAGGCCTGCTGGAGGAAATCCACCGGCGGCGCCAGCGGGTTGTGGGTGCCGCCGCTGATGCTCACGCGGCTCGGCGCCGGGGCCTGCAACAGGGCTGGCAGCAGGGTCTGCAACACCAGGGTGCAGCTGCCGGCGGTGCCGATGGCGAAGCGGTAGTCGCCGCCGCGAATCGGCCCCGGCTCGAAGGTCAGCGCCCGGGAGCCCAGCTCGGCGCCCGAGACCCTGGCCGCGCAGACCTGCGCCGCCGCCAGCACCGCGGTCAGGTGCTGGCGCAGCAGCCCCGGGCGAGCGCGCCGGGCCCGTATGTTGTGGATACGCAGGGTCTTGCCGGTGAGCATCGACAGGCTCAGGGCACTGCGCAGGACCTGGCCGCCGCCGATGGCGCCGTCCAGTTCGATGACATCCTGTTTCATTACATTCCTCAGGCATAACGCCGGACGCTGTCTCGCAAGTAGGCGTCCAGCAAAGCATTGTCTTGATGGGTGCGCGCCAGCTTGGGCACCGGGCGTTCCAGTTCCGCTGCGATAAAGGCGTGCAACGCCGGGCGCCTGGGCCCGTAAGCGGCCTCGTCGGCGCTGCGCTTCAAGGCCAGCAACTCATCCACCTCGTCCAGCAGTGGCCGATGCTCGACGGTGCTCAGCAGGTCGGCGAAGGTCATCGGCGGGCGGCCGCGCCCCTGATCGATCCAGCGCACCGCCAGCAACGGCCGGAGCACGTAGAAGTACTTCTTGAACCGCACGCTGTCGCCTTGCAGGTAACCGCGAAAGTTCTTCCTGGCCATCGACAGGTAGTGATGACGGGCCGCCGGCGGGCTGTAGAAGGCCTCCGCCAGCTCGCGCAGGCGCGCGGTTGCCGCCGGCTCGCTGCGATACACCAGGGGCGAATCCAGCCACTCCAGCAGGGTCGGGTTGGACTTGCGCAGCAACCCCAAGGTCTTGCGCAGTTCCCAGCCGCTGATGTCCAGCTCATCGTCCAGCGGCCGCTCGATCACGTCCCGCCCGGCGTCCACCTGGATGAACCACTCGGGCTTTTCCACATAGACAAAACGCACATCGTAATCACTGTCGGTGGAGGCAAAGCCCCAGGCCCGACTGCCCGATTCGCAGGCATACAGCACCCGCACATTGCGCTCGCGCTCGATCCGCGCCAGCTCATCCAGTACCCGTGCGCGCATGGCGCTGCTCAGCGGGTGACGTTCATGAAGTTCCATGGTTCCTTGTCCTGTTCAATCGACGATCGTCAGCCGCTTCTCGCGCTGGCCTGATCGTCCTCTTCGTTCACAACAGGCGCTTGAGCGATCCCCGAGGCACGTCGCCGGCCTCCTCCATCGCCTGTAACCGCTGCGCCAGTGCTTCTCGCAGCGGCTTGGGGGTTACCGGGTCGAACATCGCGTAGCGGCTATCGCACCAGCGGGCCAGGGCCTCGCGCCAATAAGCGGCTTCGCTGCCCGCCTGGTCCAGGCGATGCAGCAGGTATTGCAACTGGCGCCAGCCTGGCTTGAGCCCCAGCAAGGCCCAGCGCCGCGCCTTGGGCAGGTCATGCCAATGCTGGTCCAGACGCTGCTCCAGAGCCTCCTCGAACGCCGCCCAGGGCTGCTCGCGCAGCAGGCCGAGGGCGCAGTCGAAGACCTTGTCCGACGGATCGTCCAGGGCCGCCAGCTGCTGGGCCAGGCCACGCTCGCCGAGGGTTCGCAAGGCCAGCAGGCGCACGGTCAGCGCCTTGGAGGCGAGGGCCTGTTGCAGCATGGCGTCGGCCTGTGGCTCCCGCAGTTCCCTGGCCAGCCCCAGCAGGCCCAGCCACTGGCGCTTGTTGCCCGGAGCCGGTTGCTGCAACCGGGCCAGCAGCACTTGCCGCGGGTCCAGCCCATGGCGCGGCGCGGCCCAATGGGCCAGGCAACGCAAGGCCTCTGAAGGGTCGAGCAGAGCCTGCGCCAGGTACCCGCGACAATCGGCCAAGCGTGACAACAGCAGCCGCAAGGCCTTGACCCGCACACTGGCGCCACAGCTGCGCATCACCTCTTCCAGCAAAGGCAGCGCCTGCTCGTCGGGCAGTTCGGCGCAGGCATCCACCGCCATCTGCCGCACGCTGACCTCGGCGTGGCGCAACGCCATGGCCAGCAGCGCCGGCCGGTCCTCAACGCCCTTGAGCAACAGCTCGAAGACAAAGCGCGCGGCCTTGCCCCGGCAATCGCCAAAGGCCCCTTGCACTTCGTCGCGCACCTGGGCCAGTTGCAACACCGCAGTGGCCCGCTCCAGGGTCGCGCCGTGGTCGGCCCGCTGCTTGCTGGCAAGGGCCAGCAACGGTGCCAGGGTCTGCAACAGCAGCCCGGCGTGCTCCGGCGCCCAATACGCCTCGACTGCCGCGGCCGCTTCCTGGCGAACCTGGGGCACCCAATCGTTGAGGCGTTCCAGCAGCGCCGCCAAGGCCTCGGCCGATGGCCGCGCGGACAATCCGCGCACCGCCGCCTGGCGCACGAACCCGTTGCCGAAGCGGCTCAGTTCCAGCCAGGCGCTGTGCCTGTCCAGGGTGTCCATCACCTCCCGCACGCGGCGGGCTTCGTAGTCGTTCAGCTGGTAATGCCAGCTGGACGGCACCTGTACCACTGCTTCCCTGTCGTGCATTTCTCTACCCCTTGACGCACACCACCTGACGCAGGGTGTGCAGCACTTCCACCAGCTCGCGCTGGGCGTGCATGACTTGGTCGATGTCCTTGTAGGCCATCGGGATTTCATCGATCACCGCGGTGTCCTTGCGGCACTCCACATGGGCGGTGGCGCGGATCTGGTCGGCCAGGGTGAAGGTGTTCTTGGCCTTGGTGCGGCTCATGGTGCGCCCAGCACCGTGGCTGCAGGAGCAGAACGCCTCCTCGTTACCCAGCCCGCGAACGATGAAGCTCTTGGCGCCCATCGATCCGGGGATGATCCCCAGCTCGCCCTTCTGCGCCGACACCGCGCCCTTACGGGTCACCAGCACCTCTTCACCGAAGTGGCGCTCCTTCTGCACATAGTTGTGGTGGCAGTTCACCGCCTCCAGCGCCACCTCGAAAGGCTTGCGGATCACCTGGCGGGTGGCCTGGATCACCAACTGCATCATCAATTCACGGTTATGCCGGGCGAAGTCCTGGGCCCAGGCCACGGCCTCGACGTAATCGTCGAAGTGCCGGCTGCCTTCCTCGAAGTAGGCCAGATCGCGGTCCGGCAGGTTGGCGATGTGCTGGCGCATGTCCGCCTGGGCCAGGTGGATGAACAGGTTGCCGATGGCGTTACCCACGCCACGGGAACCGCTGTGGAGCATGAACCAGACCCGGTTGGCTTCATCCAGGCAGACCTCGATGAAGTGGTTGCCGCCGCCGAGGGTACCCAGGTGCTGGCGGTTGTTGCTGTTGGCCAGCGCCGGGTACTTGTCGGTGATCGCCTTGAAGCGTGGCTGCAAGGCCGCCCAGGCGTGGTCGGCCTGGCGCGGCACGTCGCCCCATGCGCCCTTGTCGCGACCGCTGCGCGGCGAAGTACGACCGTGGGGCACCGCCTGCTCGATGGCGCTGCGCAAACCGTGCAGGTTATCCGGCAGGTCGGCAGCGGTCAGCGAAGTACGGGCGGCGATCATGCCGCAGCCGATATCCACCCCGACCGCCGCCGGGATGATCGCACCCACGGTGGGGATCACGCTGCCAATGGTCGAGCCCTTGCCCAGGTGCACATCCGGCATTACCGCCAGGTGCTTGAAGATGAACGGCATCTTCGCGGTGTTCATCAGCTGCTGGCGGGCTTCGTTTTCCACCGGCACGCCCTCGGTCCACATCTTGATCGGCTTGCCGTTGGCGACTTCCAGCAGTTGGTAGGTCTTGTGTTCCATGTTCCTGACTCTTTTTTCTGTGGTCGAAAATCCGACCTTGTTCGGTGGCCGGTGGTCCGGCATAAACGGCGACCAGTAAAGGTGAAACATGCAGCGCGCTCTGCCACTGAGCTAGCCCCTTGCGGTTGGCGGGAATCGAACCCGCGACCACGCTGTCCTGTAGTTCCACCGGCATTCGCCGGGTCAATCGGTGCAGGCCGGGCCTGCGGGCAGCGACAAGAGAACAGGCACATCGCTCTACCGACTGAGCTACAGCCTTGCGGCTGGCGGGACTCGAACCCGCGACACCTTGTAGTACCTGTGGCATTCGCTGCCATCCCGCTCGGGCGGGAGAAAAACCTGCGACGACAAGGGTCGATGAAACCGTGCACTCGTGTTCTGACCGTTGAACTACGGCGCCTTTCCAGGCACCGGCGGGACTCGAACCCGCATCACGAATCTGGGATGTAGTTCCATCAGCATTCGTCGCTGAAACTGCAAAAAAGGTGGCACGACAAAAGAAGTGACTGATAGCCGGAATCGAACCGGCATAACCATGATGTACAGCCACTGGCATTCGTGCCTTCACAGGCCCTGACTAAATCTGCTGGGACATCTTTGGATGTAGTCACAGCGGCATTCGGGGCCAATGAACAAAAAATCTTCGGCGTGCGCCGGGTGAGCGGCGCACGGTTTATCTCATGTCTTGCCGATCAGGGCGCCATCGCCTCGATCGCCTCGACCCAGTGCTGCGCACCGTAGTTGCCCGCGGTGAACTGCTGGATCACATCGAACACCGCGTCACTGAAGCCGCCGACGTTGAGGATGTCCTCGCGGTCCGGCGCCTGGGTGGTGGCCCCGGGCTGCATATCGATGCACACCAGCCGCGCCTGCGGGTTGATGGCCTTGATCCGCTCCCACTGGCGCAGGGTTTCAGTCGCCCCATGGCGCCGCGCATCGATCCACGACTCGTTGTCCGAGACCAGGATCAGGGTGTCCACCTTGCACTTGGCGTTGGCCAGTTGTGCCAGGGGCGCCGAGCAGTTGGTCCCGCCACCGCCGATGGCCGCCAGTTTCTGCGCATTGCTCATCACGCTGTCCCGCGGGTTGAGGCGAATATCCACCACCCCGACCTCGAACGGCATGACCCGCGCCGCCGGCTGCTTGCGCAACACCGCTGCCGCCACCAGCGCCGCCACATCGATGCAGCGCACCGCCGTGGTGGCGCCCTGGCGATAACCGGTGACCGGGCTGTGCATCGACCCCGAGACATCCGGGCACACCACCACCGCGCCTTGCAGCGCCGGCACGTTGGCCAGCGACAGCTCCAGGGCATCCTGCAACGCCTCGCGCACCGGCTGCGGCACCTCGTCCCCGGCCATGCGGTAGGCCGCCAGCAATTGGTACGGGTAGACCCGGGCCTTGGCCACTTCGGCGGCATCCGCCAGCCGCGCCGCCACATACTCGGTGCAACCCGGCACCTGGAACGCGCCATGGCGGGCCAGGGTATTGAGGTTCATGCGCAGCCCCTGCCAGCCCATATTGTGCGCCTGTTCGGCCCATTGCTCGCGGCTCAGGGTTTCGTTGCCGAGCAACTGGAACGGCACCTGCGGCACCGCCGTGGTCGCACCGCTGCGAAACGCCAGCAAGGCGCGGGTCAGCTCAGGCAGCGCCTGCGCATCCACCGGCTTGCCGATCAACCAGGCGAAGAAGGCTGCGCGCCAGGCCTCGCTTGGCTTGGGGTGAACCATCTTGACCACGTCCGCCAGCGACGGCTGGTTACCCACCGAGGCCTGCAACAGCTGGCGTTCGCTGGCGCTGTTCAACCAGTTCTGCACCAGGCGCTTGGGCTGCGACCCCAGGGATCTGCGCCCGGTCGCCCCACTGCGCAGGATCTGCACGAAGTTGCGCAGCATCTTGCCGTTGTCCACCACCTGGGCAAACAGCTCCGGCACCAGGGCCGAGCGTTGCGCGGTCAACGCCGCCAGCAGCAAGGCCGGCATGTCTTTCATATGACCCTGCTGCCGAGCGTAACGCGCGGCCTGGGCGACGAAACGGCTGTCGACTTCGCTCACCAGCTGCAGCACCGCTTCCAGCTGACCTTCAGGCGAGGTGTAGAAGGTCGAGTTCAGGCAACCGGTCACCGCCAGTTGGGCCAGGCGGTGCTTGGCGTTGTAGGCATAGGCCGGGGCCTGGGCGGCGTTCAGGGTGTTGCTCGCCGGTGCTTTTGCCTGTTGGGTGTTGAACAGCTGGAAGTTGGCCATCTTGGCGTCTCGCTCTGTTGTCTTGTTCGTTGCCAGAGAGATTGCAGCCGCTGTGCCAGTTTTATTTTTTCCTGCGAATATTTTTTTAACTTATTGATTTATAACGATTTTATTTTTAAATACTTTTTCCTTTGCGAGTCTTCGAGACAAAGCTGCTGATAATTTTATATCTTTGTTTATCGCTTTTTATCTTCAGGTATAAACATGTCGGGCAAGCCCACGGTCGCCATAGGTTTTGTCGGTTCCACCCTCGATCGCGTCGGCAAGGGCGCCAACCGCTGGAGCCACTGGCGCCCCAGTGTCGGCCTGTGCCAGCAGCAGGACGTGCTGATCAATCGCCTGGAGCTGATCCATGGTGTCGACGCCCGGGACGTCAGCCTGGCCGAGCGGGTGGCCAACGACATTCGCCAGGTGTCGCCCGAAACCGAGGTGCGCCTGCACCCCATGGGCCTGAAGAACCCCTGGGATTTCGAAGAGGTGTACGGCGCCCTGCACGACTTCACCAGCGCCTACCCGTTCGACACCGAGCGCGAGGACTACCTGGTGCACATCACCACCGGGACCCACGTGGCGCAGATCTGCTGGTTCCTGCTGACCGAGGCGCGCTACCTGCCGGCGCGGCTGATCCAGACCTCCCCGGCGCGGCGCCGCGACCCGGAGCAGCACGCCACCGGCACCCATGCCCTGATCGACCTCGACCTGTCGCGCTACGACCGCATCGCCTCGCGCTTCGCCGGCAAGCGCCTGGAGGGCCTGGCCTTCCTCAAGTCCGGGATCGCCACCCGCAACGCCGCGTTCAACCGCTCCATCGAACAGATCGAACGTGTCGCTGTGCGCTCCAAGGCGCCGATGCTGCTGATCGGCCCCACCGGTGCCGGCAAGTCGTTCCTGGCCCGGCGCATCTATGAGCTCAAGCGCGGCCGGCATCAGGTCCAGGGACGCTTTGTCGAGGTCAACTGCGCCACCCTGCGCGGCGACGGCGCCATGTCGGCGCTGTTCGGGCATATCAAAGGCGCCTTCACCGGCGCCCAGAACGCCCGCGACGGCCTGCTACGGGCGGCGGACGGCGGCATGCTGTTTCTCGACGAGATTGGCGAGCTGGGGCTCGACGAACAGGCGATGCTGCTCAAGGCCATCGAGGAAAAACGCTTCTTCCCCATGGGCTCGGACAAGGAAGTGGACAGCGACTTCCTGATCATCGCCGGTACCCACCGCGACCTGCGCGGCCGGGTCGCCCAGGGCCTGTTCCGCGAGGACCTGTATGCGCGGATCAACCTCTGGACCTTCAACCTGCCGGGGCTGGCCGGGCGGCGCGAGGACATCGAGCCGAACATCGATTTCGAACTGGAACGCCACGCCCGGGAACAAGGGCGCCTGGTGCGCTTCAACCTCGAGGCGCGGCGGCGCTACCTGGCGTTTGCCAGCTCCAGCGAGGCGGCGTGGCTGGGCAACTTCCGCGAGTTGTCGGCGTCCATCACCCGCATGGCCACCCTGGCCGACAGCGGGCGCATCGACGAAGCCCAGGCCGAGGAAGAAATCGAGCGGCTCCGTTATGCCTGGGGCTTGAGCCAGGCGCAGGATCCGTTGGCCACCCTGCTGGGCGACACAGCCGAACTCGACCTGTTCGACCGCCTGCAACTACAGGCGGTGCTCGAAGTCTGTCGCCAGGCCGACAGCCTGTCCGATGCCGGACGCAAGCTGTTTGGCGTGTCCCGCCAGACCAAGGCCCAGCCCAATGACGCCGACCGCCTGCGCAAGTACCTGGCGCGCTTCGGCCTGGAGTGGAAGCAGATAGTTGCACCTGCGGACTAAGAGGGGTTGCCTGCGAGCGCTGCGCGCTCGATCGCAGCCTGCGGCAGCGGCTACACAAGCCCACGGCCCCGCCCGCCAACGGCACAGATCGCTTCCCCGGTAGCCGCTGGCGAAGCCTGCGATCGGGCGCGAAGCGCTCGCAAAAGCGCCCCACACAATTGACCTGCCCTCAGCCGCCCGGCACCGCGAACACCGCGTTGGCCCTGGCCACCACCCGTTCGCCGACTTGCAGGGTGACGGTGGCAAAGGCCATCTGCCGGCCGCGCTTGGAGTGCTCCAGGCGCACGTCGATCCACTCGCCGACCTGCACCGCACCGAGGTAGTCCAGGTGCATGCTGGCGGTGATCAGCGGCAGCGGTGGGTCACTGGCAAAGGCCATGGCGTAGCCCATGCCGATATCGGCCAGGGTGGCGAGGATGCCGCCGTGCACGCTGCCACGCCCGTTGGCGTGACGGCTGTCGGCGCGCAGGCCGATCTCCAGTTGCAGGCCACTGCCACGGCAATACACCGGGCCGATCAGCTCCAGCAACGGGCTGCTGCGGGACAAGGGGGCATAACCTTCGGGTAACTCGGGCGTGCTCATGGCGGGTCTCCGTTGCCGATGGTGATGACCGGGGTGCGGGTCATCGGTCCCCGAGGTGTACCCCGAAGCAGCACCCGCGCCCAGCCGTATCCATCCGGCAAATCCCTGGCGATAAGCCGCGGCGACACCACATCCTCGCCCCTCATGAGGCAATCGACGATAAGATACGCAGCCGTCCCGCCAGCCCCGGGCACGATCATTTATTTCAAGGAGCGACCATGCACCCTCAGGACGACACCCCCACCCCGCTGCGCAGCCTCGCCGTGCTGCTGCTCAGCACCCTGCTGGCCGCCTGTTCCCCCAGCGATCGTTCGTCCTCGGTGGCGGTCGGCGGTGCCCAGGGCAAGGCCGGTGCGCAACTGGCCTACGAACACGAGCTGAGCCTGTCGCTACCCTCGGCGCAGATCGCACCGCGCCTGGCCGCCACCCGCGAAGCCTGCGAAAACGCCAAATTCGGCGCCTGCAATATCCTGCGCCTGCAACAAGGCCAGTATCACGCCCAGGTGATCCTGCGCATCGTGCCCGACGGCGTCGAACCGATAGTCGCGCTGGCCGCCCAGGGCGCCGAAATCGGCGAACGCATCACCAGCGCCGAAGACCTGGCCGACGCAGTGGCCGACGTGCAGCGCCAGCAGGAACGGCTCAAGGCCCAGCAGCAACGCCTCGACCAGCTGGCGGCGCGCAAGGACATCACCGTCAGCGACCTGATCGCCCTGAGCAAGGAACAGGCGAGCATCGAGAACGACCTGCAAGCCCTGGCCCAGGCCGCCGCCGGGCACCAGCGGCGGCTCGACACCAACCGCCTGACCCTGAACTTCGTGCCCACCGACAGCAGCCAGCGCGGTTCGAAATTGCAACGGGCCTTCGACAACCTGCTGGACAACCTCGCCTACGGCACCGCCGAAGCCCTGGAGAAAGGCAGCTACGTGCTGCCGTTCCTGATCCTGGCCTTCCCGCTGGTGATGATCTGGGTCTGGCTGTGGCGCCGGTTCGTGCGCCGCCGTTGAATCGCAGCACTCTGCAAAACCCGAGAAGCCCGGCCTGATGTGCCGGGCTTTTTCATGGGCACGATCAGCCTCGCCTCACCAGCATCCCCTGCCCACCGCCAAGCCCCGCTAAACAAGGCCTGGCGAGCACTGACGAAGAAAACTGCACGAACGTACCTGAAACTGGCACGTTTTTCCCATGCACCTGCAGCTTGCGAATCGACCCACCAGAAGAGCCGCATCGACGGTGCCTACCCGCACCAATAGCAATCATCGGACGCTATCCGCGTCCCTATAAAGTGCAGACGGCGAGCCAAAAGCTCGTTGAGCTGAGACTGGCGATAAGGAAGTCTCATGTGCGATGTGCAGTCATGTTCACCGGCGTTTTCCGCTATTGGCTCCACCGTTTCGCCCCTGGTTCCGCCTCGTCCGGCAGCCCTGCCCGGACCGGCCCTCGCGCCCTGCGCGTCATCAACGGTCGACCTTGCGCACGCTACCCGGCGCTGCCTGGGCCAGCGTCTGCTAATGCCCCCTACTCCAGTCGACAGGACAACTTCCAGGCTGGCGATCGCGACCGTTTTAACGCCGACCCTGTCCCGCTATCGATATCCAAGCCAGTCTTCCCGGGTACTGTCCACTGTATCCCGACACACGCATTCGCCCCCTGCCCGGTCTCGCCACTGTTCAAGTAGCGTCGACGGAAGAAGCCTCGACAAGATCGGTCGTCGACTGTTTCTAAACCACTAAGCAGCCACTTTACTTTGCACTCGATGACATTTCACCGAGCGAAAGTCGTGTTCCCATCGTTGCGTATTCGACAATAAACAAACGCTCCAAGGCGCGTTAAAAGTGGATGGTCAAAGCATTGTCAGACAATAAGGCAATTCAACATCAACGCATCGGCCACTTGATAATGAGCAGAGCACTATTTACAGACACTCAATGTACGTACCGGTTAATTATTTATACCTCAACAGGCTAATAAGACGTCCGCCACCGCCCAGTTCCATGGCGGGCTGGCGAGCGCGCCATAGAGACTCAAGGATGTCCCCGAAGCAGGCCACTAAAGGCTGCAGAAGCGCTACACAGAGCCCAGAGAACAACAAGACCAAGGACCTCCAGACAATGACCAACTAGTCACTGTTTATTTGCACCAAATCAATTCGCCAGACACTTTTTAGTGCGTTGGCCACGCTATTGATCATCCCTGTTTCCGGCTGAAAATCGGATAACCCAGGGCAGGCTGGCTCGCCCCCATAAAATATTAAAGGTCAACTTTTCGAAGTACCGAATTTATGTTGTCGCGCCCGTTTTTCTCGCAAATTTATATAAATGCGACATGCACTACGGGCCATCGCCAATTGCATAACAAGCGACACAATCTGGCATAGCGGTTGCTATATGTAACGAGTACGAGACAGGTGCACTACAAACACCAGCTCATCCCATAACAATGTTCCAGGGAGTGGTAATGAACAATCTAAGCCGAAGGCGTTAAGCCACTCGTTTGCACAAGGCCGTTCAACTGGATAGTTCAACTATCGGCTTTTGCTCACCCTTGAAAAAGTTAAACCCGTCTTTCGAATATTCCAGCCAATGTTCGAACGGTGCCTTATTGCCCTTCATCCGACCGAGGGAGCTTTAATGAACGATGCGGTAAAGAACAGAACCCTGCCGAGGCCCTTGGGCGATGAAGCCGTCGTCCAGGTTGCGCGGGGCCGTCCTTATAAGGGCAATGCATCGAAACCCGCAGGCCTGAGCAAGCGTCAGGTGCTGTTGCTGGTGACGGTCTCGGCCCTGCTCCATGGTGGCGCCTGGTGGTTCTTCCAGCAGACCCGCGCCGCGCCACTGGAAACGCCCCCGGAAATCCCGGAAATGACCGTCGAGCTGAGCAGCCCGACCCCGCCCGCGCCGCCCACCCCGGAACCCCCGCCGCCTCCGCCGCCGCCCGAACCCGAGCAACCGGTGGAAGACGAAGACGCACTCAAGCCGCCGCCCAAGCCGGTGGAGAAACCCAAGCCCATCGAAAAGCCCAAACCGGTCGAAAAACCCAAGCCGGTGAAAAAGCCCGAGCCGCCGAAAACGCCGGCGCCACCCGCTCCCGCGCCACCGGCCGCGCCCACAGCGCCCAGCCAGCCGGCCGCCGCTCCGGCGCCTGCCGCGGCCCACGGGCCGGTCAAGGAATCGGCGGCGGTTTCCGGCCTGGCCAGCCTCGGCAACCCGCCGCCGGAATACCCGTCCCTGGCCCTGCGCCGCAACTGGGAAGGCACGGTGGTGCTGCGCATCAAGGTGCTGCCCAACGGCCGCGCCGGCAGCGTGGAAGTCACCCGTTCCAGCGGCAAGCCGCAACTGGACGAGGCCGCCGTGGCCGCGGTGAAGAACTGGAAATTCATCCCGGCCAAGCGCGGCGACACGCCGATCGAAGGCTTCGCCACCCAGACCATCGATTTCAAATTGCCGCAATGACCGCGGCCTGACCTGAACTCACAACCTGTTTACGCATGCGAGGTGTAGCCATGAACGATTCCCTGACATCCCTGATTGTCCCCGGCGTGCTCTGGGCCCTGGTGCTGTTTTCCGTGGTCAGCTGGGCACTGCTGCTGGTCAAGTCGGCGCAGTACCTGCGGCAGAAGACCCAGAACCGGCAGTTCAGCAAAGCTTTCTGGAGCGCCCCGGACCTGCTCACCGCCGCCGAACACGCCAGCCAGTACCCCGGCTCCCTGGCGCGCATCGCCAGCAGCGGTTTCGAAGCCCTGCTGGTGGAGGAGTCGCCACGCACCACCCAGCAACTGGCCCACACCATCAACCGCGCCGACCGCCTGGAGCGCAACCTGCGCCAGCAGATCCAGAAGGAACGCCGGGCCCTGGAAAGCGGCCAGGCGGTGCTCGCCAGTATC
The DNA here is from genome assembly GCF_028640915.1 of Pseudomonas sp. B3G-3. Taxonomy (NCBI): domain Bacteria; kingdom Pseudomonadati; phylum Pseudomonadota; class Gammaproteobacteria; order Pseudomonadales; family Pseudomonadaceae; genus Pseudomonas; species Pseudomonas sp. B3G-3. Next base: position 113,868 of record NZ_JAQZAB010000125.1, on the reverse strand, counting down.
GGCAGCACCGCGCCCTTCATCGGCCTGTTCGGCACGGTCTGGGGGATCATGGAGGCCCTGCAGAGCATCGGCGCCAGCGGTTCGGCCAGCCTGGAAACCGTGGCCGGGCCGATCGGCCATGCGTTGATCGCCACCGGCGTGGGCATCGCCGTCGCCGTGCCGGCGGTGCTGATCTACAACTTCTTCCTGCGCCGCCTGAAGCTGGCCTCGGCCAGCATGGACGACTTCGCCCATGACTTCGACGCCCTGGCCCAGCGCAGCGCCTTCGCCATCAGCCGCCAAGCCATCGCCAGCAAGACCGCCCACGCCGTACGGGAGGCCAGCTGATGTCCTTCTCCACTCAAGACAGCGACGAAGTGCTCAGTGAAATGAACGTCACGCCCCTGGTGGACGTGATGCTGGTGCTGTTGGTGGTGTTCATCGTCACCGCCCCGCTGATGACCAACGCGATCAAGGTCAACCTGCCGAAGACCGACGCCGTGGCCCCCGCCGAGAAGAAAGACCCGGTGGTGGTCAGCGTCGACCAGGACGGCAAGTTCTACCTGGCCAAGTCCGAAGTGGCCCCCGAGCTGCTGGAAAGCAGCCTCAAGGAAGTCAAGGCCAAGGACAGCGAGGTGCGCGTGCAGCTGCAGGCCGATGCCGCCGTCAACTACGGCCAGGTGGCCAAGGCCATGGCCTCCATCGAACGTTCGGGGATCACCAGGATATCCGTGATGACCACCCGATGAAGGCAGTGCCTGGCGCCCCCTGAGGGACGCGCCAGGCACTGCCTCGAAAAATCCCGTCGCAATCGGCCGACCGCAAGACGCCACGCGCCTGCGGAGGGGATCGGCTTGCTTGAAGAAAGTGGTTTTCCGGGGTCGGTACAACCCAGCCGGAGCAATGAGGGCCCACAAGGCCATTTCGATAAACGTCTGAAAGAGTCGGAAGTAATCATGCTGATGAACATTCCACGTTTCACGCTCAAGCCACTGGTGACCACGCTGCAACGGCACCGTTTTGTCCCGCTGTACCTGATGGCCATGGGCCTGGGCGCCGGCACCGCGCACGCCGCCGAAGAGGACGCTGACAGCAGCGCCGCAGTCCCGGCCACCAGTGCCGCGGCCGTGGCGCCCACCACCCAGCTGCAACGGGTCGAAGTGACAGGTTCGGCGATCCGCCGGGTCGATGCCGAAACCGCGGTGCCGATCACCATCCTGCGCGCCGAAGAGCTGCGCAAACAGGGGGTAAGCACCACCGCCGAACTGGTGCAGCGCATCACCGGCAGCCAGTCGATCAACAACAGCGCCGGCTCAGTGGGAGCCGCCACCGGCGGCGCCTCCTTCGCCGACATGCGCGGCATCGGCGCCAACAAGACCCTGGTGCTGCTCAACGGCCGACGCCTGGCCAACAACGCGTTGTCGGGCACCAACTCGGCCGGCGGCGCGGTGGACCTGAACATGATCCCCTTCGCCGCCATCGACCGCGTCGAAGTGCTGCGCGACGGCGCCTCGGCCCTCTACGGCACCGACGCCATCGGCGGTGTGATCAACTTCATCACCAAGAAATCCCTGACCGACGGCCAACTGACCCTGGGCGGCGAAACCCCGACCCACAGCGGCGGCGGTGCGAGCAAGGATATGAGCGCCAGCTGGGGCTTCGGCGACCTGGAAGAAGACCGCTTCAACGTGCTCGGGGTGTTCAACTACAACAAGCAGCAGAACCTCGACGCCAACGACCGCTCCTTCGCCACCGACTACCGCCCCGGCCGCGGCCTCGACCAGACCTCGGGCACGGCCTTTCCAGGCAATTACACCCAGGGCGACAACGCCACCAACCCGCTGGCCGGCAGCAACTGCAACGGGCCGAACCTGATTGCCCGCCAGGGCCTGTGCCGCTTCAGTACCCGCGAGTACATCGACCTGATGCCGGAGACCGAAAAGACCTCGTTCTTCGGCAAGAGCACCGCCAAGCTGGCGGACGATCACAACGTCAACCTGGAGTACTTCTGGTCGCGCAACAACAACGCCACGGCGGTCGGCCCGGCGCCCCTCACCGGCCTGAGCCTGGACGCTTCCTCGCCCTACTACCCGGGCAACGGCATCACCCCGGCGCCGACCGGCTTCAGCCTCGACCCGAGCCAGCCGATCGGCGTGAACTGGCGTGAAACCGCCGCCGGTGCCCGGGAATCCAAGGACCAGAACACCAGCCAGCGCTTCGTCCTGAGCTTCGACGGCCTGGTGGCCGGCTGGGACTACAACCTCGGTGCCTCCTACAACCAGAACAAGGTGGTCTCCAGCGTCACCAACGGCTACGTCAGCGACCGCGCGATGATCGCCGGCCTGGCCAGCGGCCTGCTCAACCCGTTCGGCCCGCAGACCCAGGCTGGCCAGGACTACATCGAGCAGGCGGCCTACCACGGCGCCTACTCCACGGCAGTCGGTCGAGTGGTCGGTTTCGATGGGCGCGTCAGCCGCGAGATCGGCGACTGGTTCGGTGCCGGGCCCTCCGGCCTGGCCCTGGGCGGCGAGTACCGCAAGGAGAAATTCCACCAGGACTACGAAGAGTTCGCCGGCGACATCCAGAGCCTGGGCATCGACCCGTCCGGTAGCGTCGAGGGCAATCGCAGTGTCAGGGCGGCCTACGCCGAACTGAACGTACCGGTGCTCGACAGCCTGGAGCTGTCCGTCGCCATCCGCCACGACAAATACAGCGACTTCGGCAGCACCACCAACCCGAAATACTCGTTCCGCTACCAGCCGCTCAAGGAGCTGGTAGTGCGCGGCGCCTACAGCGAAGGCTTCCGCGCGCCGTCGCTGTACGAGCTGTATGCGCCGCGCAGCATCACCTACACCCAGGGCTACTACAACGACCCGGTGCTCTGTACCGGCGGTGTGGTACAGCCCGGCGGCAACGGCGGGCGCGACTGCGGCCAGCAGTTCCTCAACCAGATCGGCGGCAACACCGACCTGGCGCCGGAAAAGGCCCGCAACGTGACCCTGGGCTTCGTCTACCAGCCAATCCGCGACCTGTCGGTGGGCCTGGACTTCTGGTGGATTCACATCTCCAACCAGATCCAGCCGTTCCCCGAATCCACGGTGTTCGACCAGTCCGGCGCCTATGCCGACCGCTTCGTGCGCAACGCCGACGGTTCGCTGAACTACATCGTCACCGGCAACGCCAACCTGGGCATAGTCGAAACCAACGGTGTCGACGTATCCCTGGACTACCGTTTCCCCAATACCCCCTACGGCCAGTTCGGCCTCGGGCTGCAAGGCACCTACGTCAAGAGCTACGACTTCCAGAGCACCATCAAGGGGCCGTTCACCGACAAGGTCGGCGACTTCGAGGGCGATGGCGTGATCGCCCGCTGGAAACACAACCTCACCGGCACCTGGACCCTGGGCGCGGCGCGGGCCTCGCTGAGCAACCGCTTCACCACCGGCTACAACGACTACGACCGCACCACCAATGCCCGCGTGGCCTCGTACTCGGTGTGGGACCTGGCGGCCGGCTACACCTTCGACAAGGTGCTGGACGTCGACGCCGGGGTGAAGAACGTCTTCGACCGCGACCCACCGTTCTCCAACCAGGCCTACAACTTCCAGAGCGGCTACGACCCCCGTTACACCGATCCGCTGGGCCGCACCCTGTTCGCGCGCATGACGTACCACTTCTGAGTCACCGCCGGGGCCGCGCAAGACTCCGGCCGGCCCCGGCCGCATTGCGAATTCGCACCCCATGGTGGCCCGCCGCCGTGGGTCTTTTCGCCCTGCCGCCCCAGGCTTTCCGGCATCACGAGGAACCTTTCGATCATGTCTGCACTGACTCGCACCCTGGCCAGGCTGGCGCTGGCCACCGCGCTGCTTGGCGCCGCCGCCGAGGCCCTGGCCGCCGCCCACGGCAGCTATGCCATGACGGTCTATGGCGAACCGCCGAAGTACCCGCCGGGCTTCCAGCACTTCGACTACGTCAACCCCGATGCGCCCAAGGGCGGCTCCCTGAGCCGCGCCTCGATGGAGATCGGCCAGTTCAACTACATCACCCCCTATGCCGACCAGGGCATCGCGGTGGCCCAGGTCAACGACTGGGTGTATTCGCCCCTGGCCTTTCGTTCCCTGGACGAGCCCTACACCGTCTACGGGCTGGTGGCCGAACGCATGGAGCGCGACCCCGACGGCCTGTGGGTGCGCTTCTACCTCGACCCCAGGGCACGCTTCGCCGATGGCACGCCGATCACCGCGCAAGACGTGCGCTACACCTTCGAGCTGCTGCTGAGCAAGGGCAGCCTGAGCTATCGCCAGCAGTACGGCGACGTGCGGGACGTGGTGATCGAAGGCCCCGGGCAGGTGCGCTTCGACTTCAAGAACAACCTCAACCGCACCCTGGCCCTGGACCTGGCGACCCTGCGCGTGCTGCCCGAACACTGGTGGAAAACCCGCGACTTCGCCAACGGCGGCGGCTTCGAGCCGCCCCTGGGCAGCGGGCCGTACAAGGTCGGCAAGGTCGACGCCGGGCGCAGCATCAGCTTCGAACGCGATCCGAACTGGTGGGCCAGGGACCTGCCGGTCAGCCGCGGCATGTATAACTTCGACAGCCTGACGGTGAATTTCTACGGCGACACCGACGTCGCCCGCCAGCTGCTGCAGGCCGGCGCCTTCGACTACAACCGCGAGTTTTCCTCGTCCGGTTATGTGGTCGGCTACGACAGCCCGGCCCTGCGCGACGGCCGCCTGCAACAGGCGATCCTCGCGCCGGACAAGCCCACCGCCGCCCAGGGTTTTGTGTTCAACCTGCAAAGGCCGGTCTTCCACGACCGCCGGGTGCGCCAGGCGCTGACCCTGCTGTGGGATTTCGAGTGGACCAACAAGCAGATGATGCGCGGCTTCTACGTGCGCCAGCAGAGCTACTGGCCGAAAAGCGAAATGGCCGCCAGCGCCCTGCCGGATGCCCGCGAGCGGGAGATCCTCGAACCCTTGCGCGGGCAGATCCCCGACGAAGTCTTCAGCCAGGTCTACCGGGCCCCGCAGACCGACGGCAGCGGCCGCATCCGCGACAAGCAGCTGCAGGCCCTGCGCCTGCTGGCCGAGGCCGGCTGGACACCCCGCAATAACCGCCTGGTGAACGCCGCCGGCGAGCCGCTGGAGTTCACCTTTCTCGATGGCCAGGGCGGCTTCGACCGCATGCTGCTGCCGTACAAACGCACCCTGGCGCAGATCGGCATCACCCTCAACCTGCGGCGCATCGATTCGGCGCAGTACATCAACCTGCTCAACGCCCGGGACTACGACATGATCGTCACCAGCTTCCCCCGCAGCGGCGACCCCATCGTCTCCCCGGGTCGCGAGCTGTACAGCCTGTACGGCTCGCAAAGCGCGACCCAGGTCGGCAGCTCCAACGCCATGGTGCTGGCCAACCCGGCGGTGGACCGCCTGATCGACGGCCTGGTCCAGGCCAATAGCCGCGACGAGATGGTGCATTACGCCCGGGCCCTGGACCGGGTGCTGCAATGGGGCCAGTACCTGATTCCCAATTACTACTCCAAGGGCACGCCCACGGTGTTCCAGAACCGTTTCGGCCGGCCGGCCATCGCGCCGATCTACGACGAGGGCCTGAACACCTGGTGGGAGGTCAGCCCCAAGGCCCTGACCGCCAGCCAGATGAGCGCCCTGCGCGGCACCGTGGGGGCGCACTGACATGGGCCGTTACCTGAGTCGTCGCCTGCTACTGATCATCCCCACCCTGCTGTGCATCCTGGTGGTCAACTTCCTGATCGTCCAGGCCGCGCCCGGCGGCCCGGTGGAACAGGCCATCGCCCGCCTGCAAGGCTTCGGCGGGCATGCCATGGGCGGTGGCGCCGAGGTTGCCGCAGTGGGCGGCGGCGGACGCAGCAGTCGGGGCCTGGACCCGGCGCTGATCGAGGAGATCAAGCACCACTACGGCTTCGACAAGCCGATGCACCAGCGCCTGTGGCTGATGCTGAAGAACTACGCGCAACTGGACTTCGGCAACAGCTTCTTTCGCGGGGCCAAGGTCACCGACCTGATCCTGCAGAAGCTGCCGACCTCGCTGTCCCTCGGCCTGTGGGCGACCCTGATCACCTACCTGGTGTCGATCCCCCTGGGGGTGCGCAAGGCGATCCGCAACGGCAGCGCCTTCGATGCCTGGACCAGCAGCGCCATCGTCCTCGGCTACGCCATGCCGGCGTTCCTGTTCGCCATCCTGCTGATCGTGGTGTTCGCCGGCGGCAGCTACCTGGACTGGTTCCCGGTGCAGGGCCTGGTCTCGGACAACTTCGCCAGCCTCGGGCCCCTGGCCAAGGTCGGCGACTACCTGTGGCACCTGGTGCTGCCGGTGTCGGCCCTGGTGATCGGCGGCTTCGCCACCCTGACCCTGCTGACCAAGAACAGCTTCCTCAACGAGATCAGCCGCCAGTACGTGGTCACCGCCCGGGCCAAGGGCCTGAGCGAACGCCGGGTGCTCTACGGCCATGTGTTCCGCAACGCCATGCTGCTGGTGATCGCCGGCATTCCCACGGCGCTGATCGAGGTGTTCTTCGCAGGCTCACTGCTGATCGAGACCCTCTTCAACCTCGATGGCCTCGGGCGCATGAGCTACGAGGCGGCGGTGTCGCGGGACTACCCGGTGGTGTTCGGCGCGCTGTTCCTGTTCACCCTGTTCGGCCTGCTGATCAAGCTGATCGGCGACCTGTGCTACAGCCTGGTCGATCCGCGCATCGACTTCTCGGCGAGGACTGCCTGATGTTCACACTCTCTCCCCTGGGCCGTCGCCGCATCGAACACTTCAAGGCCAACCGCCGGGGTCGCTGGTCGCTGTGGCTGTTTATCGGCCTGTGCCTGGTCTGCCTGGGCGGCGAACTGATCGCCAACGACAAGCCCCTGGTCATCCGCTATCACGGCGCCTGGTATTTCCCGATCCTCAGCGACTACGACGAAACCGAATTCGGCGGCGAACTGCCGTTCCAGCCGGACTATGCCAGCAGCTACGTGCACGAGCTGATCGAGGGCCAGGGCGGCTGGATGCTGTTCCCGCCGATCCCCTTCAGCTACGACACGGTCAACTACGACCTGGCGCAACCGGCGCCCAGCCCGCCCTCGGCGCAGAACTGGCTGGGCACCGACGACCAGGCCCGGGACGTGCTGGCGCGGGTGATCTTCGGCACCCGGGTGTCGATCCTGTTTGCCCTGGTGCTGACCACCGTCAGCGCACTGATCGGTATCACCGCCGGCGCCCTGCAGGGTTATTACGGTGGCTGGGTCGACTTGTTGGGGCAGCGCCTGCTGGAAATCTGGTCGGGGCTGCCGGTGCTGTACCTGCTGATCATTCTCTCGGGGTTCGTCTCGCCGAGCTTCTGGTGGCTGCTGGGGATCATGGCGCTGTTCTCCTGGCTGGCCCTGGTGGACGTGGTGCGCGCCGAGTTCCTGCGTGGCCGCAACCTGGAATACGTCAAGGCCGCGCGGGCCCTGGGCCTGAGCGACGGTGAGCTGATGCGCCGGCACATCCTGCCCAACGCCATGACCTCCACCCTGACCTACCTGCCGTTCATTCTCACCGGCGCCATCGCCACCCTCACCGCCCTGGATTTTCTCGGCTTCGGCATGCCCGCCGGCACCGCCTCCCTGGGCGAGCTGATCGGCCAGGCCAAGCGCAACCTGCAAGCCCCCTGGCTGGGCCTGACGGCGTTTTTTTCCCTGGCGCTGATTCTCTCGTTGCTGGTGTTTATCGGCGAAGCCTGCCGCGACGCCTTCGATCCCCGGAGCTGACATGCACGACAACCTGATTGAAATCCGCAACCTCAAGGTGGCCTTCGCCGGCACCGAAGTGGTCCATGGCCTGGACCTGGATATCCGCCGCGGCGAATGCCTGGCCCTGGTGGGCGAGTCCGGCTCGGGCAAGTCGGTGACCGCCCACTCGATCCTGCGCCTGCTGCCGGCGCAGAAGGTGCAGACCCAGGGCAGCATCCGCTACGCCGGCCTGGACCTGGTGCAGGCCAGCGACGCCCAGTTGCGCACCTTGCGCGGCAACCGCATCGCGATGATCTTCCAGGAACCCATGACCTCGCTGAACCCGTTGCACACCGTGGAAAAACAGATCGGCGAAGTGCTGGACGTGCACAAGGGCCTGCGCGGTCGCGCGGCCCGGGCGCGGACCCTGGTACTGCTGGAGCTGGTGGGCATCGGCGAGCCGCACAAACGCCTCAAGGCCTACCCGCACCAGCTGTCCGGCGGCCAGCGCCAGCGGGTGATGATCGCCATGGCCCTGGCCAACGAGCCGGAGCTGTTGATCGCCGACGAGCCGACCACGGCGCTGGATGTGACGGTGCAGCGCAAGATCCTCGAACTGCTGATCGCGTTGCAGCAACGCCTGGGCATGTCGCTGCTGCTGATCAGCCACGACCTCAACCTGGTGCGGCGCATCGCCCAGCGGGTGTGCGTGATGCGCCAGGGCGAGATCGTCGAGCAGGCCGAGTGCGAGGCACTGTTTCGCGCCCCGCGACATCCCTACAGCCGCTTGCTGATCGAGGCCGAGCCCAGCGGCGCCCCGGTGCCCAGCGCCTACTCGCACAATCTGCTGGAAGTGAGTGAACTCAAGGTCTGGTTTCCCTTGCCCAAGGGCCTGTTCAGCCGCCAGCGCGACTACATCAAGGCGGTGGACGGCGTCAGCCTGAGCCTGCACCGGGGCAAGACCCTGGGCATCGTCGGCGAGTCCGGCTCGGGCAAGTCCACCCTCGGCCAGGCAATCCTGCGGCTGGTGGAGTCCGAGGGTGGCATCCGCTTCGGCAACAAGGAGCTGAGCATCCTCAACCAGCGCCTGATGCGCCCCTTGCGTCGGCAACTGCAGGTGGTATTCCAGGACCCCTTCGGCAGCCTCAGCCCGCGCATGTCGGTGCAGCAGATCATCGCCGAGGGCCTGCTGACCCACGGCATCGGCACCGCCGAGGAACGCGAGGCGGCGGTGATCCGCGTGCTCGAGGAAGTCGGCCTCGACCCGCAGAGCCGCCACCGCTACCCCCACGAGTTTTCCGGCGGCCAGCGCCAGCGCATCGCCATCGCCCGCGCCCTGGTGCTGGAGCCGGCGCTGATCCTGCTGGACGAACCCACCTCGGCCCTCGACCGCACCGTGCAGAAGCAGGTGGTCCAGTTGCTGCGCGAGTTGCAGGTACGCCACGGCCTGACCTACCTGTTCATCAGCCACGACCTGGCGGTGGTCCACGCCCTGGCCCACGACCTGATCGTGATCAAGGACGGCAAGGTGGTGGAACAGGGGCCGTCGCGGGCGATCTTCAGCGCGCCGCAACACCCCTATACCCGGGAACTGTTGCAGGCTTCAGGGCTGCAATGGAGCCCGCCGCAGGCCTGCGAAAAGCTGGCCTGAGGCTCTGTTCCGGGGGTTGGCGCAGCTATCATTGGCGTCGATGGTCACCATCGACCCAATGAAATTCTCAAAAAAAATCCGCCGCGTAACATCTGCTCCATACCAACCAACAACACCCCGGAGCACACCACCATGAAACGCCAAATTCTTCTCAGCATCGCTTTCTCGGTTCTTGCAGCAAACGCTTTTGCCGCGTCCTCGGCCTACCCGGTAGTCGCCGAAGGCGGCTCGGATCGCCTGATTGAAAAACGTGTCGCCGAAGGTGGCGCTGATCGCTTGATCGAACGTCGTGTAGCTGAAGGTGGCTCTGATCGCCTGATCGAACGCCGTGTTGCCGAAGGTGGTTCCGACCGTCTGATCGAACGTCGCGTTGCTGAAGGTGGTGCTGATCGTCTGATCGAACGTCGCGTTGCCGAAGGTGGTTCCGACCGTCTGATCGAGCGTCGCGCCGTATGATTGCGCGGTCCGCAGTACTCGAAAAAAAGCCCGGCCTAAACAGCCGGGCTTTTTTCATTTCAGGGCATCGGGATTCCCCGATCGATCGCTATCACCCTGCTCACCTGGCCATGCAGCGCTGATAACGCTCATCCACGCGTTTGGCGAACCAGGCGGTGGTCAGTTTGCGGGTGATCTTCGGACTCTTCAGCTGGATGCCCGGCAGGATCTGCCGCGGCAACGCCTTGCCCTGGGCCTGATCGGCCAGGGCGAATACCCGCTTGTACAGCTTGGTGTCCTCGAATTCGAGGCTGTTGCCCTTCTCCAGCTGGTTGCGAATGGTCGGGTTGCGCATGTCCAGGGATTTGCCCAGGGCGCGCGCCGCCAGCTCGGTGCTGCCGGGCATGATCGAGTCGTAGCGGATCAGGTCGCCATCCAGCGCCAGGGAAATCCCCGAGGCCACGCTCAGGGCGTTCTGGAACGCGGCATTGCGGCTGGCGTACCAGCCGGCGTTGAAGTCGGCGAAGCGGTACAGCGGCTGCGGGTAATTCACCGGGTAACCGAGCAAGTGGGCGATGCCGAAGTACATGCCGCCGCGCCGGCTGAACACCTCGCGGCGGATCGAGCCGTCCACGCTGTAGGGGTAATTGCGCGCCTGCTGCTCGGCGAAGTCGATGCTGACCTGCATCGGCCCACCGGTGTGCACCGGGTTGAAGCCGCCGAACAGGGTCTTGCCCATGGGCACGCTGCCGATGAAGTCGTCGAAGATCGTGCTCAGCTCCTTCTCCGTGCGCGCCCCGGCCAGGCGCTCGCTGTAGGACTTGCCGTTCGGCGAACTCACCTGCAGCGCCGCGCTGACCAGCATCGACGGCACATGCACCTTGGCCGCGCGGCGGTCGATTTCGCTGCGAGCGATCTTGCCCAGCCCCGGCACCGGCGGGTCGACCTGATAGGTGGACTCCTGCTCGGCCACCGCCAGCACTGCGCAGAGGTTGCTCTTGCTCGGCTCGATGCCCTGGGCGGTAAAGGCCACCTGGATATCCCGGGCCCAGCCCTGGCGATCGGCGACCTTGGCCGGCAGCAGACGCGCCACCTGGGCCTGAACCTGCGCCGGGCTTGGCGCCGGCGCCTTTGAACCGAGCTGGCCGGCACAACCGGCCAGGGCCAGCGAGGCCGCGACAGCGGCCCAGCGAAGTGAATGCAGAGGTTTTATAGACATGGCTTCCCAGTAATTCCGAAGGTGGCCCGCGCCCGAGGGAAGCGCGTCGCCGCGGATATCGACCCTCAAGGCGCCGCGCTGTTCCGTACCGGCGACGAACCATTTGAGCATTCCCCGTGACCGACGGCGAATTTCACCTAATCTGAAACCTCATCGCCCACAGAAAAACAACAGGCGGGGCCCATCATGAGCGTGCAACTCAACCACACCATCGTCTGGTGCCGCGACAAGCGACGTTCGGCGGACTTTCTCGTGCAACTGCTCGGCCTGCCACCGCCCACGCCCTTCGGCCCGATGCTGGTGGTGCAGCTGGATAACGGCGTGTCCCTGGATTACTACGACAACGACCCGCCCATCGCGTCCCAGCACTATGCCTTTCTGGTCGCCGCCGACGACTTCGAGCCGATACTGCAGCGTATTCGCCAGCGCGGCCTGGCGTTCTGGGCCGATCCGGGCAAGCAGCGCCCAAACGAAATCAACCGCCATGAAGGCGCTCGCCGGGTGTATTTTGATGACCCCGACGGCCACCTGCTGGAAGTGTTCAGCCAGACCTGAGCCTCCTTTACCTGCCCTGGAGTCCCCTGCGCCATGCTCTCACTGGATTTTCTCATCACCTCGCTGATTGTCGTGCTGATCCCTGGCAGCGGCGTGATCCTGACCATTTCCACGGCGCTGGTGGCCGGCAAGCGCGCCAGCCTGTTCACCGCCATCGGCTGCACCGCCGGGATAGTCCCGCACCTGCTGGCCTCGGTGCTGGGCCTGTCGGCCATCCTGCACACCAGCGCGCTGGCCTTCCAGGGCCTGGCTTTCCAGGGTTTGAAGCACGCCGGAGTCGCCTACCTGCTGTACCTGGCCTACGCCACCTGGCGCGACCGTTCGGCCTTCGCCGTCGACACCAGCGCTCCCGCCGCCAGTGCCGGCGGCCTGGTGCTCAAGGCCTGCCTGCTGAACATCCTCAACCCCAAGCTGACGATTTTCTTCCTGGCCTTCCTGCCGCAGTTCATCAGCCACGACGGCCCGTCGCCGGCCATGCAGATGCTCGGCCTGAGCGGCGTGTTCATGGCGATGACCTTCGCCGTGTTCGTGGTCTACGGCCTGCTGGCCAACCTGTTCCGCAAGGCGGTGATCGAGTCGCCCCAGGTGCAGAACTGGCTGCGCCGCAGCTTTGCCGCCAGCTTCGCCGCCCTGGGCCTGAACCTGGCGTTCGCCCAGCGCTGAACCGTTGTACGCAACACCGGCATGACATTGATCTCTCGACGAGGGCAAGGACATGAACCGCAGCGACGTACTGATCATTGGCGCCGGCCCCACCGGGCTGGTTCTGGCGCTGTGGCTGAGCCGGCAGGGGGTCAAGGTGCGCATCCTCGACCAGACCGCCGGCCCCGGCACCACCTCCCGGGCCCTGGCGGTGCAGGCGCGGACCCTTGAGCTGTACCGCCAGCTGGACCTGACCCAGGCCATCCTCGACCAGGGTCACCGGGTGCCGGCCGCCAACCTCTGGGTCAAGGGCGAACAGGCCGCCCACCTGCCCTTGAGCAGCATCGGCGCGGACCTGACGCCCTACCCCTTCCTGGAAATCTACCCGCAGGACCAGCACGAACAATTACTGATCGAGCGCCTGCAGCGTTTCGGCGTGACGGTCGAGCACCAGACCGAACTGCTGAGCTTCACCGACCACGGCCACCTGATCAGCGCCCAGCTGCGCGGCGCCGATGGCCAGGAAGAAACCTGCCAGGCCTTCTACCTGGCCGGCTGCGACGGCGCCCGTTCGACGGTGCGCAAAACCTTGGGCATCGACTTTCCCGGCGGTACCTATCAGCAGGTGTTTTATGTGGCGGATGTCGACGCCCGGGGGCCGGCGCTCAATGGCGAACTGCACGTCGACCTCGACGAGGCGGATTTCCTCGCGGTCTTTCCGCTGGCCGGCGAAGGCCGGGCACGGCTGATCGGCACGGTGCGCGACGAACGCGCCGAACAGGCGGAGACCTTGAAATTCGAGGACGTCAGCCGGCGCGCCATGGACAACCTCAAGGTCCAGGTCGACCGGGTCAACTGGTTCTCCACCTACCGCGTGCATCACCGGGTGGCCGAGCGCTTCTTCAACGGCCGCGCCTTCCTGCTTGGCGACGCCGCCCACGTGCACAGCCCGGCCGGCGGCCAGGGCATGAACACCGGGATCGGCGATGCCATCAACCTGGCCTGGAAACTCGCCGCGGTGCTCAGCGGCAAGGCCGAGGAGCACCTGCTGGCGACCTATGAGTTCGAACGCATCGAATTCGCCCGGCGCCTGGTGGCCACCACCGACCGGGTGTTCAGCTTCGTCACCGCCGACGGGCCGATCGCCAACCTGCTGCGCACCCGCCTGGCGCCGCTGCTGATTCCCAAGGTGACCGCGGTGGAAGCGGCGCGCGAGTTCCTGTTCCGCACGGTGTCGCAGATCACCCTCAACTACCGCGACATGCCCCTGAGCTGCGGCAGCGCCGGCCATGTCCACGGCGGCGATCGCCTGCCCTGGGCCCACGGCGCCGTCACCGACAATTTCGCCAGCCTCGACCACCTGGGGTGGCAGGTGCATGTGTATGGCGTCACCAGCGACGCCCTGCGCGCCTGGTGCGCCGAGCGGCAACTGCCGCTGACGGTGTTCGACTGGGAACCGGCGCACCAGGCCGCCGGCCTGGCGCGCAACGGCTTCTACCTGCTGCGGCCGGACACTTATGTGGCGTTGGCGGAAAAATCGGCGGACCCGAAGGTCATGGAGCGGTATTTCGAGGAGCGCAAGATTGCGTTGTGAGTAGCGTTGCTGCAGCAGTCGGCTGGGCAGCAGGGATTTTTTGCGGTGTTCGAGCTGACGCTATCGCGGGCAAGCCTCGCTCC
>NZ_JAQZAB010000125.1:0-99915 GCF_028640915.1 Pseudomonas sp. B3G-3 | reverse complement strand
AGGATTTTCACCAGCTCACAGGTGGCGGCCGTGGCATACACCGGGCCGCGGTAACCGTTGTAACACCGCTGGAGCGCTTCAGATCCCGCTCAACGCCAGATCCATCGCGAAGTAGGTGAAGATCAGATCCGCCCCGGCACGCTTGATCGAGCCCAGGCTTTCGCGCACCACCCGCGCCTCGTCGATGGCCCCGGCCAGGGCGCCGAACTTGATCATCGCGTACTCGCCGCTGACCTGGTACGCCGTCACCGGCAGGCGCGAGGCTTCGCGGATGTCGCGGATGATGTCCAGGTAAGCGCCGGCCGGCTTGACCATCAGCGAGTCCGCGCCTTCCTGCTCGTCCAGCAGCGATTCACGCACCGCTTCGCGGCGGTTCATCGGGTTCATCTGGTAGCTCTTGCGATCGCCCTTCAACGCGCTGCCGCCGGCCTCGCGGAACGGACCGTAGAGCGCCGAGGCGAACTTGGTGGAATAAGCCATGATCGCAGTCTGGGTGAAACCGGCTTCGTCCAGGGCGCGGCGGATGGCCTGGACTTGCCCGTCCATGGCCGCCGACGGCGCGATCACATCGGCGCCGGCACGGGCCGCGGCCACCGCCTGCTTGCCGAGGTTGACCAGGGTCTGGTCGTTGTCCACTTCATGGCCGTGCAGCACGCCGCAGTGGCCGTGGTCGGTGTACTCGCAGAAACAGGTGTCGGACATCACGATCATCTCCGGCACCGCGTCCTTGGCGATGCGCGACATGCGCGACACCAGGCCGTTGTCGTTCCAGGTGTCGCTACCGTTGCTGTCCAGGTGGTGAGACACGCCAAAGGTCATCACCGACTTGATCCCGGCGCGGGCGTAACGCTCGATCTCCCCGGCCAGCTTCGATTCCGGAATGCGCATCACCCCCGGCATGCTCTTGATCGGCACAAAATCGTCGATCTCTTCCTCGACGAAAATCGGCAGCACCAGGTCGTTGAGGGTGAACTCGGTTTCCTGGAACAGGCTGCGCATCTGTTCGCTGCGGCGCAGGCGACGGGGACGGGCTTGGGGGAACTGGCTGGACATGGGATTTCCTCAGGGCAGGCCACGTGAGACAAGGCTGGGTGCGATAACGACCGCAGCTAAAAAGAGCGAAGCTTATGCCCGAAGCCGCGACCGGCACAAACACCGCGTCGCCAAGACTGCGTTGCCGCTTTGGTAACAATGCCCATGAATGCGAGTGGTTACGCCTGTCAGACAAACAGCCCGAGACGAAACTGTCGGGCCGATTTTCGATCTAACTAATACACGCCCGAGCCGTTCGCGCGGGCCTTGAAGGCCAGTGCCTGCGGCAGGTATTGCTCGCGTGTGCAGGACCGCCCGCCCCATGGAGGCGGCCCGTGGCGGATCGCCTGCCGGGCATCCTCGAGCACTCAGATCGAGCCCCGTGGCAGCGCGTTTCGCGGGATGGCTGTCGTGGGCGGAAAGACCGGGCTTGCAGGCCTGCGGGCCCGGTTGCCGTTCTGTCGTGGCGGGTCGCCCCAGGGAGGGCTCGCGGCCCGCCCTCAACCCGGGAGGAGAAGCGAAAATGGCCAACTCCGTGAAAAAAATGCCGATCCAGACTGAAGACAAGGCCACCCGGCGTTCGAGCATGAGCGACCTGTGGCAACCTCTGGAAAAACTGCGGCAACAGGTCGATCACCTGTTCGATGACTTCAATCGCGGCCCCGGCCTGTCTCCCTTCAGCCGTGGGCTGTTCGATGTGGATCCGTTCTGGCGGCGCGAACTGATCGGCCGTGGCATGCCTGCCGTCGATATCACCGAGAAAGACGAAAGCTTCGAAATCACTGCCGAATTGCCCGGCATGGATCAGAAGAATATCGAGATCAAACTCTCTGACGGCAGCCTGGTCATCAAGGGTGAAAAGAGAGAGGAAACGCAAGAAAACAGAAAAGGCTATCACCTGAACGAACGTCATTACGGTTCCTTCGAGCGGGTGTTCAACCTGCCCAAAGGGGTCGATGCCGAGAAGATCGAGGCGAGCTTCAGCAAAGGCGTGCTGAGCATCTCGCTGCCGAAAAAACCTGCCGCCCTGAATGCGGACAAGGTCGTGCAGATCAAGGGCGAATGACCCAGGCCAGCCAGCCCCTTGCCGGGAAATCGGCAAGGGGCTTTTTTTGCCGGCCAACAATAAGGACCGTGAATCATCGTGCCGGCAAGGCGCATGACAACCAGACACGAATGCCCCGCTCAGCGCGAGCGGTTGAGCGCCACGGCCGCCAGGATCAGCGCCTGCAAGGCGGCCTCGTCCAGGCTGTCACCCTCATGCAGATCGATCGCCCGTCGGGTATTGCCCTCGAGGCTGGCGTTGAACAGGCCTGCCGGGTCGTCCAGCGCGGCGCCCTTGGCGAAGGTCAGCTTCACGACGCTCTTGTAGGTCTCGCCGGTGCAAAGAATGCCGCCGTGGGACCACACCGGCACCCCGCGCCACTTCCACTCCTCGACCACCTGCGGGTCGGCCTGCCTGATCAGCCTCCGGACCCGGGCCAGCATCTCGCCGCGCCAGTCGCCCAGTTCCTCGATGCGCCCGTCTATCAGCCGGGAGGCCGCGCTGCTCTCCTCCGCCGGCTTGGCGTCGCTGGTGTGTTTTTTCATCCTGGTCATCCTCTGGAGGGGTGTCGTCCCGACCCCTGAGTATCGCTGACAGGCCATTTCCCTCCAGGTAACCGACGAGCGTCACACCGGCAGTTCGGTGCTCAGTTTGATTTTCTGCACGGGGACTTCCGTCTTCAGGCGCTGCACGCCCTTGATCCGGGCCAGGTGCTTGATCTGGAACTGCCGATAGGCCACCCACCCAGCCTCGATGCAGGCTTGCTTCTGGCGTCGCTCGGATACGGTGGCGCCCCTGAGAGGCAGGAGGTCGCTGTGTTGGCAGGAGGGAGTAGCGGGAATCGAGAGCCAGGCACGCCATCCATGCGCACCTGGTTTCTTTACAGCGGGAGGTGAATCAGTTCCAGGGACGGTCGCCGTTCTCGTCCTTGACGCGGGTCGGCAGGCCCATCACGTCCAGCGCCTTGAGGAACGGCTCGGCCGGCAGTTCCTCGACGTTGACCATGCGCTGCACGTCCCATTCGCCACGGGCCACCAGCAGGGCCGCGGCCACCGGCGGCACGCCCGCGGTGTAGGAAATGCCCTGGCTGTCGGTTTCGGCAAAGGCTTCTTCGTGGCAGGCCACGTTGTAGATGAAGACTTCGCGCGGCTGGCCGTCCTTGGTGCCCTTGACCAGGTCGCCGATGCAGGTCTTGCCGGTGTAGCCCGGCGCCAGCGAGGCAGGATCGGGCAGCACGGCCTTGACCACTTTCAGCGGCACCACTTCCAGGCCTTCGGCGGTCTTGACCGGTTGCTCGGAGAGCAGGCCAAGGTTCCTGAGCACGGTGAAGACGTTGATGTAGTGCTCGCCGAAGCTCATCCAGAAGCGCACGTTGGGCACGTCGAGGTTCTTCGACAGCGAGTGCACTTCATCGTGGCCGGTCAGGTACAGGTTCTGCGAACCGACCACTGGCAGGTCGTCGGTGCGCTTGACTTCGAACATGGTGTTGCTGGTCCACTGGCTGTCCTGCCAGCTCCACACCTGTCCGGTGAATTCGCGGAAATTGATTTCCGGATCGAAATTGGTGGCGAAATATTTGCCATGGGAACCGGCATTGACGTCGAGAATGTCGATCGAATCAATGCGGTCGAAATACTGTTGTTTGGCCAGGGCCGCATAGGCGTTGACCACACCCGGGTCGAAGCCCACGCCAAGAATGGCGGTGACGTTCTTCTGCTGGCATTCCTCGAGGTGCTTCCACTCGTAGTTGCCATACCAGGGCGGCGTCTCGCAGATCTTGCCCGGTTCTTCGTGAATGGCGGTGTCCAGGTAGGCCACGCCGGTATCGATGCAGGCACGCAGCACCGACATGTTGAGGAAGGCGGAGCCGACGTTGATGACGATCTGCGATTCGGTCTCGCGGATCAGCGCCTTGGTCGCCTCGATGTCCAGCGCATTGAGCGCGTAGGCCTTGATTTGCGCGGGCTGTTTGAGGCTGCCCTTGGCCTTGACGCTGTCGATGATGGCCTGGCATTTGGAGATGTTGCGCGACGCGATAGCAATACGACCGAGTTCGTCGTTGTGCTGCGCGCACTTGTGGGCCACCACCTTGGCGACACCTCCTGCACCAATGATAAGAACGTTCTTCTTCAATTTCTTTATCTCTCCTTTCCGCCAGCTTACGAGAGGCTGGACAGGTAGTCTTCGAACCCAAATTCACGAACCACCTCGACACTACCGTCGAGTTGTTTCACTACGATGGACGGCATTTTCAGGCCGTTGAACCAGTTTTTCTTGACCATGGTGTAACCCGCCGCGTCAACGAACGACAGCCGATCGCCGATGGCCAGCGGACGATCGAATTGATACTCGCCGAAGATGTCTCCGGCCAGGCAAGACTTGCCGCACACCATGTAGGTGTGTTCGCCCGCGCTGGGCGCCAGCTTGGCGTTCAGGCGATAGATCAGCAGATCGAGCATGTGCGCTTCGATGGAGCTGTCGACCACTGCCAGGTGCTTGCCGTTGTAGAGGGTGTCGAGCACGGTGACTTCCAGCGAGGCGCTCTGGGTGATCGCCGCTTCGCCCGGCTCCAGGTAGACCTGCACGCCGTACTTCTCGGAGAACGCCTTGAGGCGCGCGCAGAACTCATCCAGGGCATAGCCTTCGCCGGTGAAGTGGATGCCGCCGCCGAGGCTGACCCATTCGACCTTGTGCAGCAGGTGGCCGAAGCGCTCCTCGATGGTGCCCAGCATCTGGTCGAACAGGCCGAAGTCGCTGTTCTCGCAGTTGTTGTGGAACATGAAGCCTGTGATCTGCTCGATCACCGCCTCGACCTTCACCGGGTCCCACTCGCCCAGGCGGCTGAACGGACGCGCCGGGTCGGCCAGCAGGTAATCGGAACTGCTCACCTGGGGGTTGACCCGCAGACCGCGGACCTTGCCCTCGGACGCCGCGGCGAAGCGCTGCAGCTGGCCGATGGAGTTGAAGATGATCTTGTCGCAGTTGTCGAGCATCTCTTCGATTTCGTCGTCGGCCCAGGCCACGCTGTAGGCGTGGGTCTCGCCGGCGAACTTCTGCCGGCCGAGCTTGAGCTCGTACAGCGACGACGAGGTGGTGCCGTCCATGTACTGCTGCATCAGGTCGAACACCGACCAGGTGGCGAAGCACTTGAGCGCCAGCAGGGCCTTGGCGCCGGACTGCTCGCGCACGTAAGCGATCTTCTCCATGTTGCCGAGCAGTTTCTGTTTGTCGATGAGGTAGTACGGCGTTTTGATCATTTCGAGGCCTCCGGCCAGGCCAGCCAAAAAAAGGATGCGCATTGTGCCTTCACTTGCCGCGTATCGAAAGGGCAGAAAGCACCGCTCGCCGGGTCAGTGCCTCGGCACCGCCCCCGGATCGGCTCTGTTGCAGGCAATGCTCCAGGACGCAAACCGCCTGGCAGCCCCTATCCTAGGGGCCTGCCATGACGTTCTGAAGTGTCGTGCCACGCCGGCTGGCACGCAGCGCCGTGTGCTCAATCATCCTCGTGCAATTTGATGCCCCGGGCGTGCAGCAGGTGGGGCACCACCAGCACCAGCAGGGTCAAGCCGAGGAAGGCCGCGGCTATGGGTTGGGTGACGAATATCGACCAGTCGCCCTGGCTGATGGACAAGGCGTTGCGCAGTTGTTTTTCCGCCATCGGCCCCAGCAGCATGCCGACGATCACCGGCGCGACGGGAAAATCGAAACGCCGCATCAGCACCCCGCCCCAGCCGATCGCCAGCATCAGCAACAGGTCGAAGGACGAATGGCGCATGCCGTACACGCCGATGGAAGCGAACACCAGGATCCCGGCATTGAGGTACGGCCGGGGGATCTGCAGCAGCTTCACCCAGAGCCCGACCAGGGGCAGGTTCAATATCAGCAGGATAACGTTACCGATATACAGCGAGGCCACCAGGGTCCAGACCAGGTCGCCGGAAGTCTGGAACAGCAGCGGCCCCGGCTGCAGGTTGTAGTTCTGGAACGCCGCCAGCAGGATCGCCGCGGTGGCGGAGGTCGGAATGCCCAGGGTCAGCAGCGGCACCAGGGAACCGGTGGCGCTGGCGTTGTTGGCGGCTTCCGGGCCGGCCACCCCTTCGATGGCGCCCTGCCCTTTGCTGGCGGCAAAGTCTTGCGGGTGCTTGCTCAGCTTGCGCTCGGTGGAATAGGACAGGAAGGTCGGAATTTCCGCGCCACCGGCCGGGATCGAGCCGAACGGAAAGCCGATCAGGGTGCCCCGCAGCCAGGCGGGAATCGAGCGTTTCCAGTCGGCGCGGGTCATCCACAACGAGGTCAGGCGATGCCGGCCGGACGCTTCCGCCTTCTGATACAGCAGGCTGTACAAGGCCTCCCCCACGGCAAACAGGCCGACCGCCACCAGCACCACTTCGATGCCATCGACCAGCTCGGGAACGCCCAGGGTGTAGCGGGCAATGCCCGAGGTCGAGTCGAGGCCGATCAGGCCAATGCCCAGGCCAATCCCCAGCGAGGCGAAACCACGCAGCATGGACGCACCGAGCACCGCCGACACCGTGGTGAAGGACAGCACCAGGATCGCGAAATACTCCGCGGGGCCGAACTTCAGCGCCAGCATGGCGACGATGGGGGCGAACAGGGTCAGCAGCACCGTGGCGATGGTGCCGGCGAAAAACGAGCCGATCGCCGCGGTGGCCAGGGCCGGCCCGGCGCGGCCGTTGCGGGCCATGAGATTGCCTTCCAGGGCGGTGACCATGGACGACGACTCGCCCGGGGTATTGAGCAGGATCGAGGTGGTCGAGCCACCGAACTGCGCGCCGTAATAGATGCCGGCGAACATGATCAGCGCGCCGGTGGGATCGACCTTGGCGGTGATCGGCAGCAGCAAGGCCACCGTCAGCGCCGGGCCGATCCCCGGCAATACGCCGATCGCCGTGCCCAGCAGGCAGCCGATAAATCCCCAGAGCAGATTGATCGGCGCCAGTGCCGCGGAGAAACCTGTCGCCAGGTTCAAGAGAATGTCCACCGTGTGACCTCCTTCGGCCCGGATCAGATCCAGGCATTGACCAGGGGTGGCAGGGCCACGCCCAGCCCGGCACTGAACAGCCAGTAGATCGGCAGGGTCAGGGCGATGCCGATGGCCAGGTCGCGCAGCGGACGCCGGCTGCCGAACCCTCGCGCGGAACAGGCAAACAGCAAGCCGGCGGCCAGGACGAAACCGATCAGGTTGATCAGTACGGCAATCGCCACCAGGCCCGCGGTGACCCAGGCCGCCCCGAGCCTGCCGCCGGGCTGGGCGCTGTCGTCGCTGTCGTCGCCGGATGCGGCCAGCTCGCGCAAACCACCGGTGCAGGCCTGGTAGCTCAACAGCAGGCCCACGGCGCCCAGAAAGGCGCCGACGGCGCTGGGATAGACATGGGCACCGAGGATGACGAAGCCCATCTCGGGCGGAAAGCGCAAGGCGCCGATGACCAGCACCAGGCTGATGGCGATCAGCCCCAAGCCAATCGCCAACTGCGACAGCACGACCCTGCTGCGCCCGGCCATCTCAAAGCAGCCCGACCTTGACCAGCATCGCCCGCAGGCGCTGGTGTTCCTCGTCGACGAATTTGCCGAACTCATCGCCGGTGAGGATGCTCGGCGACCAGGCGTTGGCTTTCACATTGTCCTGCCAGACCTTGCTGTTGGTGGCGGCCAGGACCGCGTCGGTGACTTGCTTGCGTTGCTCGGCCGTGAGGTTGGCCGCACCATAGACACCGCGCCAGTTGCCGATGATCACGTCGTAGCCTTTCTCCTTGAGGGTCGGCGCATCGATGCCGGGAACGCGCTCCGGAGCGCCGATGGCGAGCAGGCGGAACTGCTTGGACTGCACGTACTTGGCCAGTTCGGCATAACCGCCGGTGATCACCGTGATGTGCCCGCCCAGGGTCGCGGCCACCACTTCGCCGCCGCCGGCATAGGCAACGTAGTTCACCTTGTTCACCGGCACCTCCATCTTGCTCGCCAGCTCGGCGATGCCGATATGGTCGATGGAACCCTTGGAGCCACCGCCCCACTTGATGCTGGCCGGATTGGCCTTGAAGTCCTTGAGCAGCTCCTCGAGGGTCTTGTAGGGCGACTCCTCACGCACGGCGAGCACGTTGTATTCGGTGAACAACCGGGCAATCGGCGTCACGTCCTTGAGGCTGATCTGCGGCTTGTTCTGCTCCACCGCGGTGACCATGATCGCCCCCACCACCAGCAGCGCATTCGGGTCGCCCTTGGTGCTGTTGGCAAACTGCGCCAGCCCCAGGGTGCCGCCGGCTCCGCCCTTGTTCTCGAAGGTCACGGACTTGGCCGTGCCGGCCTCGAGCAAGGCCTTGCCCAAGACCCGCGCGGTCTGGTCATAACCGCCGCCCACGGAGCCCGGGGCCATGAACTTGACCGTATCCAGGGCGAACGCCGGGGTGGCGAGGGTGAGCGTGGCGAGGCTGGCGGCAATGGCCATGCCGCGGCTGAATCGACGCAGTGCTGTGAACATCAGGTTTCTCCCGAGACTATTGTTTTTGTTGATACCGGTTGAATGCGCCCAGGGCCGTCGCCCTGTGTGGCCTGCGGTTAAGTGTAGACGGCCGGCGGTTGGCGACCGCCAGAGGAGAGAACCCCGGGTAAAGAATGCGACCAGGGCCTGACGCTCCCGCCAAGGGCGCGCCTGGGGAGTCTTGATTCGGGGTGGAAAGCAGTTGGCCGGGATAGAAGCCCGGCCGTGCTTATCAGCAAGAGAAGATCAGCGATTCAGCAAGAGAGGATTTGCGATCCTTGCCCATCACGAACGGGTCTTCACCGTGATGAACATATGCAGCCGATCGTGGATTTCCTGGAGGGTGTGGCGGAACGGTTCATGTCTGTCGCTGGTGACCGGGTCCTCGAAGTTCCAGACGATCACCTCGCCGGAGGACGGCATGCGCGCGGCCTCTTCCGAGGACTTGTCGCACAGGGTGATGACATAGTGGAACTGCTGCCCCGCGAACTCGTCGAGGGCCTTGCTGCGCAGCCCCGCGGTATCGATGCCGATATGTTCGAGAGACTCCAGGGTGCGCGGGTCGATCTCGCTGGCCACCAGGCCGGCGCTGAAGGCGTCGAAATCTTCGGCGTCGGCGTGGCGCAGCAGCGCTTCGGCCATCAGTGAACGGGCGTCGTTTCTGGCGCAAACGAACAGCACGCGGCGTTTGTCACTCATGGTTCATTCCCCTGTTTTCAGACTGCTGGGATAGTGCCGCGGGAAATCGCACTTTTTATGACAGCCTGTTTTTCGACGGCGGGATAGCGCGGCGACGGCGTGCACGCATTGCCCGTCGGCTGATTCCGGCGTGGCCGGTAAAGGATTGAAATAGAGCGACGGAACACCCTGGCGGGAACCGCTGGCCGGAGGAAGGCCAGCGGCTTGCAGATAACGATGGGTAATCAGTTGTTACATATCAGGCCATGCAGCACGCCAAAACGCAGCCCCGGCTCGGAAGGCGTCATATGGGTGACGCCAAACACCTTGAACGCCGCCAGCATCACCGCCAGGCCGCCGGGCAGGATGCTCAGGCGATGGGATTGCAACCCGGCCAGCCGCAGGCGTTTGACATGCCCGGCCTCCAGCAGGCGCAGCGACAGGCGCAATAGCCCGCCGTAGGTGATGCCGTCCTGGCCATCGTCGTTCAGGCCATTGGCCTTGAGCACCTTGGCCAGGAACCGGGTGGTGCCCGAGGAGCCTATGGCCTGCTGCCAACCCAGCTGGCGATAATGCCGGGCGACTTTCTCGAACTTCAGGCTGGCCAGGCGCTCGGTTTCCTGCAGGGCGTGAGCCGAGACCGCGCCGCCCGGAAAGTAGCGCGCGCCGAAGGTCGCGCTGCCAATGGCGATGCTCTCGGTCAGCAAGGGCTGGGCGCCCTGCCCCAGGATCAACTCGGTGGAACCGCCGCCGATGTCCACCACCAGCCGCATGCTTTCGCTGCCCGGCACGGTATGGGCCACGCCGGCGTACACCAGCCGCGCCTCTTCATGCCCGGAGATGACATCGATGCGAAACCCCAGGTGACGCTCCGCGCTGGCCAGGAACAGCGGCGCATTGTCGGCTTCGCGCACGGCGCTGGTGGCCACCGCCCGCACCCGCCCGGCCTCGAAACCGCGCAGTTTCTTGCCGAAGCGCGCCAGCGCCTGCCAGCCCCGGTCCAGCGCCAGCGCGTCCAGCGCGCCCTCCTGAAAACCCTCGGCCAGGCGCACCGGCTCCCGCAGGGTCTTCACTTCCTGGATCATGAACCCCTGGCTGCGCCTGACCGGCTGGCCGATCATCAGGCGAAACGCATTGGACCCAAGATCAATGGCCGCGAACAGAGAGGCGTCACCTTTCATGGAGGATTCCTGGCAGATTCATCGACCGGCAGGCCGCGGCCTGTCGAGAACTAAAGACGGTTTGCGGCGATCTTGCCATTCCTTCGATGACGCCAAGATGACAGCCACCCGCCTTTTCCAGGCCCACTCCCGCGCACCCTGTCCCTGCTTGTGAATCAGGCGCAGGGCGCGGCCGTCGACAACGTCAACGCCCTGTCATCATCCTGTCATTTCCCGTGGTGACACTCGGGTCATCTACAACGCGTGCTCTCCTTTAAAGCTGCCCCACCCGGCGGCTTTTTTTTGCCCGCGAATCGCGCTCAAGGGCGCGTCGCCAGCTGCACGCAACGGATCGCCAGGATGCTGGTCGGGTCCACCAGCGCCACCCGGTAAGCGCCGACCTGGAAATCGGCGCAATGGCTGAGGACCAGCGGCAGCTCGGTGCACCCCAGGATCAGCACCTCGGCCCCCAGCTCACACAGGTGCTCGGCGGCGAGCAGCAATTGCGCCTTGCAGATGCCGTCGACGAAACCCGCCTTGATCCCGCGCTCGCCGTAGATCGCGCTCATCACCAGTTCCTGATAATCGAAACCCGGCGTGAGCAACGACAGGCCGGCGAGCCGCGCAGCCTCGTGGTAGACCCGACTCTGCACCGTACCCGAGGTGGCCAGCAGGCCGATGGGCTTGCCCGGGCCGTATTGCTCGACGATCGCCTCGATAGTTTCGTTGAGCATGTTGACGATGGGCACCTGTAGATAAGGCTGGATGCGTTCGACAAAGGCGTGGGCGGTATTGCAGGGTATGGCGATCGCGTTGGCCCCGGCACTTTCGAGCCGCTTGCAAGTGGCGTACATGGCCATGGTCGGGTCGGCCTGGTCGAACAGCAGGTTCGCGGTCCGGTCCGGAATCTGCGGGTTCTGCTCGACCACCATGCGGATATGGTCCTGGTCCCGATCGGCCGGCGTATGTCGGACCACCTTGGCCATGAAGTCCACGGTGGCCGCCGGCCCCACGCCGCCGACTATGCCGAGCTTGAACGGCGGCCGGGCGGGCTGGCCATCGGCCTGGGTCGCCGCCGCGGCGTAGATCTCGTTGACGTCGAGCAGCGTCACCCCGCGACGCTGCAGGTCGGCGCACACCAGCGACAGCTCGGTCATCCCGGGCACTATCAGGTTCGCGCCCTGTGCCTGCAACGACAGGCAAGCCTGGTACACCCCTTCCAGTGGCACCCCGTCCAGGTGCCCGTCCTTGATTCCGTCCACCCCGTAGATCGCCGCCATCATGGCCTGCTGATCCTGCGGCTCGGGATAGACCAGCTGGAAGTCGGCCCCCAGGTATCGCTCGAAGAGCCCGGCGTGCCGCACGTAGTCCGAGGCGAGTACGCCCAGGACCGTACCCGGTTCCAGCACATGGCGGATATGCGCGCTCAGGGCCGCCATCATGTCCAGGATCGGGATGCCCAACTCCTGCTGGATCTCTTCGCGGAAGGTGTGGCTGGCAAAACACGGCAGCATGATCGCGTCCACCCCGCTGTCCTCAAACGACTGGCAGACCTGGAAGACATAGAACTTTCTGGACGTCATGTTCGCGTCGCGCTCCAGCGGCAACAGCAGGTCCTTGAACGGGTGCTGTTCGAACAGGAAGTGATAGCGCCCCTGATCGGCCAGCACCGCCCGGGACTTCACCAGCTTGAAGAACAGATCGCCGCCGGCCAGAGAGCCCAGCCCCCCTACGATGCCCAGCCTGCTGGCCGGCGCTGGCTTGCGTGTCGGTTTGGATAGGCTTTTCATCGCGGGTTCTCAGGCGGAAACGGAAGAAGGGTTCTGCGTGGCCGGCGCCACGCCAAGCGGTGGCTCGACGGCCCCGGCACTGGGCTCCTCGTTGCCTTCGGCCTTGGCAATCACCGCCGTGGCAATGCTGTTGCCCACCACATTGGTGGCGGTACGCGCCATGTCGAGAAACTGGTCGATGCCGAGGATCAGCAAGATGCCGGCTTCGGGCAGGTTGAACATCGGCAGCGTGGCCGCCACCACCACGATCGACGCCCGCGCGACCCCGGCCATGCCTTTGCTGGTCACCATCAGGGTCAGCAGGATCAACAGCTGCTGGGTGAAACTCAGGTCGACGTTGTAGGCCTGGGCGATAAACATGATGGCAAACGCCTGGTACATCATCGAACCGTCGAGGTTGAACGAGTACCCCAGGGGCAGAACAAAACTCGAGACTCGCTTGGGCGCGCCGAACTTCTCCAGCGCCTCCATGGTTTTCGGGTAGGCCGACTCGCTGCTGGCCGTCGAGAACGCCAGCAGGATGGGTTCCTTGATCAACTTCCCGAGGGTCAGCACCGAGCGCCCGAGGAACAGATAACCGGCACCGAACAGCACCGCCCAGAGGATCGCGATGCCCAGGTAGAACTCGGCGATCAGCTTGCTGTAGTCCAGCAGCAGGCCCAGCCCGCCAGTGGTGATCGCCGCGGCGATGGCGGCAAACACACCGATGGGGGCGAAGGCCATGACGTAGTCGGTGATCTTGAACATCACCCTGGCCAGGTCGTCCACCAGCGCGGGGATCTGGGTGAACCCCGCCCTCTTCACCGCCGCCAGCGCAAAACCGAAGAACAGCGAGAACACCACGATCTGCAGGATCTCGTTATTGGCCATCGCCTCGGCGATGCTGCGCGGGAAGACGTGCCCGATAAACACCTTGAGGCTGAAATCGCCGGTGTTGATCGCCACCGGGGCGGCACCCGCCTGGCTGGCGTGCAGATCGAGCCCGACCCCGGGCTGGAACAGGTTCACCAGGAGCATGCCGATCAGCAGCGACACCATCGAGGCGTTGACGAACCAGGCCATCGCCCGGGTGCCGATACGCCCCACCGAGCTCGAACTGCCCATGCTGGCGATGCCGCCCACCAGCGTGGCGAATACCAGCGGCGCGATGATCATCTTGATCATGCGCAAGAAGATGTCGGTGACCATCGAAAAGTACGAGGCGATGTCCCTGGCCTCATTGGCATCCGCTGCAAAACGATGACAAAGCCAGCCTACAAGCACGCCCAAGGCGATGCCGTAGGCGATCTGCCGGGGAAGTCGGTTCTTTTTCACGGTGCGTTCCTCAAGTGGTGTTATTGGATTTCTACTTGGCAGGAGAAGGAATCGAAGGCACGGCCACTCGGCGGTGGCGCGTGGTCAGGCCGATTCTAGGGAGCCCGTGAGGCGCAGATGATGAGTAATCGCCATAGCTTGATGCGTTATTGGAATAGTTTCCGAAAGGCCGCGAATATCCGTGATCGGCGGCGTAGACTTTTTCCAGCCATGGTTGAGGATGCGGCATGCAAATCAAGTGGGTGGACGATCTGTTGGCGATCGCCGAGTGCAAGAATTTTTCCAGGGCAGCCGAGATCCGCTGCGTGACCCAATCGGCCCTGTCGAGACGGATCCGTTCGCTGGAGGACTGGGTCGGCGTGGAGTTGGTGGACCGCGGCACCTACCCCATTCAACTGACCCTGGCCGGCCAGACCTTTTGCGAACAGGGGCGCGAAGCCTTGTCCTCGTTGCTGGAGCTGCGTTCGTCGCTGCGCCAGGAAGAACGCATGCCCGGGCGCTCGATCCAGGTCACCGCCGGGCACAGCCTGTCGATGACCTTCCTGCCCAAATGGCTGGCGCGGTTCCAGCAGCACAACGAGCCCTTCAATGCCCGGGTGGTGGCAGCCAATATCCATGACGCGGTGATCGCCCTGGCGGAGGGCAATTGCGACCTGATGATCGTCTACCACCATCCCAAGGCGCCGATCCTGCTGGACCACGAAAAGTTCGTCAGCCTGACCCTGGGCCAGGATTCATTCATCCCGCTGTGCGCGCCGAACCGCCGCGGCGAGCCTCTGCACCGCCTGCCTGGCAAGGCCGGCAAACCGGTGCCGCACCTGGCTTACACCGCCACCACTTTTCTCGGCCGGGTGGCCGATATCGTGATCAAGGACAGCCATGTGCCGTGCGTGCTGACGCGCTGTTATGAAGCGGACATGGCGATGCTGCTGATGCGTATGGCCATGGAGGGCTACGGCGTGGCCTGGCTGCCGGAGAGCGCGGTGGCCGAGGAGCTGCAGCGCGGGCGCCTGGTCCGGGCCGGCGGCAGCGAGTGGAGCACCCAGCTGGAAATACGTTCGTACTGCTCCAGGGCCAACCAGAACCCGACCATGCTGGAGCTTTGGAAAACCCTGGAAAAAGCCTCGCAAAACCTTGCCGCCCAGGGTTGATGGCCTGCCATTCCCCGACACTCAGGGGGTGGAAGGCCAGCCTCCGCCGCCCTCGCCTACAACGTCAGGCTGCCCTCGATACAGGTCACCGCCGAACCGCCGATCCAGATTTCATCGCCGATCCGCTCGACCTGGATGCGCCCGGCCCGGCCCATGCTCAGGCCCTGGCTGACCACGTAGGACGCCGGCGCCAACCCCGCGCCCAGCAGCCATTGGGCGATGCCAGCGTTGAGGCTGCCGGTGGCCGGGTCTTCCGGCATGCCGTCGCCGGCGATAAAGGCGCGCACTTCGAACTGCGCCGCGTCGCCGTCGCGCTCGGGGTTCCAGGGTGCGATCACCCCCACCGCGAGGTCCTTGAGCTGGGAATAGTCAGGTTGCAGGTCGAGCACCTGGCCGCGTTCGGCCAGCAGCACCGCCAGCCAGCCGGCGCCGTTGTCCACCCATTGCGCGTCGACGATGGCGCCGGGCGCCAGCCTCAGGCCCTGGCGCACCTGCTCCAGCAACCCGGCCTCCACCGGGCCGGACTTGAGCAAGGGCGGTGCGAGAAACGCCAGTTCGGCGCCGTTGCGGCGAATGCGCACCAGGCCCACCGCGCACTCCTGGACGATCTCCTCGCCCTTGGGCACGCCGCCGGCCTCCAGCCAGGCATGGCAGCTGCCAAGGGTCGGATGGCCGGCGAACGGCAGCTCCTGCAGGGTGGTGAAAATCCGCAGGCGATAGTCGGCCCGCGGGTCCCGGGGTTCGAGGATAAAGGTGGTTTCGCTGAGGTTGGTCCAGTTGGCGAACGCCGCCATGCGCGCGTCGCTCAACGGGTCGGCGCCGAACACCACCGCCAGCGGGTTGCCCTTGAGCGGCTCGTCGCTGAAGACATCCACCTGCTTGAAATCGAATCGGCTCATTACGGGTCCTTGTCTGAATGAACGCGGTCAGGCCTGAAAGCGGCCTGACCTCAAGCATGGAAACCTGTAGCCGCTGGCGAAGGCTGCGGCTACAGGGTTACGGGGTGTCAGACCGGCTTGGGAATTTCCAGGCCGCGGATCACCGCCGGGCGCGCGAGGAAACGCTCCAGCACGCGCTGCACGTTGGGGAAGTCCTTGAAGCCCACCAGGTCACCGGCTTCATAGAAGCCGATCAGGTTGCGCACCCAGGGAAAGGTGGCGATATCGGCGATGGTGTAGCGCTCGCCCATGATCCAGTCACGACCTTGCAGGCGGCCTTCGAGCACGCTCAGCAGGCGGCGGGACTCGGCGACGTAACGGTCGCGCGGACGCTTGTCCTCGTAGTCCTTGCCGGCGAATTTGTTGAAGAAGCCCAGCTGGCCGAACATCGGGCCGATGCCGCCCATCTGGAACATCAGCCACTGGAGGGTCTCGTAGCGCGCGGCGGATTCCTGGGCCAGCAGTTGCCCGCTCTTGTCCGCGAGGTAGATCAGGATCGCCCCCGACTCGAACAGCGCCAGCGGCCGGTCATCCGGGCCATGGGGGTCGAGGATCGCCGGGATCTTGTTGTTCGGGTTCAGGGAAAGGAACTCGGGGGACATCTGGTCATTGGTTTCGAAACTGACGCGGTGCGGCTCGTAGGGCAGCCCGATCTCTTCGAGCATGATCGAGACCTTGACGCCGTTGGGAGTCGGCAAGGAATACAGCTGAATCCAGTCGGCGTACTGCGCAGGCCATTTCTGGGTGATGGGGAATGCGGAGAGATCGGTCATGACAGGCTTCCAATGACAGTCAGATGAAAGGCCGTGGCCCCGGGCCGGGCGGCGACGGCGCTAGATTACAGGCATCGGTTCGCGGCGCGCATTCTTAAATTCGAAACATCCGGTGGTTAAGCTTCCCGGCAGCCAGACAGCGGTGCGGATAAAGTAACGGGCCCACGCTCGCAGTTCCCCGCCCGGATCGAACCAAAAGGCGTCCTGGGACTCAGAGCACTGCCCGCGGGCAGAAACACTCGTTCAACGACAGGGAAAACCACGCGAAGCCGGGAGCTCGCCGTGGAAAGGTTTGTCAGCCTTAACCGATTGCGCTGAAGTACCCACACTCGATGAAGAATCTGCTGAGTTTCACCCAACGCCTGCAACGCCGGTCCTACGTGTTTTTTCCGGCGCTGATGCTGACCAGTGCGCTGCTGCTGTCGCTGGAATCCAGTGAAAGTCGCGCCCAGCCGGTGGACGGCACCCAGACCCTGATCTTCCTGCGCCATGCGGAAAAACCCGCCGGCGGCCTCGGCCAGCTCAACTGCCAGGGCCTGAACCGCGCCATCGACCTGGCGTCCCTGCTGCCGGAAAAATTCGGCAAGGCCAACTACGTGTTCGCCGCCAACCCGACGCGCAATGTCGAGGAAGGCGAACTTGACAACTCCTACAGCTACATCCGCCCGCTGATGACCATCAGCCCCAGCGCCATCAAGCTCGGCCTGCCGGTGAACATCGAATTCTCGGCCAACGACACCAGCGCCCTGGCCGACGAGCTGCTGCATGACCGCTACCACAACTCGATCATCTACACCGCCTGGTCCCACGGCTACCTGCCGGAGCTGATCAACAAGGTGGCGCGGGAAGCCGTCGGCGAAAAACGCACCATCACCGACGACTGGGCCTCCAACGATTTCGACTCGCTCTACGTGCTGACCCTGACCTGGCAAAACGGCAAGGCCACCCTCGACAGCCGCAGCTACAAGCAAGGCCTGGATAACGGCGAGGAGAACTGCCCGACCTGATGCACCGCCCTCAGCGCAGGGCATCCAGCAGGCGGTACCAGGCGATCCCCGCCCCCAGGTACAGGCGCTGCAAGCCATGCAGCGGAATCGGCCGGATCGGCGTCACCGGAAACGGAAATTCACTGCTCGCCCCCGACACCCGCGCCGCCAGGTGCTTGCCCAGGGCCGTGGACAAGGCGATGCCGCGACCGTTGTAGCCGAGCAGGATCGACAACCCCGGCTGCGGCTCATGCAGCTGCGGCAGGAAACTCTGGTTCAACGCCACCCGCCCGCTCCAGCGATACTCGATGGGCGTCCCCGCCAACTGCGGAAACAAGCCCAGCAACGAACGCTCCAGATGACGCCAGTCGCCGCTGTGAGTCGGTTCGGAAAACGGCCCGCGCCCTCCCAGCAACAGACGCCCCTGGGCATCCTGCTTGAAATACAGCAGCAGACGCCGGGCGTCGGAACACACCTCGCCGTTCGGCAAGATGCTCTGGCGCAGCTCGGCCGACAGCGGGCGGGTGGCGATGATGAAACTGTTGGCGGCAATCACCGTCTGCCGCAGCCGTGGCCACAGGTCGTCGGTGTAGCCATTGGTCGCCAGCACCACGCGCTGGGCCTGGACCCGATGGCCCTGGGCGGTGCGCAGTTGCCACTGCCCGCCTTCGCGTTGCAAAGCCTCGACCCGAGTCTGCCCGTGAATCCGCACGCCCTGCTGCTGCGCCACCCTGGCCAGGCCGCGCGCATAGTTCAGCGGGTGCAGGCTGCCGGCACGCGGATCGACCCAGCCGCCGAGGTAGTTCTGGCTGCCGATGCGCCGACCGACGGCGGCGCGGTCGAGCAACTCCACCGCCACCCCGCGCCGGCGCCACTGCTCGGCGCGCTGTTCGATGGCCTGCAGGGAACTGGCGGAAAACGCCGGCTGAATCCAGCCCTTGCGCGTCGCGTCGCAGGCGATGCGATGCTGCTCGATCAGGGCGAACACTTCATCAGCCGCGGAGCCGGCCGCCTCCAGCATGGCCTCGGCGCGGGCCGGGCCGAACCTGGCCAGCAGTTGATCCGGGTCGTACTTGAGCCCGGGAATCACCTGCCCGCCGTTGCGCCCGGAAGCACCCCAGCCCGGTTCCCCGGCATCCAGTACACAGACGCTGGCCCCGGCCTCGGCCAGGCGCAGCGCGGTCACCAGCCCGGTGTAACCGGCGCCGACTATGGCCACGTCGGCCCGCAGGTCTTCGGCCAGCGCCGGGGTCTCGACCGCCGCCGTCGCCGTGGCGGCCCACAAGGAAGGCGGCAGGCGCAAGGTTTCGGCGGCCTTCATGCCTGCACCTCCGCGCCCTGGTTGAGCAGGCGCTTGAGGAAGTCCTGGGTGCGCGGATGGCGCGGCGCGCTCAGCACCTGCTTCGCCGGCCCGGCCTCGACGATCTTGCCGCTGTGGAGGAAACACACCTTGTCCGCCACGTCCTGGGCAAAGCCCATTTCGTGGGTGACGACGATCATGGTCATGCCTTCGTCGGCGAGCTTGCGCATCACCGCCAGCACCTCGCCCACCAGCTCCGGGTCCAGCGCCGAGGTCGGCTCGTCGAACAGGATTGCCTGCGGATCCATGGCCAGCGCCCGGGCGATCGCCACCCGCTGCTGCTGGCCGCCGGACAGTTCGTCCGGATAGGCGTGCATGCGATGGGCCAGGCCGACCTTTTCCAGCAGCGCCTCGGCCCGCTCCCGGGCCTGCTGCGAGTTCTGCTTCTTCACGTAGATCGGCCCTTCGGTGACGTTCTGCAACGCGGTGCGATGGGGGAACAGGTTGAAGCGCTGGAACACCATGGCCACCTGGGTGCGCAGCTGGTGAATGGTCTTGCCGTGGCGGTCGACCCGTTCGCCGCTGACCAGGATGTCGCCCTGCTCGTAGCTTTCCAGGCCGTTGATGCAGCGCAGCAGGGTCGACTTGCCGGAACCCGAGGGCCCGATCAGGCACACCACTTCCCCGCTCTGCACGCTCAGGTCGATGCCTTCGAGCACCGCCACGTTGCCGAAGCTCTTGTGTACGCCCTTGATCTCGATCATGACTTTCTCCGGGTGCTGAAGCGCGCCTCCAGGCGACGCAGGGCAAAGGACAACGGCAAGCTCAGGGCCAGGTAGAGCAAGGCCACCAGGGTGTAGACGGTCATGTTCTCGAAGGTCGAGGAAGCGATGAGCTGACCGGCGCGGGTCATCTCGGCCACGGTGATGGTGGACACCAGCGAGGAGTCCTTGAGCATCATCACCAGGGTGTTGCCGTAGGGCGGCAAGGCGATGCGAAAGGCCTGGGGCAGGACCACCCGGCGCATGATCATGCCGCCGCGCATGCCGATGGATTCGGCCGCCTCGATCTGCCCCTGGTGAATGGCCTGGATGCCGGCGCGGAAGTTCTCCGCCTGGTACGCCGAGTAGGCGATGCCCAGGCCGATCACCCCGGCCTGCATGGCCGTGAGCTGGATGCCGAAATCCGGCAGCACGAAGTAGATGTAGAACAGCTGCACGATGATCGGCAGGCCGCGAATGACGTTGACCACGCCAATCGCGAACAGCGAGATCGAGCGCACCTTGGACACCATCATCAAGGCGAATACCAGGCCGATCAGCGAGCTGAGCACAAAGGAGCCGGCCGTGACCTGCAAGGTGACCACCGCCCCTTTCAGCAGAATGGGGAGGAAGTCCAGAGCGTTCTGGAGAAACATAGGAGGACCTGCGCAAT
Source organism: Pseudomonas sp. B3G-3 (assembly GCF_028640915.1). Lineage (NCBI taxonomy): Bacteria > Pseudomonadati > Pseudomonadota > Gammaproteobacteria > Pseudomonadales > Pseudomonadaceae > Pseudomonas > Pseudomonas sp. B3G-3. The sequence goes on along the minus strand of NZ_JAQZAB010000125.1, from coordinate 79,818 downwards.
CAGGAGTGAAGCGACCCCGCCGGGCGGCCGGGCCGCGGGGTGGTCAGTTGAGCTTCCACTTCTCGATGATCCGCTCCAGGGAACCGTCGGCCTTGATCGCCGCGATGCCGCGGTTGACCTCGTCCAGGGTCTGCGCATCGCCCTTGCGCACGATCAGGCAGACATCGCCCATCACCACCGGCTGGTAGCTTTTCACCAGTTGCACCTTGTTCTGGGTGCCCTGGGCCAGTTGGTAGGCGACGATCGGCCGGTCGGCGAAACCGGCCTTGATCCGTCCCAGCGCCAGGTCGCGCAGCAGGTCGGGGATCGAGTCGTAGCCGCGCACTTCCTTGAAGATCCCGCGCTTGTTCAACTCATCGATGAACACCGTGCCGACCTGGGCGCCAACCACCTGGTCCTTGAAGTCTTCCATGCGGGTGTAAGCGGTGTTGTCGTCGGCGCGCACGATCAGCCCCTCGCCGTAGCTGAACACCGGGTTGGAGTACTGCACCACCTTCTCCCGCGCCGGGGTGCGCAGCATGGCGGCGGAGATGATGTCGATCTTGTTCGAGGTCAGCGAGGGGATCAGCGCGGCGAAGGTGGTCTGCTGGATGTCCACCTCGAAGCCGCCGGCCTGGCCCACCGCCCGGGCGGCGTCGATCATCATGCCTTCGATGCTCTGGCTCTTGACGTCGAGAAAGGTGAAGGGAATGCCGGTGGCGGTGGCGCCGACCTTGTACACCGGCGCGGCGCCGGCACTGGCGGAACCGACGAGGCCGGCGCTGAGTGCGCAGCACAATGCAAGGACACGAAAACGCTTTTGCATGGCGAATCTCCCATTGGACGATTTTATTGTTTGAAGTCCGTGATGGTTGGCCTCTGAAAGTGGGGCAGGAGGCATGCAACCGACTATAAACAATTTACAAAAATCGTAAAGAGATTTATAAATATCGAATATCGATATTTAAAACACAAAAAATCCAAAGGAACCGCCATGAGCGACACCCCCAATAGCCTGTTCAATCAGTCGCTGGAAAAAGGCCTGGCGGTCCTGCGCGCCTTCAACGCCGCCCAACGGACCATGAACCTGGCGGAAATCGCCGAGGCCGCCGAGATCAACAAAAGCTCGGCGCAACGCATGATCCATACCCTGGAGCAGCTCGGTTACGTGCGTAAGCACCCGCAGACCAAACGCTTCCAGCTGACCCCGCGGGTGATGGAGATCGGCTACAACTACCTGGCCGCCGACACCCTGGTGGACGTGGCCAACCCGTTCCTCGCCGAGCTGGCCCAGGTCACCGGCGAAACCACCAACCTCACCGAGCCCGACGGCCTGGACATGGTCTACGTCGCGCGCTTCGTGGCGCCCAAGTTCATCCCGATCCACATGCCCATCGGCAGCCGCATTCCGATGTACTGCACCGGCTCCGGCCGCGCCTACCTCAGCGCCCTGCCCGACCAGGAAGCCCTGGCGATGCTCCAGGCCAGCGACCGCCAGGCCCATACCCGGCATACCCTGACCGGGATCGACGCGATCCATGGGGAAATCGTCGCCACCCGCCAGCGCGGTTACGCCCTCAACCAGGAAGAACTGTTTCTCGGCGACATGAGCATCGCCGCGCCGATTATCGGCAGCCAGGGCCTGCCGGTGGCCGCCGTGCACGTGGTGATCCCCAGCAGCCGCTGGACCCTGGAAGAAGCCGAACGCAAGCTGGCGCCCTCGGTGATCGAGTGCGCGCGGGCGATTCGCACCTCGATTCGTACCCTCTGAGTGGCCATGAGCCTTTTGTAGGCGCCGGCGATCGACAGCGCAGCGGTCGCAGGCATGGATTCCGGGATTTGGCCCGGCACTCCGTGTTGCGAGGCTTTACGGCCGCTGTGCGATCGATCGCAGCCTGCGGCAGCGGCTACAGGGGCGCGCAGGTGCGCGAGTAGGCTAAGATTCGCGGCCTAACGTCACTGCCCGGAATCATTGTTCATGTCCAGCCTTGCTCCTGCCAGCCCCGTCCGGGGCTGGTCGTTCTGGTGGAAACCCGCCCTGTTCGTCCTGGTGGCGTGCGTCGGCCTCTACTTCGTCAAGTGGTCGCCCTACTACGCCAAGGCCTTTATCGCCGCCGACAGCCACAGCATCGGCGCCTCGATCATCAACGATCAGCCCTCCTCGCCGCTGAACGCCGCCCTGGCCTATGCCCAGGTGTATTTCCTGGCGATCTGGAAAGCCGCGGTGCTGGCGGTGATCCTCGGCTCGCTGCTGCAAGTGCTGATCCCGCGGGACTGGCTGCTGCGCCTGTTCGGCCGCGCCGGCTTCGGCTCGACCCTGCGCGGCGGGCTGTTCGCCCTGCCGGGCATGATGTGCTCCTGCTGCGCCGCGCCCGTGGCGGCGAGCATGCGTCGGCAGAATGTCTCGGTCGGTGCGGCGCTGGCCTTCTGGATCGCCAACCCGGTGCTCAACCCGGCGACCCTGGTGTTCATGGGTTTTGTCCTTGGCTGGGGCTTTACCGCGTTGCGCCTGGTGGCGGGCATCGTGCTGGTGCTGGGGGTGTCGCTGGTGGCCCAGCGCATTGCCCGTCCCGAGCAATTGCCGGAGGCGGCGGTGGAAGCCGTGGTCGAAGCCAGCACGGCTAACGACGGCGCCTTCTTCAGCCGCTGGGCGCGCAGCCTGTGGCAGCTGTTCTGGAGCACCATTCCGATCTATGTGCTGGCGGTGCTGGTGCTGGGCGCCGCGCGGGTCTGGCTGTTCCCCCACGTCGAGGGCGCGATTGGCGACAGCCTGCTGTGGCTGGTGCCGCTGGCGATTGTCGGCACACTGTTCGTGATTCCCACCGCCGCGGAAATCCCTATCGTGCAGACCATGATGACCCTGGGCATGGGCACCGGCCCGGCGGTGGCCTTGCTGATGACCCTGCCGAGCATCAGCCTGCCGTCGCTGCTGATGCTGCGCAAGGATTTCGACGCGCGGGTGCTGGTGACCGTGGCCGGCCTGACCATGCTGATTGGCGTGGTGTGCGGGTTGATTGGCGCGGCGTTGTTGTAACCAGAAGTTCGATGGCGTCTGCATGGACGTCATCGCGGGCAAGCCTCGCTCCTACATGGACGGCGCGGAACCCTGTAGGAGCGAGCTTGCTCGCGATGGGGCCAAAGGCCCCGCCCTTCTATCGACTCAACCCTGCTGGCGAGCCCGTTCGCGCAAATACTCCAGCACCGCCGCCTGCTCGCCGACAAACTCGATGCGCGCGCCCTTGCTTTCGCGCTGGAAGGCATACATCGGGTCGTAATATTCCTTGAGCAACCCTTCGATCCAGGCCCGGTGCAGGTCCACGCTGCCGCTGCGGGCCTGCTCGGCCAGGGCGGCCTCCAGCAGCTGGTACAGGCGCTGGTGACGCTCGCCACCGAGGCGCTTGCGGATGTTGTTCAGGCTTTCCAGCAGGCGCTCGGAAAACCGTGCGAAGCCGTCCTCGCCATGCACCGCGACGAACTCCGCGCACAGGTCGATCACGTAGTCGCGCAGGATCCGCTCGATCCGCCCCTCCAGGCCGTCCTCCAGCCAGACCATGGGAAAACTTTGCATGCCCTGGTACAGCGGCAACGGCAAGGCGCAGCTGCCGATCATGCGGTTCTCGTCTTCCAGCACGAACCCGGCGATGCCGCGCTCGCGCTTTTTCAGGATGTCCACCGCCAGGCGGTTCTCGAAGTCGATGTTCGACGGCTGGCCGCTGGCGCGCTTGCCGAAACTGGAGCCGCGATGGTTGGCGTGGCCTTCCAGGTCCAGGCCGTTGGCCAACTGATGGAGCACCTCGGTCTTGCCGATGCCGGTCATGCCGCCGAGCAGGACAAAATCACACTCGGCCACCGCGCCCTCGAGGGTGTCGAGCAGGAAGGTACGCATGGCCTTGTAGCCGCCGCCGACCCGCGGATAGTCGATGCCGGCCTCGTCCTTGAGCCACTGCTGGACGATCTGCGAACGCAGGCCGCCGCGGAAGCAGTACAGGTAGCCGTCTGGATGGGCCCGGGCGAAGTCGGCCCAGGCCTGGATGCGTTCGGCCTTGATCGCCCCGGACACCAGTTGATGGCCGAGGACGATCGCCGCCTGCTGGCCCTGCTGCTTGTAGCAGGTACCGACCCGCTGCCGTTCGTGGTCGGTCATCAGCGGCAGGTTGACCACGCCGGGAAAGGCGCCCTTGGCGAACTCGATCGGCGCGCGGGTATCCATCATCGGCCGGTCGTTGAGGAAGATTTCGCGGTAGTCGGTGATATCGATGGGCATCAGATCACCTCGACCGCGTTGCTCTGTCGTTCCACCAGCTCACCGATCGGCGCCAGCTCCAGGCCCAGTTCGGCGGCCAGCGCGATGAAGGCCGCATTGCCCTCGGGAGTGACAGCGATCAACAGCCCGCCGCTGGTCTGCGGGTCGCACAGCACCAGCTTGTGCAGGGCCTGGATACGCCCGAGCTTGTTGGCGTAGCTGTCGAAATTGCGTTGGGTGCCGCCTGGCACGCAGCCCTGGTCCAGGTAGTACTCGACCCCAGGCAGGCGCGGCACGCGGTCGTAGTGAATGCGCGCGGTCAGGTTGCTGCCGTCGGCCACTTCCACCAGGTGCCCGAGCAGGCCGAAACCGGTGACGTCGGTCATCGCGGTCACGCCGTCGAGCTTGCCGAAACGGCTGCCGGGCTTGTTCAGGGTGCACATCCAGTCACGGGCCAGGCCGACGTCGGCGCTGCGCAGCTTGCCCTTCTTCTCGGCCGTGGTCAGCACGCCGATGCCCAGGGGTTTGGTCAGGTACAGCAGGCAACCGGCGGTGGCGGTGTCGTTGCGCTTCATGTGGCGCTTTTCCACCAGGCCGGTGACGGCCAGGCCGAAGATCGGTTCCGGCGCGTCGATCGAATGGCCACCGGCCAGGGGAATGCCGGCCGCGTCGCACACCGCGCGGCCGCCACGAATCACCTCGCGGGCGACTTCCGGCGCCAGCACATTCACCGGCCAGCCGAGGATGGCGATGGCCATCAACGGATCGCCACCCATGGCGTAGATGTCGCTGATGGCATTGGTGGCGGCGATGCGGCCGAAGTCGAACGGGTCGTCGACGATCGGCATGAAAAAGTCGGTGGTCGAGACCACGCCGCGCTCTTCATCGATGGCGTACACCGCCGCGTCGTCGCGCGAAGCATTGCCGACCCAGAGTTTCGGGTCGAGGTTCTGCGCGCCGCTGCCGGCCAGAATCACCTCCAGGACCTGGGGAGAAATCTTGCAACCGCAACCCGCGCCGTGGCTGTACTGGGTCAGGCGAATCGGCTCGCTCATGGGGCACCTCTGAAAGTCATGGAGCGGCGATTCTAGCAGAGCCTTCAGCGCTGAGCCCTCGGCGCTAATAGAGAGCCCTGCGCGCTGAGCGTGTCCTGAGCCATCGACCACCGGCGCCGCCTGCCTGCCCTCCAATCGATCCGGCCCGCAAGCTAGCGGCAAAAAAAACCGCCCTTTCGGGCGGTTGCAAGAAACCTCGGTGGTGATCAGAAACCGAGGGTGAAGCTGAGGGTCATCGCATGGTCGCGGTTGTCGTGGGATAGCTGGCCCGAGTAACCGATGCCCAGTTTGCCCGTGGGGCTGATCTGGTAGTCCAGGCCGGCCTCGACCAGGGCGCTGTCCTTGGCGATCGGCACGCCCTGGGTGGTGAACGAGCCGCCCCCCTCGATAAAGGTCAGGTCGGCATCGGGCTTGGTATCGCCGTAGGCATGGCGCCAGCCCAGGGCGGCGCGCGGTGTGATCTGCGAACCGTTACCCAGGGTGATGCGCTTGCCGGCCCGCAGGCCCACCGTGGAGAAGGTGATGTCCTGGCTCGACTTGGCGCTCAGGCGTCCAGCGCCGCCTTTTTCCCGGCCGGTATCGCTGTCGTAGTTGACATAGGCCAGGCCGACGAAGGGCTCCAGCGCCACGCCCGCCGCTTCCAGGGCATAGCCGACCTCACCGAACACCTGGGCACTGCGCGCGTCGTAGTTGGCTTTCAGGCGATCGTTGTAGCTGCCGACGCTGACGTTGCGCTTGGTGCTGATCCGGTGCCAGCTGTAGGCCGCGCCGAGGCGGACCGCCAGGGCGTCATGCTGGGAGTTGAGGTAGGCCGCCAGGTGGGTGCTGTTGATCGTGGCATCGGACTGGCGCCGCTGCGCATCGATATCGCTGTGGGTATAGCCGGCTGCCACGCCACCACGCCACTGGTCGCCGAGCTGGCGGTCGGTGCCGAGCATGAAGCCGGACAGGTTGCGATCCAGGCCGGCGGTGTTGCTGTCGCCTTCCATGTCGCCCCAGGAACCGAGCACTCGCAGCCAGCCGACCATCTCGTCCTGGCCCTGGCAGCCTTCGCGGCTCAAACGGGCCTCCCCAGGCGCCAGGGTGCGCCGCAGCTCATCCTCCTCGGTACCGCAGCCGGGCTGGCGCATGCGGTCGTTGAGGGCATCGCGCACATGGCGCGAGTCCTCGAGCAGCGAGCTGGCGGTACTGGCGTGGATCTCGCCCGACAGGCTGTCGAACGCCGCGCGGGCCGAGGCACGATCCAGGTTGATGACCTGATCGTTGAGCACGTCAGCGCCCGAGCCTTCGGCGCCGGTGTAGCTCTCCAGGGCCCTGGCGACACCCCGCTGGTTGGGGGTGGCCGCCACTTCGGCGAAGGAGGTCTGGTTGCGACTGACCGCCAGGCCGACCTGGTTGGGGCCATACACCAGCGCGGTGTCGAGGAAGGCCAGGGACGGCAGGCGGGTGCTGCTGAAGGTCCCGTTGACCCCGCCACCGGCGGTGATCAGCGAGTAGGTGGTGTTGCCGGTGTAAGGCGCCAGCGAGCGCACTTGCAGACCGCCGCCGAGGGTAGCGGTCCCGCCCACGGCGAGCACGGTGCCGGTAGGCGACGTCACGGTCAGGTCCAGCACACCGTCCGCGGCGTTGCTGAGGTTACCCGCCACGCTCAGGGCCCCGGCGGCGCCACCGGACTGGGTCAGGCCGTGGTTGTCCAGCGAACCGACGCTGCCGTTGCCACTCAGGGCGGCGCCATTGGCCACCGTGACCTGCCCGGCGAACACGCTCGGCGTACTGCGATCACCGACCTGCAACTCGCCCTGCTCCACCGCGACTGGGCCGCTGAACGGCTGGGCGCCGGAGAGCAGCAACAGGCCGCTGCCCTGCTTGACCAGGCTGCCGGTGCCACTGAGCACGCCATTGAAACGACCGTTTCTGTTCTGCACGAACAGCAGGCGCGCGTTGTTGAGGATGCGTCCTTGCAGGCTGCTGGTAGTACCGGCCAGGGTGCCGCCACTGACGGTGGTACCGCCGGTGTAGGTATTGGCACCGGTCAGCAGCAAGGTGCCGGCGTCGAGCTTGTTGATCCCGCCACTGCCCACCAGCGGCGCATCGATCTGCGCCGTCACATCGGCGTTGACCCGCACCGCGGCCAGGGTGCCATCGGCGGCATTGGTCGGGCTCAGGCTGCCGCCCTCCCCGGCGACCAGGCTGTAGCCGGCGTCGAGGAATTGCAGGCCGGTGAAGCCCTGGTTGCCGACCACGGTGACCGTGCCGCCCTGCCCGCCGAAGACCGCGAACTGATTGTTGGAATCCAGGCTCTGGGTGCCGTTCGGGTCGGTCCAGTTGGTGCCCGGGCCCCAGGTACCACTGCCGCCGGTGATGCTGCCGTCGGCGGTGGTCTTGCCACCGTTCCAGAACTGCACTTCACCCGGTGTGCCCTGCACCAGCAGGTTGACCTGGTTGGCCAGCGCGGTCTGTAACGTCAGGCTCTCAGGCAGCACGCCCGTTGGCAGCGCGCCGTAGACCAGGCCGTTGTCGGTCAGGCTGCCGCCGTAGCGGAACAACTGGTAGATACCAACGCCGAAGCCGCCGCCATTGGTGACATTGAGGGTGCCGTCGAGGGTCAGGTTGCCCGCCACATCGACCACCGTGGTCGAACTGCCGACTTGCCCCAGGGTGAAGTCCAGCGTCGTCCCGGAGGCCAGGTTCAAGGCGCCCACCGACAACGGCGTGGCGGCGCCGCCGGCGCTCAGGGTGGCGCCGCTGGCCAGTTGCAGCGTCCCGCCGATTTCCCCACTGCCACCAATGGCCGCGCCGGAGGCGACATTCACCGTGGCGCTGCTCAAGGTGCCGTCGACCCGCAGCGAGCCGGCTTGCACGCTGGTGGTGCCGGTGAAGCCGTTGCTGCCGGTCAGCAACAATTCGCCTGTGCCGCTTTTGGTCAGGGTGCCGCTACCGCTGAGGTTGCCGCTGTAGGTGCCGTCGCTGTTCTGGGCGAAGGTCAGCGCTGCGTTGTTGAGGATCGCGCCTTTGAGGCTGGAGGTATCGCCGGTGGTGCTGCCGCCATTGAGGGTGGTGCCGCCGGTGTAGGTATTGGCACCAGTCAGCAGCAAGGCACCGCTGCCATTCTTGACCAGGCTGCCGCTGCCGCCGAGGGCGCCGCCGAGGGTGGTGTCCTGGGTGCCGGCCAGGGTCAGCTGGGCGCCCAGGTTGATGGCGTTGGCCAGCTGCAAGGCTGTGCTGCTGTCGAGCTGGGCGTTGCCGCCGACGCTCAAGGCGCCGCTGCCGATGGCTGTGTTGTTGCCCAGGGTCAGCTCGCCGCCGTTGAGCTGGGTGCCGCCCTGATAGCTGTTGCTGCCGTCGAGGGTCAGGTTCGCCGCGCCGTTCTTGATCAGGCTGCCGCTGCCGCTGACCACGCCCGCCAGGGTCAGGTCGTTGGAGCCGGCCACCTTCAACCCGCCGTTCAGCACTACCGCGTTGCCTAGGCTGACCGCGCCGTTGCTGTCCAGGGTGGTGCCGTTGGCCGCGGTCAGCACACCGCTGCCCAGGGCGCTGTTGCTGCCCACCACCAAGGTGCCGCCATTGAACGCGGTGCCGCCGGTGTAGCCATTGCTGCCATTGAGCACCAGGGTGCCGCTGTCGAGCTTGGCCAGGGTGCCGGCGCCGTTGATGGCCACACCGAGGGTGGCGGTGACGTTCGGGTCGACGCGGATCGCCGTATTGCCGGTGGCGCCGTTGACCGCGTTCAGCGTGCCGGATGTGCCATCGATCAGGCTGTAGCCGTCGGTGACGAACTGCATGCCGGTGATGCTTTGCGTGCCGTTGAGCGTGACGTTGCCGGCCGCGCCCTGGAACACCGCAAAGCTGTTGCCCCAGGCCTGATTGAGGGTGCCATCGACATTGGTCCAGTTACTGGTGCCGCTGGCCCAGGTGCCGTTGCCGCCGTCGATGGCGCCGTTGCCGGTCAGCTGGCCGCCGTCCCAGAACTGCACGAGGGTGTTGGGCGCGGTCACCAGCAGGTTGACCTGGCTGCCCACCGCGGTCTGCACCTGCAGGTCGCCCGGCACCACGCTGCCCGGCACGCTGCCGACCACCAGGCCGTTGTCGGTCAGGCTGCCGGTGTAGTTGATCAGGCGATACACGCCGCTGCCGAAGCCACCGATATCGCTGACGTTGAGCGTGCCGTCGAGGGTCAGGTTGCCGCCGACGTTGAGCAGCGAAGTCCCGCCCCCCGCCACCGGCGTACCCAGGCCGACATCCAGGTTGGCATTCGGCGCCAGCACCAGCGAACCCAGCGTCAGGCTGTTGCCGCTGCCGAGGCTCAGATGGCCGCCGTCGGCCACCGTCACCGCGCCGCTCAGGCTGCCGGTGCCGGTCAGGGTGCCGCTGTTGTTGACCACCACATTGGCGCTGGCCAGGGAGCCGCTGACGTTCAGGGTGCCGGCATTGACGCTGGTGTCGCCGGTCAGGGCGTTGCTGCCGCTCAGGGTCAGGGTGCCGCTGCCGAGTTTGCTCAGCAGGCCGCTGCCACTCAGGCTGCCGTCGAAGGTGCTGCTCAGGTTAGTGCCGCCGATGCTCAGGGTGCTGCCCGCGCCCACCTGCGCCGTACCGCTGCCGGTCAGGCTGGCGAGGCTGGCCGAACCACCGAGGTTGAGCTGGGTGCCGCTGGCCAGGTTGACCCCGGCATTGTTGCCCAGCGCCGAACCGCCCAGGGTGCTCAGGCTGCCGGCTGCCACATTGAACTGGCCGCCAAAGGTGTTGCTGCCGCTGAGGGTCAGGTCGGCCGCGCCGTTCTTGGTCAGGGTGCCGCTGCCGGCCAGGGTGCCGGCCAGGGTCAGGTCGGCGCTGCCCGCCAGCGTCAGCCCGGCATTCAGGTTGAGGTCGTTGCCCAGGATCAGTGGCGCGCTGTTGTCCAGGGTCGCGCTGCCCGCCACCGTCAAGGCCCCGCTGCCCAGGGCCGCCGCATTGCCCAGGGTCAGGCCTCCAGCGTTCAGGGTGGTGCCGCCCTGGTAGGTGTTGACGCCGTTGAGGGTCAGGTTGGCCGTGCCGTCCTTGACCAGTTCCCCGCTGCCACTGACCAGCCCGCCCAGGGTCAGGGCCTGGCTGCCGCCGAGGGTCAGGTCGGCGTTCAATGCCAGGTTGTTGCCCAGGGTCAGGCCGGTATTGCTGTCCAGGGTGGAGGCGCCGGCCACCGTCAGGTTGCCCAGGCCCAAGGCCGCGGCATTGCCCAGGGTCAGGGTCCCGGCATTGAGGGTGGTGCCGCCGAGGAAACCGTTGGCGCCGTTGAGGGTCAGGTTGGCGCTGCCGTCCTTGCTCAGGCTGCCGGTGCCGTTGATCGACCCGGCGAGGGTCAGGTCGGCGCTACCGCCGATGCCCAGGTTGCCGGCCAGGTTCACCGCGTTACTCACGCTGACTGGGCTGCTGGCATCCAGGGTGGTGCCGGCAGCGGCGTTCAGTGCGCCACTGCCCAGCGCCGTGTTGGACGCCAGGATCAGGCCGCCGGCGTTCAATGCGGTCGGGCCCAGGTAGCTGTTGTTGCCGCCCAGGGTCAGGTCGGCGCTACCGCTCTTGATCAGGCCACCGGTGCCACCGATGGCGCCGTTCAGGGCCAGGTCATTGCTGCCGGCCACCGTCAGGTTGCCGTTGAGGGTGACCGCGTTGGCCAGGCTGACCGCGGCGTTGCTGTCCAGGGTCGTGCCGGCGGCAGCGGTCAACTGGCCGCTACCCAGTGCCGAGTTGTTGCCGACCACCAGGGTCCCGCCATTCAGCGAGGTGCCACCGCTGTAGGTGTTGGCGCCATTGAGCACCAGGGTGCCGGCGTCGAGCTTGGCCAGGGTGCCGCTGCCGTTGATGCCTACGCCGATAGTCGCGGTGACGCCCGGGTCGACCCGCAGCGCAGTGTTGCCACCGGTGCCGTTGATCGCCGTCAGCGCGCCGGCGGTGCCCGCCACCAGGTTGTAGCCACTGGTGGTGAATTGCAGGCCGGTGAAGGTCTGGGCGCCATCGACGGTGACGGTGCCCGCGGTGCCCTGGAAGATCCCGAAATCGCCAGCCCAGGCCTGGTTGAGCAAGCCGTCGGCCGACGTCCAGTTGCTGCCGGCGCTGCTCCAGGTACCGCTGCCGCCGTCGACGCTGCCGTTGGCGACGGTCTGGCTGCCGTCCCAAAAGCGGATATTGACGTTAGGCGCGGCCACCAGCACGTTGATCTGGTTGCCCACCGAGGTCTGCACCTGCAGGTCGCCGAGGCTGAACCCGACCGGCACGCTGTTGATGTCCAGCCCGAGGTCGACCAGGCTGCCGGTGTAGTTGATCAAGCGGTACACGCCCACGCCGAAGCCACCGGCGTCGGTGACATTCAGCTTGCCGTCGAGGGTCAGGTTGCCGCCGACATCGAGCAGCGAGGTGGTGGACGGTGCGCCGAGGCTGGCGTCGAGGTTGGCGTTGCCACCGAGGACCAGCCCGCCCGTCGCAAGGGTGCTGCCCGAGCTCAAGGCCAGGTGACCGCCATCGGCGACGTTCAGCGTGCCCAGCAACGAGCCGCTGCCGGTCAGGGTCGCGCCGCTGGCGACGCCGACGTTGGCGCTGCCCAGGGAGCCGCTGACACTCAGGGTGCCGCCGTTGACCTGGGTATTGCCGGTGATGCCGTTGATCCCGGTGAGGTCGAGGGTGCCGCTGCCGACCTTGGTCAGGCCGCCGCTGCCGCTCAGGCTGCCGTCGAAGGTACTGCTGGAACTGACGCCGCCGACGCTCAGGGTGACGCCCGCGCCGATCTGCACCCCGCCGCTGCCGGTCAGGCTCGCCAGGCTGCTGTCGGCCCCCAGGTTCAGGCTGGCCCCGGCGCTGACGTTGGCCCCCGAGGTGTTGCCCAGGGCGCCGCTGCTCAGGGTGCTGACGCTACCGGCGTTGATGTTCAGGGCGCCGGTAAAGCTGTTGTTGCCCGACAGGGCGAGGTCGCCCAGGCCGTTCTTGATCAGGGCCCCGCCGCCGCTGACCACCCCGCCCAGGGTCAGGTTGTTGTTGCCGGCGATGCTCAGGTCGGCGTTGAGCGCAATGTCGTTGCCCAGGGTCAAGGCCGCGCTGTTGTCCAGGGTGGCCGCGCCGCCCACGGTCAGGGCGCCGCTGCCCAATGCCGCGGCATTGCCCAGGGTCAGGGTGCCGGCATTCAGGCTGGTGCCACCGGCGAAGAGGTTGACGCCGTTGAGCGCAAGCTCGCCCGCGCCGTTCTTGATCAGCGCACCGGTGCCGCTGACCACGCCGTCCAGGGTCAGGCCGTTGCTGCCGCCGAGGGTCAGGTTGGCATTCAGTGTCACGCCATTGTTCAAGGTCACCGAGGCATTGCTGTCCAGCGTCGCCGCGCCGCCGACGGTCAAGCCGCCGAGGCCCAGCGCCGCGTCGGCGCCGACCGTCAGGGTGCCGGCATTCAACGTGGTGCCGCCAAGGAAGCCATTGCTGCCATTGAGCACCAGGTTGGCGCTGCCGTCCTTGACCAGGCTGCCCGCGCCGTTGACTGCGCCGGACAGCGTCAGGTCGGCGCTGCCACCAATATTCAAGGCACCGGCCAGGTTCACCTGGTTGCCCAGGGTGACGGCAGTATTGGCATCCAGCGTGGTGCCCGCGGCCGCGTTCAGCGCGCCAGCACCAAGGGCGCCGTTGGCCCCGACGATCAGCGTGCCGGCATTGAGCGCGGTGTTGCCCAGATAACCGTTGGCGCCATTGAGGGTCAGGTCGGCCGCGCCGTTCTTGATCAGCCCGCCGACGCCGTTGATCACCCCGCCCAGGGTCAGGTCCTGAGTGCCGCCGAGGGTCAGGTTGCCGCCCAGGTTCAGGTTATTGCCGAGGCTGACCGCGGCACTGGCATCGAGGGTGGTGCCGGCGGCGGCATTCAGCGCTCCGCTGCCCAGGGCGGTATTGGAACCGACGATCAGCGAGCCGGCATTCAGCGCGGTAGTGCCCTGGTAGCTGTTGTTGCCGCTCAGGGTCAGGCTTGAGGTGCCGTTCTTGATCAGGCCGCTGGTACCGTCGATGACCCCGCCCAGCACCAGGGCGTTGCTGGCGTCCAGCGTCAGGTTGGCGTTGAGGTGCACAGCATTGTTCAGGGTCAGCGCGCCGCTGCCGCTCAAGGTACTGGCGCCGCCTACGGTCAGGGCACCGCTGCCCAGCGCCGTGCCGCTGCCCAGGATCAGCCCCCCGGCATTGAGGGTGGTACCACCCTGGAAGGTGTTGGCGCCGTTGAGCGTGAGGTCGGCCGTACCGTTCTTGATCAGCCCACTGGTACCGCTGACCAGACCGTCCAGGGTCAGGGCATTGCTGCCGGCCAGGGTCAGGTCGGCATTGAGCGTGACGTCGTTGCTCAGGCTGATGCCGGCCGTATTGTCCAGGGTCGCCGCGCCGCCCACGGTCAGGGCGCCGCTGCCCAGCGCGCCGGCGTTGCCCAGGGTCAGGGTGCCGCCATTGAGGGTGGTGCCGGCGAGGAAGGTGTTGGCGCCGTTGAGGATCAGGCTGGCCGTGCCGTTCTTGGTCAGGCCGCCGCTGCCGCCGACCACGCCGTTCAGGGTCAGGTCAGCGCTGCCGCCGAGGTTCAGGTTGCCGGCCAGGTTCAGACTGTTGCCCAGGGTCACCGCGGTATTGGCATCCAGGGTGGTGCCGGCGGCGGCGTTCAGGGCGCCGAGGCCCAGCGCGGTGTTCGAGCCGAGAATCAGCGAGCCGCTGTTGAGGGCGGTATCGCCCAGGTAGCCGTTGACGCCGTTCAGGGTCAGGGCCGCGGCCCCGTCCTTGATCAACCCGCCGGCGCCGTTGATCACCCCGCCCAGGGTCAGGGCCTGGGTGCCGCCCAGGGTCAGGTTGCCGATGAGGTTGATGGCGTTGCCCAGGCTCAGCGCCGTGGTGGCATCCAGGGTGGTGCCCGCGCCGGCGTTGAGGGCGCCGCTGCCCAGGGCGGTGCCGGAGCCCACCAGCAGCTTGCCGCCATTGAGCGAGGTGCCGCCCGAGTAGGTGTTGGCGCTGCTCAGGGTCAGGTCCGCGCTACCGTTCTTGATCAACCCGCCGGTGCCGGACAGCCCCCCGCCCAGGGTCAGGGCATTGCTGCCGAGGGTGGTCAGGTTGGCGTTCAGGGTCACCGCGTTGCTCAGGTTCACCGCGGCGCTGCTGTCCAGGCTGGCGCTGCCACTCACGGTCAGTCCGCCGCTGCCCAAGGCATTGTCGTTGCCCACGCTGAGGGTACCGGCGGCCAGGGTGGTGGTGCCGGAATAACCGCTGTTGATGCCGTTGAGGGCCAGGCTGCCAGTGCCGCTCTTGGTGAGCCCGCCGCTGCCGCTGATCAGCCCCGCCAGGGTCAGGCTGCCGGCGCCGGTGGCGATCATGCTGTTGTTGAGGCTGACCAGGTTGTTCAGGGTGATGGTGCCGGGCGTCGACAGCGTGGCCGCGCCATCGATGCTCAGCGTGCCGCTGCCGAAGGCCAGGTTGTTGCCCAGTTGCACGGAGCCGGCGCTGATGCTGGTGTTGCCGCTGTAGGTGTTGGCCCCGTCGAGGCTCAACTGGCCGGCGCCGCTCTTGGTCAGGCCGCCAGTGCCGGATATCACCCCGGCCAGGCTCAAGTCGTTGCCGCCCTGCACGGTCAGGCCGCCGGCGCCCAGGGTCACCAGGTTGCTCAGGGTCAGGCCGCCGGTACTGGCCTGCAGGATCCCGCCATTGCTGGTCAGCACCCCGCTGCCGAAGGTGCCGCTGTTATCGAACTGGGCGATGCCGCCGTTGAGGGTGGTGCTGCCGCTGACCAGTGCTCCCTGCAGGGTCCAGGTACCGCTGTTGAGCGTGAGGTTGTTGAAGTTGATGTAGTTGTCGCTCGACAGCGTGCCGCTGCCGCTGGTGCCGCCGCCCGGGCCGAGGGTGTTCTGCAGGATCAGGGTATTGGTACCGCCCGCGCCGCCGTCGACCTTGCCGGTGGGGGCGAATGTCAGGTCGATCCCCGGCAGGCCACCGAGGCCGAGGCTGATGTTGATCCCATCGCCGACGCTGACGCTGGAACCGGTGACCGCGGTGAAGGTGTTGGTGCTGTTCACCCCCATCGACACCCCGCCCTGGATGGTGCCGGTGTTGAGGAAGGTGTTGCCGCCGCTGGAACTCTCGAAGGCGACCCGGCCTTGCAGCGTGCCGTTGTTGGTCATGTTCACCTGGGAACCGCCATACACCGCCACCACCGGCGTGTCCGCCAGGGTCACGCTGAGCAGCGACAGGCCGGTCGAGGTGATGGTGCCGTCGTTGACGATGGTGGTGGTGCCGCCGGCACCGTTGTTGATGTTCAGCGCGGCGCCGTCCAGGCTGCTCAGGTTCAGGCCGAGCAATTGCCCGGTACCGCGCATGATCCCGGTGACGGTGTTGGTGACGTTGACCACACCCGCCGCGCCGTTGCCAATAAAGGCCCCGCCGCTCAACACCGAGACCAGCCCCAGCAGCGCCGGGTCGATGGTCCCGGCGTTGTTCAGGGTGATGGTGCTGCCGGTCAGGTTCAGCACCTTGCCGCCCAGGGTCGCGTTCATCTGCGCGCCGCTGTTGACGTTGACCGTCAGGCCGTCGGTGGCGCTGGAAAAGTCGTTGAGAAACAGCGGCAGGCCCGGCACCCCGGTACAGGTCACCACGCTGCCGACGGTGGAACAGGTGGCCATGGCCGAGGGGCTGACCAGGCTGAGCAACAACCCGGTAAGACCCAGGCGAACTGCCAAAGAGAGGGGGGAAAGATGATTGACGGCGTCCCTGACCTGAACTTTGTCCACGCTCAACTCCTTGCTAAGGGGCCAAGCCGTTCATCCATGAATGCGTGTACTGCTCGCTCAGCAACGTCCTGAATCGATACGCACTGACTTCGAATACCTGACCGTGGCGAAAATTGCTCCGTGCCAGAAACGTAGACGAGCTTCGCGGGGGCAGAGACGAAACCGCGGGATTAAATAGCATTAATACTATGGTAAGAATTGACCGATAAAACTTCGGAAAAACTTATCAAATCCTTATTTATCAATTAGTTAAAAAACAGCTTTTTTGTCAGATCAGATACGTTCCCTCACAAATGCCCCGCCTTCCGCTCCACCCTCCTTACCACCCAGCGATTTCAGAAGTATCGATTTAATTTTCCGGATATTTCCTAACAAGACAGTCAGTTTCTGCACCGATTCTTCATTTGTTTCAAACACCTGATCGAAGTTGGTACAGCATATGCAAACGTTTGCGCGAACCCGTTAAACCGATAATGAGTACAGGTTCGCTTCAACCCGGCCAGCCATGGCTTTCCTACCGCATGAACAGGGATTTTCAATGCATCGACCTCTTACACCTTCGGCCTCCTGTCGCACCCTGGCTGTTTCCCTGCTACTGACTGCCGTTACGGGAGTACTCAGTAGTGCTGCCCAGGCCCAGGAAAAAACCGTCGACGTCCAACAAAGCGTTGATGACTCGGCCCAGGGCGAAACCCTCAGCCCGGACGCCAATCCGCCCAAAAAAGGTGCATACCTGTCGGACTGGTACAACCAGGACCTGACGCTGATCGGCAGCAAGGACATCAGTTTCGGCCCGCAGCCGGCCGACGATATCTACCTGGAGTACGAGTACTTCGGCCGCAAGGGGCCGTTCGAGCTGTACGGCTACATCGACATCCCGAAGATCTTCAACATCGGCAACAGCCATGACAAAGGCGTGTGGGACCACGGCTCGCCGGTGTTCATGGAACACGAGCCGCGGATCTCCATCGACTACCTGGCCGGACGCAGCCTGGCCATCGGCCCGTTCAAGGAGTGGTACGTAGCCTTCGACTGGATCTACGACCACGGCAGCAACAGCGCCAACCGCGCCAATACCCTGTACAGCGGCCTGGGCACCGACATCGACACCCATTCGCGGGTCAACCTGTCGGCCAACTTCTATGGGCGCTACCAGTGGGAAAACTACGGCGCCAGCAATGAATACTCGTGGGACGGCTACCGGGCCCAGCTCAAGTACATCGTGCCCATCGACAAGTTCAGCAACGGCGCCTCGCTGACCTATATAGGCTTCACCAACTTCGATTTCGGCTCGGACCTGCACAAGGACAACCCGGCCCGCACGGCCAACGCCACGGTGTCCACCAACGTGCTGCTGTATTCCTTCACCCACCTGCGGTTCACCCTGGTCGGCCGTTACTTCCACAACGGCGGCAACTGGCAGGACGGCAGCGAGCTGAATTTCGGCGATGGCGATTTCCGCGCCCGGTCCAATGGCTGGGGTTACTACGCCGGCATCGGTTACCAGTTTTAAGAACAGCGGCGAGCCTTGAGCGGCAAGCTGCAAGTCAAGAGCCATGGAGGTTTTATGAATGTGATGACCCGTCTTTCCCTGTCGGTTGGTCTGGCTGCCGGCACTCTGCTGTCCTGCGGCGCCTGGGCGAGCGAAACAGCTGCGGCACCGATCAAACCCAAGGTGATGCTGATCACCATGTTCGCCCCCGAGGCCCAGCACTGGATCGAGCGCCTGGAACTGAAACAGGAAGTGCGCGTCCCGGGGCTATCGGCGGAGTACCCGGCGATACGTTGCAATACCAAGGACGTCTGCCTGCTGGTCACCGGCATGGGCCAGACCAACGCCGCGGCCTCGACCCTGGCCCTGGCGCTGTCGCCGAAATTCGACCTGCGCAAAAGCTATTTCCTGGTCGCCGGGATCGCCGGCATCAGCCCCAAATACGGCACCATCGGCACCACCGCCTGGGCCCATTACCTGGTGGAATTCGGCACCCAGTGGGAACTGGATTCGCGGGACGCGCCCAAGGACTGGCCGACCGGCTACCTGGGCATCAACACCAAGGGTCCGAACGAGAAACCGCCGCTGGACTACAAGACCGAGGTCTTCGAACTCAACCCGAAACTGCAGGCCAAGGCCTTCGCCCTGTCGCGTCGGGTAAGCCTGAGCGAAAGCAAGGAATCGGCGGCCTGGCGCCTCAAGTACCCGGCGGCGCCGGCCAACCAGCCGCCGGTGGTGACCCAGTGCGACACCCTGGCGGGCAACACCTGGTTCTCCGGCACCCGCCTGAGCGAGCGGGCCGAGGTCTGGACCCGCCTGCTGACCGACAACAAGGGCGAGTACTGCACCACGCAGCAGGAAGACAACTCGACCTACGAAGCCCTGCTGCGCGCCAGCCGCGAAGGCCGGGTGGACGTGCAGCGGCTGGCGGTGGTCCGCGCCGGCTCCGACTTCGACCGCCCCGAGCCGGGCGGCAGCGAAGTCGACAACCTGCTCAAGTACGCCGACCAG
Source organism: Pseudomonas sp. B3G-3 (assembly GCF_028640915.1). NCBI lineage: Bacteria > Pseudomonadati > Pseudomonadota > Gammaproteobacteria > Pseudomonadales > Pseudomonadaceae > Pseudomonas > Pseudomonas sp. B3G-3. The sequence continues at coordinate 61,290 of NZ_JAQZAB010000125.1, read as the reverse complement.
GGCGGTTTCGTCCCGGCCCTGGAAAACCTCTATCGCACCGGCAATCCGCTGGTGCAGGACATCCTGAAGAACTGGTCGGCGTGGGAGAAAGGTGTGCCGGAGGCGTAAGCGCATAACGCCTGCGACTTTGGTTATGAGGTTGTCTGGGCTGACGCCGTCGCAAGCAAGGTCCAGACACGACACAGGCCCCAACCTGTAGCCGCTGCCGCAGGCTGCGATAGGTCCGCAGGAGCTCAATATAAGCGCCGAAGGACCTCGGCGAACGCAAGATCGCCGCGCCCCTTCGGGGCGATCGCAGCCTTCGGCAGCGGCTACACAAAGCCGGGCCAGCCTGCCGATTCAGGCGGGTTGGCCACCCTTACGGCAACAGGATCACCTTCTCGCCGCTGCCCCGATTGACCTCGTGGTAGCGCTCGACGCCCTGCTCCAGCGGCGATTCGAACAGCCCCTGCGGCAATGGCAACAGCCCTTCATCGAAGAACCGGCCGAACTGCTCGAGCATGGCCGCGCAGGCCTGCACGCCGTACAGCAGCGAGTTGATCCCGACCACCGAGCCGCCCTTGCGATACAGGCCCAGGGCCGGCAACTGCACGTGGCCGTCCACCGGCGCGGCGATGATGGCGATGCGGCCGAACGGCGCCAGGGCCGCGACCGAGGCCGGCAGCCAGAAGCCGGTGGTGTCGAAGATCACCTCGGCGCCGCCGGCAAACACGGCGTTGACCTGGGCTCCGAGGTTTTCCGGCTGGTCCAGCTGCACGGTCTCGAACCCTTGCGCCTGCAACGCCTTGACCTGCTCCGGGCGCCGTGCGGCGGCCAGCAGCCGGGCTCCGCGAATCTTCGCCAGGGCCAGGGCGGCGCTGCCCACCGCCCCGCCGCCAATCACCAGCAAGGTGGTGCCGGCGCCCACTCCGCTGCGCTCCAGGGCATCCCAGGCGGTGGTGTAAGGCACGCCCAGGCTGGCGGCCTGGGCGAAGCTCAGGTGCGCCGGCTTGTGCGCCACGCCCTTGGCCGACAGCGCCACGTACTGGGCATGGGAGCCGTCCGCGTAGAACCCCAGCTCCTTGCCGGTGCCCCAGACCTCCTGCCCCACCAGCTCCCGGGGCCCGTCCACCACCACCCCGGCGAAATCCCGCCCGGGAATGCGCGGCACGGTGGTGTAGGGAAAACGCCCGAGCACGTTCTTCACATCGCTGGGGTTGAGGCCGGCGGCCTTGATCTGCACCAGTACCTGATCGGCGGCCGGCACCGGGGTCGGCACCTCGACGTAGTGCAGCGACGACAGATCGCCGGTCTTGGAAAATTGCAGGGCGTGCATAAGCGCCTCCATGAACAGGAATAAATAAAAGGATCGAAAAGCCTCAGGACAACCAGTTGCTCACCAGCTGCCGACCCATGGGCCACAGCTGTTCGCCGGCGAGCATGCCGAGCAGCCCGACCAGGGCGATGGCCGGCGGCGCCGGCGAGCGAAAGTTCAGGGCGCCGTAGAGCAGGCCAACGCCGAGGCCAATAGCGAGAGAGATGAGGTAATGCATGACGAACTCCGGGCAGTGCGCCGCGCCTGGGCGGCGGCGATTGGGCATGCCGGGAGTGTAGGGAGCGAAAACCTGCGCAACCGGCCAAGCACTTCAGGATTTCGGCCAATCTGTGGGTATGAACGTGTAAGAGCGAGGCTTGGCTGCGATGGCCCCGACGCGGAATGTCTGGCATACCGCGTTATCGTTCATCGCGAGCAAGCTTCGCTCCTACGGGATTGCAGCGCCCACACAATGGATGCCTGTGCGCAAAGCCCCGTAGCCGCTGCCAAGCCGCGCGAGGCTGCGGAGGCTTGCCCGCAATAGCCCCGGCGCGGAATGTCTGGCGGACCGCGTTATCGTTCATTGCGAGCAAGCTTCGCTCCTATGGGATTGCAGCGCCCACACACAATGGATGCCTTTCCGCAAAGCCCCGTAGCCGCTGCCGAGCTCCGCGAGGCTGCGGAGGCTTGCCCGCAATAGCCCCGGCGCGGAATGTCTGGCGGACCGCGTTACCGTTCATCGCGAGCAAGCTTCGCTCCTACGGGTATTGCGGCGCCCACACAATGAGTGCCTGTGCGCAAAGCCCCGTAGCCGCTGCCGAGCCGCGCGAGGCTGCGATCGACTGCGCAGCAGGCGCAAAGCCTGAGAATGCAGTGGGTCTGGATAAACGCGGTGGCCCGGTCGCAGCCTCGCAGAGCTCGGCAGCGGCTACAGGGATGACAGGCACTCAGGCGCGGGCTTCTCCGGCCGCGTATTGCGACGGGGCCAGCCCCAGCTCGCGGCGGAACATATCGCTGAAGCTGCCGGGGGAATACCCCAGCTCGCGGGCGATGGTGCTGACCGGCACGCCCTGGATCAGCTCGGCCGCGGCCGTGGCCAGTTGCACCTGGCGGCGCCACTCGGCGAAGCCCATGCCCAGGCCGTCCTTGAACAGCCGCGCCAGGGTGCGCACGCTGGCGCCCGCCGCCTCGGCGTGGCGCTCGAAGGGAATGTCCAGGGAAGGCGCGGCCATCACCGCCTGGCAGAGATTGATCAGGCGCCGGTCGGAACTGTCCGGCAGTACGATCTTCAACCGCGAGCGCCGGGCGCGCTTGAGTTCCAGCAGGGCCAGGTTCACCAGCGCATCGTAGTACTCCGGCTGCGGCGCTCCCTCATGCTCCACCAGACGCACGATCAGCTCGCGCAGCAGGTTGTCCACCTGCAGCACCTGCACCTGGCTGTCGAGGGTCGCCGCCAGGCTCGGGCGCAGATAGATGTTGCGCATCTGCAGGTCGGTGACCACGCGGATCCCATGGGGCACGCCCGGCGGCAGCCACACCGCCCGTTGCGGCGGCACCACCAGCGCCTCGTTCGGCGTCTCGACCCACATCACCCCGCTCATGGCATACAGCAGCTGCCCCCAGGCATGTTCGTGGGGCTCGATGAACAGGCCACGCGGATAGGTGCGCGCCAGGGGTTGTACCGGCACATCGGTGTCGCTGAGGTCGGGAGGTGCGGCAAGGGCCATGGCCGGGCATCGTCGTCAAGCAGGGGGGCCCATGGTAACCCCGCCGATCCGCCTGGAAAACCGCGAAGAAGCATCCGGACGGACGCCACAGGGCCAGGCAATAACCCGTTCGGATGCTTGCCCGACCGCTGCCCGACCGCTGAGCCCCTTGCTCGACAATCCGAGTGAATTTTTCCCTGCCCGCGCGGGTCACTAAACCATCACAGGGAGAATTGATAGCTTTATGAACAACGCAAAACTTTTCGTCATCGAATACACCCTGCACGGCGCCCCCAAGTCCTTCATCATCCGCTCGGAGAAGATGGACAACGCCGAGGCGTGGCATTGGGCAAGCTGCGACGCCGGTGTCGGCCGCATCGGTCGCTTCGGCCTGGAACGGGTGAAAAAGACCAGCAAACCCCTGGCGGAAAAATTCGGTATCGAGAACGTCACCTGGCGACCGTCGACCTGATCCAACCGAGGCCTTGGGCGTAGGGCGTGATACGCCACGGCGTTGGATGATCGAGCCATGCCGAACGCGCCACCGGCAACTGGATCGACGCTCGCAAACAGGACGCTCGCAACTGGAAAGTGGAGCCCTGAGCGGCTCCACTGCTTTTCCACCCGACAACTTCAACCCGTCAGTGGTGCGCACCCTTGGCGCAATCGCAGCCTTCGGTAGAGGTGCAGGGTTCGCCGTTGGCGTGGTGGCTGGCGCAGGCCTGGCAACAGTAGTGCTTGCCGTGACGGACGATGGCATGGGCGCCGACCTTGCAGGTGCAGCCCGGGCAGGCACAAGTCTGGTTGGACATGGGGTGACTCCTTTGTGGTGGTCGTCGACGACGCGAATGTTGCCGCGTCTCTAGCAGTGTAGTGGCTGCCCGTCGCCGCCATTGGCCCCTGGTCGCGGCGGCGTCAGTTCCAGCCTTCCAGGCGCAAGGTCGCCCGCACCAGGCGCTGCTCCTCGTTTTCGATCTCCCGCAGGTTGTCGCAAAGACCCTGGATATGCGCGATGGCGGCCTTGCGCGCCTGCTCCGGCAGGCGCCCGGTGACGGCGTTGTAGAGCCGCGCGTGCTGGCGGTCGATCTGGCGTTTCTGCGCCTGGCGGTGGTAGAGGTTGTTGACCGAGGCGAACACCGAGTTGAGCAGCAGATCGGTCAGCGAGCGCAGGGTCTGCACCAGCACCGGGTTGTGCGAGGCCTCGCAGATCGCCAGGTGGAAGGCGTGATCCAGCCGCGCATGGGCCGAGGCATCAAGGGTCTGGTCGTGGGCATCCAGCAGCGCCTGATAGGCGCGGCCGATCAGCACGAAATCGGCGTTGGTGCCGCGCAACGCCGCCAGCCGCGCCGACTCGCCTTCCAGCAGGCTGCGCACTTCGAACAGATCATAGAGGGTGCGCGGCTGGGAGCTGAACAGATGCATCAGCGCCGAGGTCGCGCCCTGCCCCGACAACTGGGCGACAAACGAGCCCTTGCCCTGTTCGGTTTCGATGATGCCCCGCGCCCGCAGCAGTTTCAGGCCCTCGCGCAACGCCGTGCGCGACACCCCGAGCTTTTCCGTAAGGCGCCGCTCCGAGGGCAGCAGCTGGCCGGTCTTCAGTACGCCGTCGACGATCAGGCGTTCGATGCGTTCACAGACCACATCCGCCACCTGGTGCCGGGTCGAATCCTTGCTGTGCATGCGCCCTCCACTGGTATGACCAGCTGTGAAGAAAAAACCCGATCAAACGGATCATCAGGCTAGTCCACTGAAATACTTAAGTTTTTATAAAAAACCCGGCATCGCTGGCGAAACAAACTGGTTCGACCAGTCCCCGGCCCCGTGGACAGTAAGGCCAGCCGGGCCAATGATGCAACTGAGCGGCCTGTCCGCCGAGCGCCCATAAAAACAACTCAGGGTCGTTAGCCACCCATGAATATCCTCTACGACGAACGCGTCGACGGCGCGCTGCCCACAGTCGATAAAACGGCACTGCTCCAGGTACTGCGCCAACGCCTGCCCGACCTGGACCTCCTGCACCAGAGCGAAGACCTCAAACCCTACGAATGCGACGGCCTTTCGGCCTACCGCACCACACCGATGCTCGTAGCCCTGCCACGGCATATCGAGCAGGTGCAGGAACTGCTGCGGATCTGCCATGAACGCCGCGTGCCGGTGGTCGCCCGGGGTGCCGGCACCGGCCTGTCCGGCGGCGCCCTGCCCCTGGAACAAGGCGTGCTGCTGGTAATGGCGCGCTTCAACCAGATCCTGCATATCGACCCCGCCGCCCGCACCGCGCGGGTCCAGCCCGGAGTGCGCAACCTGGCGATCTCCCAGGCCGCCGCGCCGTTCGGCCTGTATTACGCCCCCGATCCGTCTTCGCAGATCGCCTGTTCCATCGGCGGCAACGTCGCGGAAAACGCCGGCGGCGTGCACTGCCTGAAATACGGCCTGACCGTGCACAACCTGCTCAAGGTGGAGATCCTCAGTGTCGAAGGCGAACGCCTGACCCTCGGTAGCGACGCCCTGGACGCCCCCGGTTTCGACCTGCTGGCGCTGTTCACCGGCTCCGAAGGCCTGCTCGGGATCATCACCGAAGTCACGGTCAAGCTGCTGCCCAAGCCGCAACTGGCCAAGGTGCTGCTGGCGGCCTTCGACTCGGTGGAAAAAGCCGGCCGCGCGGTGGCCGATATCATCGCCGCCGGCATCATCCCCGGCGGCCTGGAGATGATGGACAACCTGGCGATCCGCGCCGCCGAAGACTTCATCCACGCCGGCTACCCGGTGGACGCCGAGGCCATCCTGCTGTGCGAGCTAGACGGTGTCGAAGCCGATGTCCACGACGACTGCGACCGGGTCCGCGCGGTGCTCGAACGGGCCGGCGCCACCGAGGTCCGCCAGGCCCGCGACGAAGCCGAGCGAGTGCGTTTCTGGGCCGGGCGCAAGAACGCTTTCCCGGCGGTGGGCCGGCTATCGCCGGACTACTACTGCATGGACGGCACCATCCCGCGCCGCGCACTGCCGGGGGTGCTCAAGGCCATCGCCGCGCTGGCCGCCGAGTACCAGTTGCGGGTGGCCAACGTGTTCCATGCCGGCGACGGCAACATGCACCCGTTGATCCTGTTCGACGCCAACCAGCCCGGCGAACTGGACCGCGCCGAAGCCCTGGGCGGCAAGATCCTCGAACTGTGCGTCGCGGTCGGCGGCAGCATCACCGGCGAACACGGGGTCGGCCGGGAGAAAATCAACCAGATGTGCGCCCAGTTCAACAGCGACGAGCTGACCCTGTTCCACGCGGTCAAGGCGGCCTTCGATCCCGGCGGCCTGCTCAACCCCGGCAAGAACATCCCGACCCTGCACCGCTGCGCCGAATTCGGCGCCATGCACGTGCACGCCGGGCAACTGCCCTTCCCCGAGCTGGAGCGTTTCTGATGACGGCACACGCGGATAACGACGCCAGCGGCGCACTGCTGGAACAGGTCGGGCAGGCGCTGGCCGACGGCACGCCGCTGCTGATCCAGGGCGGCAACAGCAAGGCCTTTCTCGGCCGCATGACCGCCGGCGAGGTGCTCGACACCCGCGCCCATCGCGGCATCGTCAGCTACGACCCCACCGAGCTGGTGGTGACGGTCCGCGCCGGCACGCCATTGCAGGAACTGCTGACAACGCTGGATGCCGCCGGGCAGATGCTGGCCTGCGAGCCGCCAGCCTTCGGCGACGGCACCACCGTTGGCGGCATGGTCGCCGCCGGGCTGTCCGGCCCGCGGCGACCCTGGGCTGGCTCGGTGCGTGACTTCGTGCTTGGCAGCCGGGTGATCACCGGCACCGGCAAGCTTCTGCGCTTTGGTGGCGAGGTGATGAAAAACGTCGCCGGCTACGACCTCTCGCGCTTGCTGGTGGGCAGCTACGGGTGCCTCGGGGTGCTCACCGAGGTGTCGCTCAAGGTCCTGCCCAAACCCCGCCAGTGCCTCAGCCTGAGCCTGGAAATGGACAGCGCCAAGGCCCTGGCCCGGCTCGCCGACTGGGGCCAGCAACCGCTGCCCATCAGCGCCGCCAGCCATGACGGCCAGCGCCTGCACCTGCGCCTGGAGGGCGGCGAAGGTTCGGTGGCCGCGGCCCGCGATCGCCTGGGTGGCGAGCCCTTGGCCGCCGATTACTGGGCCGACCTCAACGAGCAACGCCTGGCGTTCTTCGACGAAGGCCTGCCGCTGTGGCGCCTGTCGCTGCCCAATAACACCGGCGTCCTGGAGCTGCCCGGCCAGCAGTTAATAGATTGGGCCGGCGCCCAGCGCTGGCTGAAATCCGCGGCACCCGCGGAGCGCATCCGCAGCCTGGCGGAGCGCGTCGGTGGCCACGCCACCTGCTACAGCCACGGCCTGCTGGACAGCCCGTTCCAGCCATTGCCGGCGGTGCTGCTGCGCTACCACCGCCAGCTCAAGGCGCAACTGGACCCGCAAGGGATCTTCAACCCCGGCCGGCTCTACGCCGAGCTCTGAACGGAGACCCGCAGCATGCAAACCACCTTGAGCGAACAGGCGCGCCAGCTACCCCGCGCCGCGGAAGCCGAAAGCATCCTGCGCACCTGTGTGCATTGCGGTTTCTGCAACGCCACCTGCCCCACCTACCAGCTGCTGGGCGACGAACTGGACGGGCCGCGGGGGCGTATCTACCTGATCAAGCAGGTGCTGGAAGGCCACGAGGCCACGGCCAAGACCCAGCTACACCTGGACCGCTGCCTGTCGTGCCGCAACTGCGAAACCACCTGCCCGTCCGGGGTGGACTACCACAACCTGCTGGACATCGGCCGCGCCGTGGTCGATGCCGCCGTCCCCCGGCCCCTCGGCCAGCGCCTGCTGCGCCAGGGCCTGCGCGCCCTGGCGCCGAACCCGGCGCTGTTCAAGGCGCTGATCGGCACCGGCGCCACCTTGCGCCCCTGGCTGCCCGAGGCCGTGCAGGGCAAGCTGCCGCGCCAGGTACAGCCGGCCAAGACGCGTCCAACCACGGCCCACGCGCGACGTATCTTGCTGCTGGAAGGTTGCGTGCAGGCGAGCCTGTCGCCCAACACCAACGCCGCGACGGCGCGGGTCCTCGACCGCCTGGGCATCGCCGTGGAGCCGGTGGCCGAGGCCGGCTGCTGTGGCGCCGTGGATTATCACCTGGACGCCCAGGACGCCGGCCTGGAGCGGGCCCGGCGTAATATCGACGCCTGGTGGCCGCACCTGGAAAACGGCGCCGAAGCCCTGGTGCAGACCGCCAGCGGTTGCGGCGCCTTTATCAAGGATTACGGCCACCTGCTGGCCCACGACCCGCGGTATGCCGCCCGCGCCGAGCGGGTCAGCGCCCTGGCCCGGGACCTGGTGGAAGTGCTGCGCGACGAACCGCTGGAACAGTTGCACGCCCACAGCGACCAGCGCCTGGCCTTCCACTGTCCGTGCAGCCTGCAGCACGCGCAGAAACTCGGCGGCGCGGTGGAGGCGGTGCTCAAGCGCCTGGGTTTCGAACTCACCGAGGTGCCCGACAGCCACCTGTGCTGCGGCTCGGCGGGCACCTACTCGCTGACCCAGCCCGAGCTGGCGCGACAACTGCGCGACAACAAGCTCAATGCCCTGGAAAGCGGCCGCCCCGAGCTCATAGTCACCGCCAATATCGGCTGCCAGACCCACCTCGACGGCGCCGGACGCACCCCGGTGCGGCACTGGATCGAGCTGGTCGAGGCCGCCCTGCCGCCCCTGGATTCTTCCCCTCAACCCAATACCCCTTGAAAGGAGCACGCCATGCACAGCAAAGCCATCCTGGGTCATCGCGAAGTCCAGCGCATTCTTATCGCCGCGCGGGACGAGGCCGAGCGCAACCAGTGGCCGGTGAGCATCGCCATCGTCGACGACGGCGGCCACCCGCTGGCCCTCGAACGCCTGGACGGCGCCTCGCCGATCAGCGCCTATATCGCCGTGGAAAAGGCCCGCACCGCCGCCCTCGGCCGACGCGAGTCCAAGGGTTATGAAGAGATGGTCAACGGCGGACGCACGGCGTTTCTCTCGGCGCCGCTGCTGACCTCGCTGGAAGGTGGCGTGCCCGTGGTGTTCGACGGCCAGGTGATCGGCGCCGTCGGCGTGTCCGGGGTCAAGTCCGGGGAAGATGCCCAGGTCGCGCTGTTCGCTGCCCAGGCGTTGGATTGAGCTGCGAAGGCTGATCCAGCAAGAGGGGTTGCAAGAAAAATATCAGGCAGACAATTACCGCCAGCCTTTCAGATTCCCCCGATTTTTTTGCCTGAAAGGCGTTGCTACGTTCCCGAGGAAAACCTCATGTACAGGACGTTGCAACATGGCTTTCGTAGCACGACAAGGCGACCCCACCACTACTGGAGGTGTGGTCATATCGGGATCCGATACATCATTCATCGAGGGCCAAAGAGTCGCCCGTGTCACTGATACCGTCTGGTGCCCCATGTGCCAGACGGTCGGTTTCATCATCGAAGGACATGACACCTGGCTGGATACCCGACAACCCACGGCGGTCGACGGCAGCCTGGTGCAATGCGGCTGTCCCACAGGGACCCACCGCCTTGTCGCCACTCAGAAATCGACTCTCTCGGAAGACCAGCCGCCCATCCCCATCCACCCCGAATGGCTGCCACTGGGAGTCGCGAACTCGCAGCGCTGGGCCGAGGCGATACAGGAGGGATGGCCACAGAATGAATTCGCGGACTCTGTACCCGGCGAGCAGGCCCGCGGGATGCGTTTCAAGGGTGCAGAAATCGTCCCGGAACTGCGCCCCATGCTCACCGACCACCAAAGCGTGGAGCCGGGCTTTCATATCGTCCAGTCGCCGATAAGCCGTGCCGCCCTTGAAACGCTTCTTTTCGGCCAACCCGATCCGGCGGTCCTGGAGAAATTTCGCCAGCTCAATTCCCAGCTACCGGAGCGACTAAGACCAGGACACCTCGTAGTGTTGAGCCATCCCGACAATAACCTGTGTACCCGGGAAGAGTCGTTGTTGATGGAGGCTGCCGAAAAGGTCAGCATCGAACTGGAATCTCTTACGGATGAAGAGACGACATTCATGCTTCAGTACAGGTCTCAGGTGGCCTCGATCCTTGCATACAGCGGAACAGCTACTGGCGTGGGAACAGCGGCGATTGGTAGCCATGTCAACGAATTGAAAGGCACCTTGCAGGATATCGAGAGGCTCCACCAGACGTTCTTCCAACGAGATGGGCACCTGCGTAGCGCCGAGTTCTTTAGCGAGAGACGAAAGCTGTTTACACGCCTGGATAGCCAGTTGATCGGTATCACCAAAATGAGCGTTGCCTTTCCCGAGCATCCAAAGCTCAAAAGCGCCCTGGGAATTTCCAGCAGCCGCCTGGTCCACCGTTGGACCCAAGCGGGCGCAGCGGGCCAGATACCGGGTTACGCCACACACATGGAGGGCATTTCAAGGGCTTCCAGAGTGCTTAAATATGGCGGCTGGCTCGGTATGGCGCTCAGTGGAGAGGCGTCATACATGAAGGTTCAGGATGTTTGTACAGCAGGCAACAAAGACGCCTGCGAGAAGGTGAAACTCACCGAGGCCGGAAGCCTGACCGGTGGGATAGCTGGCGGAGTCATCACAGGTCCGCTACTGGGGACAGGCGTCGCAGGGGGTATTTGCGTAGCGATCGGGGTTCCGACCATGGGTGTCGGGGCTGTGACGTGCGGTCTGGTGGTAGCTGGTGGGATTGCTTACGGGCTTGGAACAGGTGGAGAGTCGGCCGGGGCGTTTTTGGGGGAGCTTATCTATGAAGCAGGGAAGTGAATGATCATTACCACCGCACACATCGTGCTGGGTGCCTGTATCGGGACCACCTTTCTAGGCATGTTCGGCTTGGGTGGGTATTACCTGTACCTGGGTTGTCGGCACATGGGTATCTTGCTGAGCAGCTCCAGGCACTGCTTATTGGTCAACAGGTACAAGTTCCATCTCCAGAGTGGACCCTGGGGAAAAATGGCGCTGGCGGGCGTGGTGGGGAGCGGCTTGTTGCTCGCCCCCTATCTCACCCGACACGGTTTGATGGACAAGGAAGATGTCACCAACTTTCCTGAGCCGCTTAAAAGCAGATTGATTGTATCGCAGTGCGTTGGCTGGTTTCTGGTGCTGACTCTCTTGCTGGAAGTCGTCGCAGTCAAAGCGACCCACTATCAATCCTGACAAAAGGCCTCTGCTGAAAGCCGTTCAAGGGCCCTTCTCATGATCTAGCCTGTCCCAGTCATCGCCACATGCAGTTGCGTGCTTACACCACCAACTGCGCAATCAGCCAGGCATTGGCCCCGCTGATGATCGCGAACAGGCTCCAGGCGAGGATGCGGGTCGGCCAGCGGTTGACGAACACGCCCATCAACTGCGGGTCGCTGGTCATGCGGATCAACGGGTAGAGGGCGAACGGCAGTTGCAGGCTGAGCACCACCTGGCTCAGTACCAGCAGCTGGCCGACCGCGCCGTCGCCCATCAGCCACACGCCGACGAAGGCCGGCACCAGTGCCAGGCCACGGGTGATCAGGCGCCGTTGCCAGCACGGCAGGCGCAGGTTGAGGTAGCCCTCCATGATCACCTGGCCGGCGATGGTGCCGGTGAAGGTCGAGCTCTGCCCCGAGGCCAGCAAGGCCACGCCGAACAGCACGCTGGCCAGCGCCCCGCCCACCAGCGGATCGAGCAGGTGATAGGCGTCCTGCAGCTCCACCACCTCGGTGTGCCCGGTACCGTGGAAGGCCGCGGCGGCGAGGATCAGGATCGCCGCGTTGACCAGCAGCGCCAAGGCCAGGGAGCCGATGGTGTCGATGCGCGCCAGCTTGATCGCATCCCGCCGGCTGGCCTCGTCCTGGCCCACCAGGCGGGTCTGCACGATGGAGGTGTGCAGGTACAGGTTATGCGGCATCACGGTGGCGCCGAGGATGCCGATCGCCAGGTACAGCGGCGGCGCCTCGCCGATCGCCGCCAGCGATGGCGTGAAGCCTCGCGCCACGTCCGGCCAGTAGGGTTTGATCAACAGCAGCTCGACGAAAAAGCACAGGCCGATGGTGCCCACCAGCACCAGCATGATCGCCTCCAGCCGGCGGAAGCCGCGGTTCTGCAAGGCGAGAATCAACAGGGTGTCGAAGGCGGTGATGACAATCCCGGTGGTCAGCGAAACCCCGAGCAACAGGTGGAACGCCAGGGCGCAGCCCAGGACCTCGGCAAGGTCGGTGGCGATGATCGACACCTCCGCCAGCAGCCACTGGGTCCGTGCCGTGCGGGTGCTGTAGCGCTGCCGGCAAAGCTGCGCCAGGTCGCGCCCGGTGGCGATGCCCAGGCGCGAGCACAGGCACTGCACCGCCATGCCCGCAAGGCTCGCCAGCAGCACCACGAACAGCAGGTTGTAGCCATAACGCGAGCCGGCCTCGATGGCGGTGGCCCAGTTGCCCGGGTCCATGTAGCCGATGGAAATCAGCAGGCCGGGGCCGGCGAAGCGCAGGATCCGTTTGAACAGCGGCGCGGTGGGATCGACGACGATGGTGCCGGCGACTTCCGGCGGGCAGAAGGGTGCGGTACCGACTTTGGGGAGAGTGAATTTCACGCGGGCATCCGGAAGGCTGGAACGGTGGCCCAGCTTAGACGTTTCAGCGGACCGGCCCAAGCCTTGATAGCGCCCTGCCCCGGCCTTTTGCCGCCTTGCTTCTGTAGGAGCGAAGCTTGCTCGCGATAGCGGTGTGTCAATCACCACAACAGCTGAGCCAGCCCCCTTTTCCCCAACCATCCCACACCGCCCAACCACTCCTACAGCACCCGCATTTTCAGGCATGATGCGGGGCAGCCACCCTCGGAGCCGCGCCATGAACACTCCAGCCCAACCCACTGTCGCCCTGGCGATGCGTTCGTATTCCGGGCAGGTCGAGCTGCACGACCACGATTTTCCGCAGATCGTGCTGCCGCAGTCGGGGGCAATGGAGATCGAGGTGGACGGCCGCGGCGGCAAGGTCGATGCCAGCCAGGGCGTGGTGATTGCCCCGGGCGCCCGGCATAGCTTCCTGGCCGAGCGCCGTAACACCTTTCTGGTGCTCGACCTGGATAGCCCCGGCAGCGAGCCGTCCCTGGCCGATAGCCGCTTCTTCGCCATCGACCCGCAGATCCGCCACCTGCTCGGCTATGCCAGCCACAGCGGCGCCTTGCTCAGTTCCTCCAGCCCGGTCGCCAGCGCCTGGAGCGCCCTGCTGCTGGCCTGCCTGGCCCGCCCGACGCCAAGCGCGCCGCAACGCCAGGCACTGGCGCGGGCCCTGGCCTATATCGAACAGCACCTGGGCAGCCCGCTGAGCGCCCGCGCCATCGCCCAGGCCGCGGGGGTCAGCGAGCGCAGCCTGTACCTGCTGTTCGAGCGGGACATGCACAGCACGCCTTTCGCCTATATTTCGACCCTGCGCCTGGACCGCGCCATCGACCTGCTCGGCCGTACCCTGCTGCCCATCAGCGAGATCGCCCAGCGGGTCGGCTACGCCGATCAGAGCGCCCTGACCCACGCCTTGAAAAAGGCCCGCAACCAGACCCCGGCCGCCCTGCGCAAGGCCGCTCGCGACACCCAGGCGCAGGCTGCGACAAGAGTTCGGCAGGCCTGATCAATACCGCCGTCGCGGCGGCTTCTATGCTGGCCACACCGCCCTTGCCTCGGTGTGCCTATGACCGCCATCCACTCAACCCGCCTCGCCCCCTCCCGCAGCGGCGCCGCCACCGCCATCGGCGTGATCGCGGTGTTTCTCTGGTCATGCCTGGCGCTGCTGACCACCCTCACCGCCGGCATTCCCCCCTTCCAGTTGCTGGCCCTGAGCTTTGCCGTGGCCTGCGGCGCCAGCCTGGTATTGCTCGGCTTGCGGGGGCGCGCCGGTTTTCGTGGCTGGCGCCAGCCCTGGCCGGTCTGGGCCCTGGGGTTCGGCGGGATCTTTGCCTACCACGCGCTGTATTTCTTCGCCCTGAAAGCCGCGCCGGCCGCCGAGGCCAGCCTGATCGCCTACCTCTGGCCGTTGCTGATCGTCCTGCTGGCGGCCCGGGCCGGCGGCGAACCGCTGCGCGACCGGCAACTGACCGGCGCCTTGCTGGGGCTGGCCGGCACCGCGTTCATCATGCAACAGCGCGCTGCCAGCCAGGTCGGCGCGATGCCGATGGCGGGTTACCTGGCGGCGTTCGGCTGCGCCCTGGTGTGGTCCGGCTACTCGGTGCTCAACCGCCGTTTCAGCAGCGTGCCCAGCAGCCTGATCGGCGGCATCTGCGGGCTGGTGGCGCTGGCCGGGGCGCTCTGCCACCTGATGTTCGAAAGCCCGGTGCAACCGGACTTCAAGCAATGGCTGGCGATCCTCGGCCTGGGGCTGGGCCCGGTCGGCCTGGCCTTCTTCGCCTGGGACCACGCCACCAAACACGGCAACCTGGCCACGCTCGGCGCGCTGTCGTATCTGGCGCCCTTGATCTCCACCCTGCTGCTGATCGTCATCGGGCAAAGCCCGGCCAGTGTGTGGCTGCTGGTGCCGGCGTTGCTGATTATCGCCGGGGCGGTGCTGGCGACCTCGGGCGCGCGCTCTACCCAGGGTTGAGGAGCGTCCGACAAGCGCCACGAAGGCCGCTCCCGCGCCCTTTTATCCGAAATTCCGTGCCACCGCATATCCCGCTGGAGTGCCCCGCGACAGCCGTGGGAAGATGCGCGCCCCCAACGCGTTCACTCTGGAGAATCTGCATGCCCCTGTTCGGTAAACACGCCGCGGTCCTGGTCCTGGCGGCGCTGGCCGGTTTCAGCGCCCTGGACGTGTCCGCGGCCCAGCCGACGAACAAGAAGGCCAAGGTCGAGACCGTCTCGATGCTCGGCGGCAAGTTCAAGTTCAGCCTGCCCAAGGGTTTCATCGCCAACCCGCTGCCGGCCGGCGACGAAGCCAGCGGCACCGCCGGCGCCACCGGCACCATGTACACCAACGCCAGCACCAAGACCGTGGTCATCGCCGCACAAAACCTGATCCCCGATGCGGTGCAGGCCAAGGACAACGACGCGCAGTTCCTCGACAGCGCGGTCTCGGGCTTCCTCTCGCAACAGGCGGCGGCCCTGCCGGATTTCAGCAAGCAAAGCGAAAAAAGCATGACCCGCGGCGGCCTCGGCCTGCGCCAGATCGACAGCACCGCGACCCAGGGCGGCGGCATGACCCAGAGCTCCACCCTGCTCGCCGGCTCCGGCAACCGCATGGCGGTGGTGCAGGTGATTTCGCGGATCAACGACAAGGCCAATCACGACAAGCTGGTCAGCCAGATCGTCGGCAAGTAAGCCCTCAGGAACCCGCAGCGACAGCGGCCGCTACGGGTTCATCCGCCTCAAGGGTTGAGGCTGAGCAACCAGCGGTTCAGGTCCTGGAGTTCGCTGTCGCTGATGGTATGGCCGATGCCCGGGTAGGCATGGAACTGCGGAGCCAGGCCCAGCCCGCGCAACAGGCTGTCGGCCTCGGAACCGTCGCTGTAAGGCAGGCGCATGTCCGCGGTGCCATGGGCGATGAAGATCGCCAGTTGCTCCAGGCCTTCGCCGCTCTTGAGCTGCGAGCGCAGCACCGGCAGGATCTTCCCGCTCAGCGCGGCAATCCCACGGACCGCCTGGGGATGGCGCAGGCCCAGTTCGTAGGACATGATCGCGCCCTGGCTGAAGCCCACCAGGAACACCCGGTCGGCGCGGGTGTGGTACTTGGCGACCGCCTGCCGGACGAACGCGTCGATCAGCTTCGCACCGTCGGCCAACTCGGCGGTCACCCCGTCATAAGCGCCTTCGCCCTGCTTGTGAAACCACTGGTAACTGCCCTCTTCCACGGTTTGCGGCGCCCGGACCGAAAGGTAGGTGTAGTCCGCCGGCAACCCGTCCTTGAGGCCGAACAGGTCCTCTTCGTTGCTGCCGTAGCCGTGGAGAAAAATCACCAACGGCCGGTCGCGCGCGTCGGCCGGGGCCTGTTCCAGATAGAGCAGTGGCAGGTCGTCGTGCAGTGCGCCTTGGGCCTGGACGGAGGCAGACACGCACAGCAGCAACAGGGCCAGGAACTTGAACATGGGATGTCCTTCTGATGACACCGGGGGAAAGCGCCCGTTGCCTGGTTGTTTTGGCCGCGTAGCGGCCATCGCGAGCAAGCTCGCTCCTACAGGGAACCACCTGAATATCAAGGCCGGCTTCAATCGTTGGTCAGCTTGCCGCTACGGATAGGTTCGCGGCCGGCGACCTTGGCCTGCCAGATACCCGGCTCGGTGTAGCGGCTGCGGTCCAGGGCGAACAGCACGCCGCTGGTGGCGGCACGCACCACGGTGACGATGTCGTTCAGCGGGTCGACCACCTCGAAGATCGCGTCGCCCCGCTCCACCCACTCGCCGGCCTCACGCAGGAAGCTGACCACCCCATGGTGCGGGGCGAACAGATATTGGGTGCCTTCGAACGGCATGCCCTCGCAGCAGGCGTCCGGAGTAGCCGGCCAGTGGCCATCAATCAACCCTTGCTCGGCGAGAAAACCGAGGATCGCTTCGCAGTTGGCCTGGGCCTGTTCGACCCGGGTGTCGCCCATGCTGCCCAGCTCCAGGGTGGTGGCGAGGTTGGCCGCTGGAATCGCTGCCCGCGGGAAGTCGCGGGCCAGGCGCAGCCAGGGCGTGGAGCAGGACTCGTCGAACGAGCTGCCGCCGGAGTCTTCGCAAAGCAGCGCCACCCCGGCCTTCAGCCGCGCGGCCAGGGACTGCCACTGCGGCCAGTGCTGGGGCAACGCGTACAGATGGATCGCCGCCTCGAAATCGCAGTGCAGGTCGAGGGTGATGTCGGCGTCGCAGGCATGGCGCAACAGCAGGCGTTGCAGGGCTTGCAGTTGCGAGGCCGGGGCCGGCAGGCGGTCGAGGACTTCGCCCATGGTCTGGCGGATCAAGGCGACGTTGGCCGCCGCATCGCTGCCCAGGCGGTCACCGATCAGGTCGCCCACCGGACCGCTGAGTTCGACGAAGGCGCGGTTGAAATTCTTCCCGCTGCCGCTTTCAAACCGCCCCAGGTGGCTGCTTTGCAAATGCTGGTCGAGGCCGATGGGGTTGGCCACCGGCACCAGTTCGATCACGCCCTTGAGCTGCCCCTGGGCTTCCAGTTCGCTCAGGCGTTTTTTCAGTTCCCAGGCGGTGCGCATGCCCGGCAGTTCGTCGGCGTGCAGGCTGGCCTGGATATAGACCTTGCGGCTGCCGCTGCCAAAACGGAACACGCTGAGCTGGCGCTGGGTGCCCAGGTGGCTCCAGGGCAAGGAATGGTCGATGCGTTGCATGAAGGGCTCCGGAAGAAAAATGGAGTTCGGCGGGGGCCGTAGCCTGAGGCATTTGCGCGGCCGTGAAAAGGTCGTCGTCCGCTGCCAGGCGGCGCGAGCTTCCTGTAGCCGCTGCCGCAGGCTGCGTTCGGCTGGCACGGCCGTGACGCCCTCAAGATCGCTGAAGGTCCTGCGGACCTTGGCGCAGCCTGCGGCAGCGGCTACAGGGGATCGCCCTGCTCCTGTTCGGGCCGGCAAATCGCACCCACAAAAAAAGGCGGCGCCGTCTTCACGGTAGCCGCCTTTTTCAGTGCAGCGAATTACTCGCCGTAGACGTCGAACTTGAAGTACTTGTCCTGCACGGCCTTGTACTTGCCGTTGGCGCGGATTTCAGTGATGGCGGTGTTGAATTTCTCGGCCAGGGCGGTATCGCCCTTGCGCACGGCGATGCCGGCGCCGCCACCGAAGTATTTCGGATCGTTGTACTCGGGACCGACGAAGGCGAAGCCCTTGCCGGCGTCGGTTTTCAGGAAACCGTCGTCGAGGTTGACCGAGTCGGCCAGCAGCGCGTCGATGCGACCGGACACCATGTCCAGATTGGCTTCCTGCTGGGAGCCGTAACGCACCAGGTTGATCCCGGCCGGCACCAGCACTTCGGTGGCGAAACGGTCATGAGTACTGGCGCGCAGCACCCCGACTTTCTTGCCCTTGAGTTCGGTCAGCGGGTCCTTGACCTCGGTGCCTTCCTTCATCACGAAGCGCGCCGGGGTGTGGTAGTACTTGATGGTGAAGTCGACGTTTTTCTTGCGATCGTCGGTGATGGTCATGGACGACAGGATGGCGTCGATCTTGCGCACTTTCAGCGCTGGGATCAGGCCGTCGAATTCCTGCTCGACCCAGGTGCATTTGACTTTCATCTGCTCGCACAGCGCATCGCCGATATCCACGTCGAAGCCGGTGAGCTTGCCGTCGGGGGTTTTCATCGAGAATGGCGGGTAGCCGGCTTCGATACCGATGCGGATCGGCTTGGCATCGTCAGCCACGGCGGTCAGGGACAGCATGGACAGTGCCAGGGCACCGAACATCACAAGCTTCTTCATTTATAACTCCCGTAGACGGAGGCTCTTATTGGCAGAAAGGTTCGATTGGGGGAAATCGAAGTGGCCAGCAGTCTAGAGCGGCGCCCGGGCGGCAAATTGTGTTTATGCGACAAATACTTACAGAAAAACCACTTCCCGATCAGGACGACGCCGAGCCCGCCCTGTGCTGGTGCAATGACCGCGGAAAACCCCGCCGATCCCTGCATGTTTTCGGGTTTTCGTGCCTGGATTGCGACCTGCAAGTCGTGTGGAGAACGTCTTGGGAGAGAGCGTCGAACCTGTACCTCGCCGACCGAATACCCTATCGCGGGCAAGCCTCGCACCTATAGAAGCCCCCCTCAATCCTCGGGCTTACGCAACAGATAGGTGTCCATGATCCAGCCATTGGCCTGCCGCGCCGCCTTGCGCACCTGCTGGATCTGCCCGGCGACCTCCTTGAGCCGGCCGGCAATCAGGATCTCCTCCGGCGTGCCGAGGTAGGCGCCCCAGTAGATCTGCAGATCCTGGTCCGCCACCTGGCGATAGGCATCCTCGGCGTCGAGCATCACCACCAGGCTGTCGGCATCGCTCACCTGCCCCGCCGCCAGCCGCCGGCCGGTGGTGATCTCGACCGAGCGGCCGATGCGGTTCAACGGCACCTTGTGCTGCGCCGCCAGGGCCTGGACGCTGGTGATGCCGGGGATCACCTCGAACTCGAACGCACAGCGGCCGCTGGCCAGGATCGCCTGCAGGATGCGAATGGTGCTGTCGTACAGCGCCGGATCGCCCCAGGCCAGGAAGGCGCCGGTTTCGCCGTCCGCCAGTTCCTCGTCGATCAGGCGCTCGAAGGTGCGCTGCTTGTCGCGGTTCAGCTCGGCGACGCTGGCCCGGTAATCCACCTCGGCGCCGCGCAGCCGCTCCGGGCTTTGCGCTTCGACAAACCGGTAGCCGGGCTGCTCGATGTAGCGCTCGCAGATTTCCCGGCGCAGGTCGATCAGCGCGTCCTTGCTCTGGCCCTTGTCCATCAGGAAGAACACATCGGTGCGATTGAGCGCCTTGACCGCCTGCATCGTGATGTAGTCGGGGTTGCCGGCGCCGATGCCGATGATCAGGAGGGTTTTCATGGGAGCGGGTCTCGGGTGCTGCTCGGGGGATGGAGTATGGCTGGGTTGCGACGGCGCGTCACAGGGCGGCCGCTCTGCGGCCTATCGCGAGCAAGCTCGCTCCTACCATGATTTGCGCCAACCCGGTAGGAGCGAGCTTGCTCGCGAAAAAATCCCCAGGCCACGCCGAGCCAAGCCCGCTAATCGCGCTGATCCAGGCGCAATCTCCAGCGGCCATTGAAGCGCAGTTCGACCTGGGCCAGCGGCTCGACATCGATGGCATTGAAACTGGCCAGCGGGCATTGCATGACGTGCAGCAGCGCCGCGCGGATGACCCGCGGATGGGTCACCGCCAGCACATGCCCGGGCTGCTCGCTCAGCGTCGCCAGCCACGCCGCGACCCGCTCGCACAGCTGCGCCACCGACTCGCCGCCGTGGGGCGCCGAGTGGCTGTCGGCCAGCCAGGTTTGCAGGGCCTCGGGCTGCTCACGGTGCAGATCGTCAATGGACAGGCCCTGCCAGCGGCCCATGTCACAGTCGCGCAGCGCCGGCACCGTTTCCACGCTGGCGCCATACAAGGTAGCGGTCTGCCGCGCCCGTTGCTCAGGAGCGCTGAGCAGGCGCGGCGCACGCTTGAACGCCGCGGCCCGCGAGCCCGTCTGCGCCTGCCAGTCCATCTCCAGCGGCTCGTCCAGCGGAAAACACGCCAACTTCTGGGCGACGGTCCGGGCATGGCAGATCAGGGTCAAGCGGGTGGCCGGCACGGGGAATCTCTCGACGTTGAATGGACGCAGGGGGCAATGTGGCTGCGTTTGTATCATGTGTCGCCGGGGGATTCCCAACTTGTCGCCGCCAGACTTAAGCGCTGGCGAGCCCCGGCCGGGCCAGGTACAGCACCTCATAGCGCTCGGCGCCGCGTGTACTGTCGGGCGCGCTGGCCGAAAGGGTGAAGCGCACCAGCTCCCAGGCCTGCAGGTCGAGGGCGACGAACACGGCGAAGGTGTCCGGGTCATCGGCCAGCCGTTGATTGTGTTCGACCTGCTCGGCCAGCAACCTGGCGCGGTCCGCCAGCGGATCGATCGCCAGGTGTTCGCGATAGAGAGTCCGCGCCTGGTTGCTGGAACCGCGGCGCCAGTCCAGGGGCAGCCAGGACTCGATGTACGGACGGCCGAACGAGTCGATCACGCTGTCGAAACCGCTGCCCATGAGAAACCGCGCGGCGCCCGCCGGATCGGCCCAGAGGTAGATCGAGGCGTACAGGTTATGCCGCGCGCCGTGCACGCCCCGCTCCTGGCCGGCGAAGACCTTGAACAGCAAACCGTCGACCTCGTCCCACAAGGGCCCGCGATCCGCGGCGCGATGGCGGATCACGCCCATGTCGTAATCGGCGGGCAGGCGGTGCGAATACTGTTTGGCCAACATGGCGATGCTCCTGTGCGTGAAGGTGCTGCCAGCTTGCGCAGGGCCAGCCATTACAACAAGATATCGCCAAATATATCTGCGATAAGTATCCGATATGAGCGAACCCCTCAGGCCGCTGGACATCGACACCGTGCACGCCTTCGTGCTGATCGCCGACTTCGGCAGCTTCACCCGCGCCGCCCAGGCGCTGGACACCTCCCAGGCCGCCATCAGCCTCAAGCTCAAGCGCCTGGAGGAACGCCTCGGCTATCGCCTGCTGGAGCGCACGCCGCGGCATGTGCGCCTGACCCCGGTCGGCGAGCAGTTCATGCAGGCCGCCCGCGACCTGCTGCGCGCCCATGAGCGGGCCCTGGGCGACATGCAGGCGGCGCCGGCGCGACGGCTGGTCATCGGCATCAGCGACCACGTGGCCGGCGCGGAACTGCCGCAGCTGCTGAGCCGCATCGCCGCCTACGATCCGTTGCTGATCATCGAGGTGCGCATCGCCTCCTCCCGGGACCTGACGGCGGCCTTCGACCGCGAGGAACTGGACGCGGTCATCGTGCGCAACGAAGGCGCGCGCCAGGATGGCGAGGTGCTGGTGGTCGAGCGCTTCGGCTGGTTCGCCGCGCCGGCCTGGCAGCAGGCGCCGGGTACCCCGCTGCGGCTGGCGACCATGGCCGCGCCCTGTGGCGTGCGGCATATCGCCGTGCGCGTGCTGGACGACGCCGGCATTCCCTGGACCGAAGTGTTTATCGGAGGTGGCGTGATGGCCGTCTGCGCCGCGGTCAGCGCCGGACTCGGAGTGGCGGCGCTGGCCCATCGGGTGGCGCCGGCCGGTGCGGTGGAGGTTGGCGAATGCCTCGGCCTGCCGCTGCTGCCGGTCAGCGAAATCGTCCTGCTTGCGCGGCCCACCGACGCCCGCTCCGAGGAAACCCTGCGCGCCCTGAGCGCGGCCTTTCGCGGCACCCTGCCGCGCTGATGGCGTGCCCCAAAAAACCTCGAACAGCCAATAAACCTGGGCTTTTTCGCCCTCTTTTGGGGCGTTTGCGGGCGCTTCCATTTTTCACTAGACATGTAGCGTAAATTACATAAATACTGTTTTCACTTTCAGTGAAACAAAAACGACATTCCACTCGCGAAGGCGTTTTATGCCGTCTCTCAGAGACCAGATCACCGACCCGGCCCTCGACCTCACGCCTTCGGAGCGCAAGGTCATCCGTGCCCTGCTCGACCATTACCCGCGCAACGGCCTGGGGCCCATGTCGCGGCTGGCCGAGCACGCCGGCGTCAGCGACCCGACCATCGTGCGGCTGGTGAAAAAACTCGGCTTCGGCGGTTATGCGCAGTTCCAGGAAGCGCTGCTCAGCGACATGGACGATCGCCTGCGTTCGCCCAGCACCCTGTTGCAACCGCGGGCCCAGGTCCCTCGGGACGATGCCTGGAGCCATTACCTGCAAGGCAGCCTGCGCAGCCTGGAACAGACCCAGGCCCTGACCCAGCCCGAAGACGTGCGCATCCTGGTCGACTGGCTGCTGGACAGCCGGCACGCGCTGTACTGCTACGGCGGGCGCTTCAGCAACTTTCTCGCCAGCTACCTGCTCAATCACCTGCGCCTGATGCGCCCCGGCTGCATGGCCCTGGACGACAACGCGCAACTGCCCGACCGCCTGTATGACGTGCAGCGCCAGGACATCGTCCTGCTGTTCGACTACCGCCGCTACCAGAGCCAGGCCCTGCGCGTGGCCAGCGCGGCCAAGGCGCGGCATGCGCGGGTGGTGCTGTTCACCGACATCTACGCCTCGCCCCTGCGGGAGCTGGCGGACCTGATCATCAGCGCCCCGGTGGAGTCGGCCTCGGCCTTCGACACCCTGGTGCCGGCCCTGGCCCAGGTCGAGGCGCTGGTCGCCAGCCTGAGCCTGCGCAGCACCGACCTGGACCGACGCCTGGAAGGCATCGACGCCCTGCGCAACGAATTCGCCACTCACCTGCTGGAGGACAAATAAGGATGGTCTGCCTTCCCCACCACTCGCCTCGCGACCTGCCATTCACCCTCGATCACACCGCCCTGCTGCTGGTGGACATGCAACGGGCCTGGCTCGACCCGCAGCTCGACCCGCATTTGCAGGTGCCGGATGCCGAGTACTTCATCAAGCGCACCCGCGAGCAGGTGATTCCCAACCAGCAGAAGCTCCTGGCGGCCATGCGCGGCGCCCGGCAGAACGTGCTGCACACCATTATCGAAAGCCTGACCGCCGATGGCCGCGACCGCTCGCTGGACCACAAGCTGTCGGACATGCACCTGCCCAAGGGCAGCCCGCAGGCGGCGATCATCGAGCCGCTCGCGGCACAGGAGAACGAAATCGTCCTGCCCAAGACCTCCTCCGGGGTCTTCAACTCGACCAACATCGACTACGTGCTGCGCAACCTGCAGACCCGCCACCTGATCGTCGCCGGCATCGTCACCGACCAGTGCGTCGACATGGCGGTGCGCGACGCCGCCGACCGCGGTTACCTGGTGACCCTGGTGGAAGACGCCTGCGCCACCTACACCGACGCCCGGCACCAGGCCTGCCTGAATGCGATCAAGGGCTACTGCTGGATCACCGATACCCGGACCGTGCTCGGCCGCCTGCGGGAGATGCAGGCATGAGCCGGAACAACGAGCCGTTGCAGCCGGTGGCCATGACCACCCTGCTCACCACCGACCTGATCGGCGTCAGCCGTGGCCGCTCGTTCCCCAGCGACGAACTGGACAGCTACACCAGCGCCGGCTGCGGCTGGGTCCCGGCCAACAGCGCGCTGACCCCGCAGGACATCATTGCCGAGCCCAACCCCTGGGGCGCCCGTGGCGACCTGCGGCTGATCCCCGACCTGGCCAGCCGGGTCCAGGTCGGCAACGGCCCGGACGCCAGCGCCTCGCCGCTGGACTTTATCCACGCCGACATCTGCGAGACCGACGGCCAGCCCTGGGCCGCCTGCCCGCGCACCCTGCTGCGCAACGAAGTGCAGCGCTACGCCAGCGAGCTGGGGCTGCAGGTCACCGCCGCCTTCGAGCACGAATTCAACCTGTACAGCGCCACTGCGCAACCGGAACGCCTGGCCTTCTCCCTGCAGGCCCAGCGCCAGGGCGCGGACTTCGGCGGCTGGCTGCTCAGCGCCTTGCGCGCCGCGGGCGTCGAGCCGGAAATGTTCCTGCCCGAATACGGCAAGCACCAGTACGAAATCACCTGCCGCCCGACCCAGGGCGTGGCCGCCGCCGACCGTGCGGTGAACGTGCGCGAGATCACCCGCGAGATCGCCCGGCAACTCGGCCACGGCCTGAGCTTCGCACCCAAGACCGCGGAACACGCAGTGTGCAATGGCGTGCACCTGCACCTGAGCCTGCAGAAATTGGATGGCACGCCGGTGCTGTATGAGGAAGGACGGGCCAACAGCCTGTCGTCCCTCGGCCAATTCTGGGCGGCCGGGGTGCTCAAGTTCCTGCCCGCGCTCTGCGCCTTTACCGCGCCAACGCCGATTTCCTACGCGCGCTTGCAGCCCCATCACTGGAGCGCTTCCTACGCCTGCCTGGGCCAGCGCAACCGCGAAGCCTCGCTGCGCATCTGCCCCACCGTGAGCATCGGCGGCAAGCCCGTGGCGCCGCAGTACAACCTGGAATTTCGCGCCCTGGACGCCACCGCCTCGCCGCACCTGGCCATGGCCGCGGTGCTGATCGCCGGGCGCCTGGGCATCGAACAGCAGTTGCCCCTGCGCGCCGTGACCGACGAAGTGCCGGACGAACTGAGCGCAGAACAGCGCCAGGAGCGCGGCATCGTCGCCCTTCCGGCCTCGTTGCCGCAGGCGCTGGACTGCCTGCGCAACTGCCCGGAACTGCTGCAAGCCCTGCCAGCCCCGCTGCTGGAAACCTATTTCGCCGTCAAACACCAGGAAGTGAAACTGACCGAGCACCTGACCCCTGCCCAACTCTGTGAGCACTATGCACACCTGTACTGAAACCGCTGAACTGGGGCTGTACACCCGACCGGCCTACCGGCTGCTGCGAGAAGACTCCGCGCACCCGCTGATCCTCGTCTGCGAACACGCCAGCCGTTATATCCCGGCGGCGCTCAACGACCTCGGCCTGGACCCGGAAGCAGCGCGAGAGCACATCGCCTGGGACCCCGGCGCCCTGGAGCTGGCGGAAAACCTCTCGCAGACCCTCGGCGCCACCCTGCTGACGGCCAATTATTCGCGGCTGCTGATCGACCTCAACCGCCCGTGCCAGGCCCACGACAGCATTCCGTTGCAGAGCGAGATCTACCAGATCCCGGGCAACCAGCACCTCGACGAAGCCACCCGCGAGTACCGCCGCAAGCAGCTGTTCAGGCCCTTTCATGCGCGCCTGAGCGGGCTGATCGATGCGCGCCTGGCCGCGGGCCGGCCGGTGCGGGTGGTGGGCATCCACAGTTTCACCCCGCTGTACTACGGCCAGCGCCGCACGCTGGAGATGGGCGTGCTGTTCGATCGCGCCGAGGGTTACGCCCGGCGCCTGCTGGAAGGCATGTCGGTCCACGACGTGAAGATCGCCGGCAACGAGCCGTACAAGATCGACGCCCTGGGCGACATGACCGTGCCGGCCCACGGCGATGCCCGCGGCCTGGATTCGGTATTGATCGAGGTGCGCAACGACCTGCTGCGCACCCCGCAGGCCATACAGTGCTGGACGGATTATCTGGCACCGCTGTTGTAGAAAAGGCTGTGAACCAGGATGGAGCTGTGGTTGTAAAAAAGCTGTTTGCTGTACCGGTACAACAACTATAAAAAACCGCCGTGGCGTGTCTTTAAACCTGCCAGGTTCAAATACATTGCCTGCCGCTATCTGGTCGTTCATCGACATCAGCGTCAGGCATCCGCCCCCCCTTTGGCTGACAAGGAGAACCTCTTCATGGAGATTGAAGAATTCGGCTACAAACAGGAACTCAAGCGCGGCCTGACGCTGCGCGACCTGGTGGTCTACGGGATGATTTTCATGATCCCGATCGCCCCGTTCGGGGTCTATGGCTATGTGAACCAGGAAGCACCGGGCATGGTGCCGCTGGCCTACATCATCGGCATGCTGGCGATGCTCTTCACCGCCCTCAGCTACGGCAGCATGGCCCGCGCCTTTCCCATCGCCGGCTCGGTCTACTCCTACGCCCAGCGCGGGCTCAACCCCCATGTCGGGTTCATCGCCGGCTGGCTGATGCTGCTCGACTACCTGCTGATCCCGCCGCTGCTGTACGTCTACGCAGCCATGGCGCTGAACCACCTGTACCCGGACATTCCCAAGGTCGGCTTCATCCTCGCGTTCCTGGTCAGCGCCACCTTCGTCAACCTGCGTGGCATCACCTTCACCGCACGGATGAACATCGTGTTTCTCCTGGCGCAGCTGGTGGTACTGGGGATCTTCCTGTTCTACGCCTGGAACGCCCTGCACGGTGGCACCGGTAACGGCCAGCTGACCCTGGCGCCGCTGTACAGTCCGGAGCATTTTCACTTCGGCATGCTGATGCAGGGCGTGTCGATCGCCGTGCTGTCGTTCCTCGGTTTCGATGCCATTTCCACCCTGGCCGAAGAGATCAAGAGCGAGCCGGGCAAGAGCGTCGGCCGCGCCGCGCTGATCACCCTGCTGGTGATGGGCGCGATCTTCGTGGTGCAGACCTGGATCGCCACCGACCTGGCCGCCGGCATGGGCTTCAAGTCGGCCGACACGGCCTTTTACGAGATCGCCGAAATCGCCGGCGGCAGCTGGCTAGCGACCCTGACCGCGGTGGCCACCGCACTGGCCTGGGGCGTGGCGGTGGCCATCACCTCGCAAGCGGCGGTGTCGCGCCTGCTGTTCGGCATGGCCCGCGACGGCAAGCTGCCGAAGATCCTGGCCAAGGTCCACCCCAGGCACAACACGCCGCACGTCAGCATCTACCTGGTGGCGGTGCTGTCGCTGCTGATCTGCTACCTGTTCATCAACTCGGTGGACACCCTCACCTCCCTGGTGAACTTCGGCGCCCTGAGCGGTTTCATGCTGCTGCACCTGACCGTGATCAATCACTACTGGCGCCGCAACAAGTCGGCCCAAGTGGTGCGTCACCTGATTTGTCCGGTGATCGGCTTCCTAATTGTCTGCGCGATCATGTACAACATGGGGGTCGACGCGCAGAAACTCGGTTGCATCTGGATTGCCATCGGCCTGGTCTACCTGTTTTTCCTCAACAAGCTGGGCGCCAATACGGCGCTGGCCGATCCACTTTAATCAACACCCCCGGCCGCCGCGGCACCATGAAGGTGCCCCGGCGAATCCGAGCGGGCGCCGACAGGTGCCTGCGTGCCACCGCCCGCCCTCGCGGGCCGTGGCAGTAATGCGTGGAAACCGACAGTGATTGTCAGGTTCGGCGCCCCAGGTCTCGCGGCCAGGCGTCGATCATTTTGATACAGGAGTACATCCATGCTGGTCTTACGCCCAGTTGCGCCAGACGATTTGCCGGAGTTGCAACGGCTGGCCCGTGAAAGCCTGGTGGGGGTGACGTCCCTGCCGGACGATCGACAGCACCTGCTGGACAAGATTCTCGACTCTTGCGCCTCCTTCGCCGCCAACGTGCAGGCGCCGGGACCGGAGAACTACTTTTTTGTCCTGCACGACCCGGCCCGCGGCCAGCTGCGCGGTTGCTCGGAAATCCTCGCCATGGCCGGGTTTTCCGCGCCCTTCTACAGCCTGCGCAACCGACCCTTCGTCAGCAGCTCGCGGGAGCTGAACGTGCAGCACGGCGTGCCGACCCTGTCGCTGTGCCAGGACCTGAGCAACCACAGCCTGCTGCGCGGCTTTCATATCGACCCGGACCTGGTCGGCACGCCCATGGCGGAGCTGCTCTCCAGGGCCCGCCTGCTGTTTATCGCCGCCCATGGCGCGCGCTTCGCCGACACCAGCATCACCGAGATCGTCGGCTACAGCAGCGACGATGGCCACTCGCCGTTCTGGGATGCCCTGGGCAAGCACTTCTTCGACCTGCCCTATGTCGAGGCCGAGCGCCTGTGCGGCCTGCAAAGCCGCAGCTTCCTCGCCGACCTGATGCCGCAATACCCGATCTACATCCCGATGCTGCCCAAGGCGGCCCAGGACTGCATCGGCCAGGTCCACCCGCAGGGTCGCGAGGCCTACGAGATCCTGCTGCGCGAGGGGTTCGAAGCCAACCACTATGTCGACCTGTTCGACGGCGGCCCGACGCTGTACGCCCGCCACAACGGCGTTCGCTCCATCCGCCACAGCCTGATCGCCAACGCCTGCCCGGGCCCGCAGAGCGGCAGCGGCCGGGCCTGGCTGGCGAGCAACGAGCGGCTGGGGCAATACCGGGCCGCCCTGGTGCACCTGGACGAAGCGCCGGGGGACCTGGTCAACCTGGACCCGGAAAGCTTCCAGGCCCTGCAACTGCAAACCGGCGACCCGGTACGGCTGGTCGCCCTATGAAGAATCCCGGACACGTTTGCATTCGCCGCCGCAACAGGCGCGCAGAAGGAGCTGCATCATGATCGTTCGCCCGGTACGCATGACTGACTTGCCCGCGCTGATGGCCCTGGCCCAGCGCGCGGGCCTGGGGCTGACCACTCTGCCGGCCAACCAGGATCGCCTGACCCATCGGATCCGCTGGGCCCAGCGGACCTTTGCCGAGCAGGTGGAACGGGCCGACGCCGACTACCTGTTCGTGCTCGAAGACGACGACCAGCAAGTGGTCGGCATCAGCGCCCTGACCGGCGCCGTGGGCCTGCGCGAACCCTGGTACAGCTACCGGGTCGGCATGACCGTCAATTCGGCGCCGAACCTGGGGATCCGGCGGCAGATCCCGACCCTGTTCCTGAACAATGAAATGACCGGCCAATCGGAGCTCTGCTCGCTGTTCCTGCGCCCCGACCAGCGCCGTGACAGCAACGGCCGCCTGCTGTCCCTGGCGCGCCTGCTGTTCGTCGCCGAGTTCCCGCACCTGTTCGGCGACAAGCTGATCGCCGAGCTGCGCGGCAAGGGCGACGAGAACGGCTGCTCGCCGTTCTGGAACAGCCTGGGCCGGCACTTTCTGCAGATGGATTTCGTCCAGGCCGACCACCTCTCCAGCCTCGGCCACAAACCCTTTATCGCCGAACTGCTGCCGCGCCAGCCGCTGTACACCTGCCTGCTCAGCGAACCGGCCCAGGCCGCGATCGGCCAGGCTCACGAAAACGCCGAGGCGGCGCTGGCCATCCTGCGCCACGAAGGGTTTGCCCATCAGGGCCATATCGACATCTTCGACGGCGGGCCGGTGATCGAGGCCGAGCTGAGCAAAGTCCGCGCGGTGCGCGAAAGCCAGGTGCTGCCGCTGCTGGTGGGCACCCCGGACGACGATGCGCCGACCTGGCTGATCCACAACCGCCGCCTGGAAAGCTGCCGCGTCACCAGCGCCCGCGGCCGCCTGGTGTCCGGCTGCCTGCTGGTGGACCGCCTCAGCGCCAAGCGCCTGCAACTGCAACCCGGCGACCTGGTGCGCGCCGTGCCGCTGCTCGCCACCCAGGCCAAGGCAGCGGCGGCCTGAAAACCTGATGACGGCGCTGGCCGATACGAGCAGCGCCGAGGGCCGCAGCCCTGCGGGTCACAGGCTCATTCAAGCTTGAACGCATCATCCAGCGGCACCCGGTAGCCGTTGGCCAGGCGATTGGTTTCGTTGGCCATGCCGACCACCGCCTGCAACTCGCCGAACATCGCCTCTGTCATCCCTGCCTTGCGCGCCGCGGCGGTGTGCGAAGCGATGCAATACGGGCAGTTGTTGGTGACGCTGACCGCCACGTAGATCAGCTCCTTGGTCAACGGATCGAGCGCCCCCGGCGCCATGATCTCCTTGAGGCTCTCCCAGGTACGCCGCAGGGTCGGCGGATGGGCCGCCAGGCATTTCCAGAAGTTGTTCACCTGGTCGACCTGACGGGTACGCATGATGTCATCGAACACCGCCCGCACTTCGGGGCTGGCGTCAGAGTATTCGGTGAGGTGGTTGCTGCTCATTGAAAGCTCCGCTGTGGGGGACGAGGCTTTCGAGTATAGGCATGCAGATCGTGAGCGCCTGTAGCCATTCCTGTAGCCGCTGCCGAGCCCGCGAGGCTGCGACAGGACCGCAGGTCCTCCAGCGGTCTTGAGATCCTTGCGCCTGCTGCGCAGTCGATCGCAGCCTCGCGGGCTCGGCAGCGGCTACAGGGCTACACGGCTACAGGGTCCGGCCATGCAGAAAATGCCGTGCGTCTGTTCCTGCGATCAGTGCTTGGCCGACAGCTCCATGATCATCCGCGCCAACAGGTAGATGCGCGGCGCCACGCTCTCGACTTCGGCGTATTCCTCGGGGGTGTGGATATTGCCGCCGACGATGCCGAAGCCATCCAGGGTCGGTGTACCGACGCCGGCCGACAGGCTGGAGTCCGCCGCCCCGCCGCTGCCCTCGATGGTCAGCTTGCGCCCCAGCTCGCCGTAGATGCCCTGGGCCATGGCCACCAGCGCGTCGGACTGCTCGGTCTGCGGCATCGGCGGCAAGCCGCGTTGCAAGGTGGTCTTGACTTCGGTGTCGGCGATCAGCTTGTTGGCCGACACCCGCGCCAGGTCCTTCTCGATGCGGTCGAACTCCTCCGGCACCGCCGCCCGCACATCCGCCTTGGCGGTGGCCTGGTCGGGAATCACGTTGGTCCGGTCGCCGGCCTTGAGCACGGTGAAGTTGATGGTGGTTTTCTTCGCTTCATCCCCCAGCTTGCCCAGTTGCAGGATCTGGTGCGCCGCTTCCATCGCCGCGTTGCGCCCCAGCTCCGGCGCGACGCCGGCGTGAGCCGCCTTGCCCTTGACCTCGACCAGCGCCGTGGCGCTGCCCTTGCGCCACACCACCAGGCCGTCGGCCGGGCGCCCCGGTTCCAGGTTCAGGGTCACGTCGTGGGCCTTGGCGGTTTTCTTGATCAAGTCGGTAGCGATCTCGGAACCGGTTTCCTCGCTGGCGTCGAGCAGGAAGGTGATCTGCGCGTAGTCCTTGAACTTGAGGTTATCCAGGACCTTCAGCGCATAGATCCCGGCGACGATGCCGCCCTTGTCGTCCATCACCCCGGGGCCGTAGGCGCGACCGTCCTGGATGCGGAACGGCCGCTCGGCCGCGGTGCCTTCCTTGAACACCGTGTCCATGTGCGCCATCAGCAGGATCCTGGCCTTGCCGGTGCCCTTGAGGGTGGCCAGCACATGGCTTCCGCCGGCAGCGCCGTTGGGGACTTTCTCGATACTGGCGCCGAGTTTTTCCAGCTCGGCGATGGCGATGTCGCTCACCTGGTTCAGCCCCGCCTCGTAGCCGGAGCCCGAGTCGATGTTCACCAGGCGCTCCAGCAGTTTCAGGGCGTCGCCCTGGTATTGCTGCGCATCGTTCTGTACCTGGGGGTGGGGGGCGGCGCTGGCGTGGGTGGCCAGCAGGCCAAGGGCGAGGGTCAGGCCGATACGGGCGGCCAGCAATGAGCGAGGGGAAATCTGCGTCATGAATCGGTCCTTGTTTCGTGTCGGAAGGTGCCCGCCCACCCTACCTGACAAATTCGCCACCCTCCATGCTGGCGCAATGCTCTGCGAGCGGCCTCACAAGGAGTTCAGCAGGGCCTTTGGCGAGTGGTCGCCGCGGCGGCAGCTGACCTTGTTGCGGCCGGTGGTTTTCGCCTCGTACAAGGCCTGGTCGGCATCGTTCAACCAGTCCAGGGCATCGCTGTGGTCCGGGGAATAGGCGGCCAGGCCGATGCTCAGGCTGACCTGCAGGGCCGGATTCTGCTCATAGCCCAAACCGCCGAAACGGCAACGCAAGGCCTCCATCAGTTCGGCGGCATGCTCCAGCGGCACGTCCGGCAGGATCACGCAGAACTCGTCGCCACCGTAGCGCCCGGCCTGGTCGCTGATCCGCAGGTTCTGCTTGAGCAGCTTGCTCAGCTGGCGCAACACGATGTCGCCAGCGACATGGCCGTAGGTGTCGTTGATGGCCTTGAAATGGTCGATGTCGATCAGCGCGATGGCGCCGCCCTGGTTCAGGGTCGAGGCCTGGCGCCGGCAACGCTGGAACTCGATTTCCAGCTGGTCCTTCCAGGCCCCGTGATTGAGCAGGCCCGACAGGCTGTCGGTGCGGCTCAGGGCCAGCAATTCGCGTTTGTGCCGGGACAGGACATTGGCCTGCTGGTAGCAGATAAACCCCAGGGCCAGCGGATACAGGGTCAGCATCGGCAGGCAGGCATAGAGTTGCAGCGCACTGCTCTGGGCCACGAACCCGACGCCGAACAGCAGCAGCCCGACAGCGATCCCCAGCGCTTGCGCCAGGCAACCGGCAAGGAAAAACGGCACGCCGCCCAGGGCGATATTGTTCATCGCCATCAGCGACAGGGTGGTGGTGGTCGGCAGCGGGTTGAAGTGCATGGCCGCCACCCAGAACCCGCCGAGGAAGGCATCCATCAACAGGTTGCGATGCTCGCCGCGAAACGGCACTGCCGAGCGGCGCGCCCACTGGTATGCCAGGTGCGGCCAGATGAAGGCATTGAACAGCATGAACGCCCAGACCCAGGGCGGCGGGCGCAGCGGGTACATGCCCGCGGACACGCAAAGGAAACCGAGGGCCAGCCCCAGAATTCGCGTCTTGTATAGCCTCCTGGCCAGTGAAAGTCCCTTTCCTCCATTGTGCGGCGTCAAGGCCAAGTCGCCTCCGTTGAACGGTACGCAAGCCATGGGATGCGGTCGTGTTCAGAAGTCTATCAGCGCAACGGCAAATAGCCATCACCGCTCAGCCCCCCGGAAACCGCTACGGCTCGCCTGGCCGCGAGGGCCCATGCCCGCCCACTGGAAACCGTGCAGCCGCCCTGCCCGCCTGCATTCATTTGCAGAATGAAGTCCGGAAGAAACTTCGTTTGTCAGTACACCCCGCGCCGACCAGAATCAGGCCCAGCCAACACCGCTACCCTCTTTGTCTCACTACGCCGGGAATCCTTGTTTATGAGCCTGCAGAGCTTCGTCAGCCCAGACCTGATCCGCCAACGTTTTTCACGGGCGATGTCGGACATGTACCGCGAGGAAGTGCCGCTGTACGGCGCCCTGATGGAGCTGGTGGCCCAGGTCAACGCCGGGGTCCTGGGCAGCGACGAGAGGATCGCCCGCCAGCTGCGCAGCACCGGCGAAATCCAGCGCCTGGACCTGGAACGCCACGGCGCCATTCGCGTCGGTACCGCCACGGAACTGGCGACCCTGGGCCGGCTGTTCGCGGTCATGGGCATGCAGCCGGTGGGTTACTACGACCTCACCCCGGCCGGGGTGCCGGTGCATTCCACGGCCTTTCGCGCAGTGCATGAAAGCGCCCTGCAGGTCAGCCCGTTCCGGGTCTTCACCTCGCTGCTGCGCCTGGAGCTGATCGACAATCCGCAGCTGCGCGACTTCGCCGAATCGGTGCTGGCGCGCCGGAGCATTTTCACCCCGCGCGCCCTGGCCCTGATCGATCAGGCCGAAACCCAGGGCGGCCTCGATGACCGCGCCGCCGAGGAATTCGTCGAGCAGGCCCTGGAAACCTTCCGCTGGCACCACAGCGCCACGGTCACGGCCGGGCAGTACCAGCAACTGAGTGCCCAGCACCGGCTGATCGCCGACGTGGTGGCGTTCAAGGGGCCGCACATCAACCACCTGACGCCACGCACCCTGGACATCGACCAGGTGCAAGCACTGATGCCCGCCCACGGCATCACGCCCAAGGCGGTGATCGAAGGCCCGCCGCGCCGGGAATGCCCGATCCTGCTGCGTCAGACCAGCTTCAAGGCGCTGGAGGAAGCCGTATCCTTCACCGACCAGCCCGACAGCCGCGGCAGCCACAGCGCGCGCTTCGGCGAGATCGAACAGCGCGGCGCCGCCCTCACCCCCAAAGGCCGGGCGCTGTACGACCAACTGTTGAACGCTGCACGCGACGCCCTCGGGGACTTCCCCAACGAAGCCAACGCCCAGCGTTACAACACACTGATGGCCGAGCACTTCCGCGCCTTTCCCGACAACCATGAAGCCATGCGTGAACAGGGCCTGGCGTACTTCCGCTACTTCGTCAGCGACCAGGGCCTGGCCGCGCGCCAGCAGGCGGATCGGCCGACGAGCCTGGAGGCGCTGATCCGCGCCGGGTATGTGCGGGCCGAGCCGCTGGTGTACGAGGACTTCCTGCCGGTCAGCGCCGCCGGGATCTTCCAGTCCAACCTGGGCGACGATGCGCAAAGCCACTACGCCGGCCACTCCAACCGGCAGGCTTTCGAGCGGGCCCTGGGGCGCCCGACCATCGATGAACTGCAGCTGTACGCCGACACCCAACAGCGCTCGCTCCAGGAATGCGCCGCGGCGCTGGGCCTGCCCACTCTCTGATTTTGCGTCCCACAGCATCAGCCAGAACGGCTGATGCTGGCCCTTTCCAGCAGCCACAGCAGGGCAATGGCTACAGGGTGTTTCGCCAGCCCTGATCGACAACATGCCGATACGAAACAGCCCGCCTCGCCCACTCCCCTCCTGCTTACCTTCCCATGACGCCTTCAGGTGCACCGTCAGTCGCCTGGGGGTCGTTACCCCTTTTTATTTTGTCTCTATATGGATACAGTCCTCATGGATTACGAGATCCTGCAGACGACCGTCTTTGCCCAATGGCACACCACACTACGGGACCTGCGCGCCAGGATAGCCATCGCTCGGCGTATCGAGCGGGCGTCGGCGGGCAACCTGGGCGATGTGAAAAACCTCGGCGGCGGTCTCTCGGAAATGCACGTGAATACAGGCGCCGGCTACCGCCTCTATTTCACGGTTCGCGGCAATACCCTCGTCGTCCTGCTGCTGGGTGGCGACAAGTCCAGCCAGCCCGCCGATATCTGCCAGGCCCGTTCCCTGGCCAAGGAGTTCTGATATGTCCGACACACTGGTTCCCTTCGACATCGCCGCCCTGCTCGACAGCGACCAGGCGATCAGCGAATACCTGTCCCAGGTCCTGGCCGATGGCGATACCGACGAACTGATCCGCGCCCTGGGCCACGTCGCCAGGGCCCGGGGCATGACGCAGATTGCCAAGACCACCGGCCAGGGCCGGGCCAGCCTCTACAAGGCTTTTGCCCCGGGGGCCAAGCCGCGCTTCGATACCGTGGTCAAGGTCATGCGCGCGCTGGGCCTGCAGCTGTGCACCACCGTGCCCCGAGGCTGAAGCTGGCCAAGGCCACAGGCAATGCAGCAGGCGGCTGTGTCGCTAAGGCGTCTTGCTGGAGGGGGAGCCGAGCGCTCCTGGCAACCGCTGGCAACAGGCGTCGAACCTGTGCGGGCTGCATGAGCGGCGTTACGGAAATCGTGGGGCGGGAACCCCGAAGAGGGTGTTCGCCCAGTGCTCTGGCCTGGCAATCCATGCACCGGTAAAGAGCCCTTGCACCGGGCGAACGAGAACTATTTTAATCGAACAGGAAAAGAAAGTCCGTGCACATATTCTGAAGAATTCTGAACACAAAGCTGACGGAAAATTTGTCATTCCGCTCACCTTCGTTCAACTCCCCGCACGGACCTCCCGAGATCCGGCGCGCCGGCCGCCACAGCGACCAGCGCCCGGTCTCAGTCAACCTTCGTGCTGTGTCGTGACTTGCAACACATCGGTGTAGGTCACCACCACACTCTGGCCGACCTTGAGGTCTTTCAGGCGGGCCTGGACTTCCGGTTTCTCCACGTCCAGGACCTTCTTGTTGCCCGCCGGCCCCTGGAAGGTCAGCTGGTTGTTCTTCAGGTCGATGTCGGTGATCTTCAGTTGCACCTGCACCTGGCGATAGGCTTCACCGCCCGGGTTGGGGTTGTCCTTGGTGGCGCGAACCACCCCGGCACGCTCAGCGGAATTCGGCAGGCCTTTTTCCACATCGGTGTCCAGCACCGCCACTACCGCGTGGGTGACCCGCACATTGACCTGATCGCCCACCTTCAAATTGCCCAGGTCCTTGGCCTGATCGCTGAGTTGCACATGCACCGGCTGGCCCTGGGCGCCTTCCAGCACCACGCGATGCTTGGCGGCATCCACGGAGAGCACCTTGGTCACCAATTCATCGGCCTCCACGGTACCGGCCAACGGAATGTCGGCGGCATGGGCATGCAGGCTGGCAGCGGACAACAGAGTGGCCAAGGCAACGGCTTTGGCCAGAGAGTGAAGCGGCTTCATAGACATTCATCCTTGTAATTGAAGACAAGACCCGCGCCTTTCAGGTGCGCGGTGCCGCTTGAGCATAGACGCTGTAAATGCCCATGCCGCCGCGAACCACAGATTCGTTGCTCCCTGTTCAACCACCGAGCGCCCGCACCAGCACAGCCTGGTTCTGCAACTGCGCGGTCTTGATCCGCGACAGCGCGTTCTGTGCCGTGAGTTCGACCCGCTGGGCCTGCAACACATCGAGAAACGGCGCCTCGCCGGCGGCCCAGGAGCGCTGGATCTGCTGCGCCGCCGAACTGGCCTGCGCCGCGGCACTGGCCAGATGCTGCTGGCTCTCGGCATTGCGCCGGGCCGCGGCGAGGGCCGACTCGACTTCCGCCACCGCGCCGAGCACGGTACGGCGATAGCCGAGCAAGGCCTGGCGCCCCTCGGCATCGCGCAGTTCCACCACCGCGCGCCGGCGTCCGCCGTCCAGCAGCGGCACGCTGGCATTGATACCGGCCAGCCAGAAAGTCGAGCTGGCCAGGTTCGCGGCACTGACACCATCGACCAGCGAGCCCAGGGCCGCCGACAGGCTCAGGCGCGGCAGCAGGTCGGCCTTGGCCACCCCGACCCGCGCGTAGGCAGCGATCAGCCGGGCCTCGGCGGCACGGATGTCGGGACGCCGACGCAGCAGGTCGGCCGGGGTGCCGGCAGCCACCAGATCCACCTCGCTCAGTTGCGCCGGGCTGGCGGCGAACTGTTGGTACAGCGCCTCGCTCGGCTGCGCCAGCAACACTGCCAGGCGGTGCAACGAGCGCTGCCACTCCAGTTGCAGGGCCGGCACCTGGGCCGCAGTGGATTCCGACTGGGAACGCGCCCGCAGCAGATCGGCCTGCGGGCTGCTGCCCGCCGCATACAGCTGCTCGGTCAGTTGCAGGGTGCGGCTCTGGCTCTCGGCGTTCTGCCGCACAATGCTCAGGCGCTCTTCCAGCCCCCGCGCCTGGGCATAGGCCTGCACCACCTCAGTGACCAGCGCCACCTTGACCCCACGCGCCTCTTCCGCGCTGGCCTGCAGCTCGGCATCGGCGGCCCGCACGCCTTCGCGAATCCGCCCGAACAGGTCGATCTCCCAGGAGGCATCGAGACCCAGGCTCAGCGGCTCGGTAATCAAGGGGTCGCTGAACCCGGCCTGGTCCGCCGAGATCCGTTGCCGGGCGGCGCTGGCCCCCAGGTTCAGCTCGGGGCTCGCGCCGGCGGCCGCGACGCCGCGCAAGGCACGACTGGCATCGATCCGCGCCAGGGCGATCTGCAGGTCGAGGTTTTCCTCCAGCGCCCGCGCCACCAGGCGGTCGAGCAAGGGGTCGTGGTACAGCGTCCACCATTGCTCGGCAATGCCCGCCGCCGGTATTTGCGGCGCATTGACGAAACGCCCGGCGGGCGCCTCGACAGCCGGTGGCAAGGTCGGCGCGGCGCAGGCCGCAAGCAGCGCCGCGGTAAAGGCCAGGGCGGGAAAACGCAGCAGGTTATTCATGGACCACTCCCGAAGCAGAGACGCTGGATGGGGCCTGCAACCGCCGCTCGCCCCCGGCGAGACGGCGGATCAGGACATAGAAGATCGGGGTGAATAGCAGGCCGAACAGGGTCACGCCGATCATGCCGAAGAACACCGCCGAACCGACCGCCTGGCGCATTTCCGAACCGGCGCCCTCGGACAGCACCAGCGGCAGCACACCGAGGATGAAGGCCAGGGAGGTCATCAGGATCGGTCGCAGGCGCAGGCGACACGCCTCCACCACGGCATCGACGATGCCCTGCCCGTCCTGCTCCTGCTGCCGCGCCACCTCGACGATCAGGATGGCGTTTTTCGCCGCCAGTCCCACCAGCACGATGAAACCGATCTGGGTCAGTATGTTGATGTCCAGGCCCATCAGGCGCACGCCACCGGCGGCGGCCAGCAGACACATGGGCACGATCAGCAGGATCGCCAGCGGCAGGCTCCAGCTGCCGTACTGCGCGGCCAGCACCAGGTAGACGAAGATCACACAGAGCGGGAATACCAGCAGGCCCATGTTGCCGGCGGTGGTCTGCTGATAGCTCAGGTCGGTCCACTGGTAGGTGATGCCCGGTGGCAGGGTTTGCTCGGCCAGGCGCTCCATGGTTTGCAGGGCGAAGTCGGAGCCCAGCCCGGGCAAGGTGTCGCCGTTGATTTCCGCGGTCGGGAACAGGTTGTAGCGTGGGAAACGCTCGACCCCCAGCGACTCGTGCAACCGCGTGACGCTGGCGATCGGCACCATGTCACCGGCCTCGTTGCGCACCTTGACCCGCGCCAGGTCCTCTGGCGTGACCCGGTACGGCAAGTCTGCCTGGGCCGTCACCCGATAGGTGCGGCCCACCAGGTTGAAGTCGTTGATGTAGGTCGAGCCGAAATAGGTCTCGATGGCCTGGTTGATCTGGCTGCTGGGCACCCCGAGCATCTCGGCGCGCTCACGGTCCAGCTCGACGAACACCTGCGGCGTACGGGCCGAGAACGGCGAGTAGACACCGGTCATGCCCTGGGTCGCATTGGCCGCGGCGATCAGTTGCTCGGTGGCCTTGGCCAGGGCCTGGCTGCCCAGGCCGGCACGGTCCTGCAGGCGCATGGAGAAGCCGCCGGTGCTGCCCAGGCCCTGGACTGGAGGCGGCGTGGCGACAATCACCGACGCGCCGCTGACCACTTTCAGGCGCTCACGCAGGTCGGCGGCGATCTTGTCCGAGGTCAGGCCGCGCAGCTTGCGCTTGGACCAGGGCTCGAACACCGGCGCCAGGCCGGACGAGTTGGAAGAGCTGGTACCGGTGACCATGGAGAATCCGGAGAACGTCGGCACCCGATCGACACCCGGCACCTGCAGGGCGATGGCTTCGATCTGCCGGGAAATCTCGTTGGTGCGTTCCAGCGCAGCGCCTTCCGGCAGTTGCACGATCACCACCAGGTAACCGCGGTCCTGGGCCGGAATGAAGCCCTTGGGCGTGGACACCAGCAGGTAAGCCGTGGCCGCGATCAATACCGCGTAGATCGCCAGCATCAATGGAGTCCGCGCCACCAGCCCCCGCACGCTGCCGGCATACCCCACCGAAAGCTTGAGGAAGCCGCGGTTGAAACCTTCCGCTGCGCGCGTGAGCCGGCCGGCCACACCGCGCCGTGGCGCCTGATGCGCCTTGGGGTCGTGGCGTCGCAGAATCATTGCCGCCAGCGCCGGCGACAGGGTCACCGAGTTGAACAGCGAGATCGCCGTGGCCACCGCGATGGTGATGCCGAACTGACGGAAGAACTCACCGGAGATCCCCGGAATGAACGCCGTGGGAATGAACACCGCGCAGAGCACCAGGGTGATCGCCACCAGCGCGCCACCCATTTCCTGCATGGTGATCAGCGTGGCCTGCAACGGGCTCTTGCCTTCGGCCAGATGGCGCTCGACGTTTTCCACCACGACGATGGCGTTGTCGACCACGATGCCCACCGCCAGCACCAGGCCGAACAGGGTCAGGTTGTTGATCGAGTAACCGAGCATGGCCATGACCGCGAAGGTCCCCACCAGCGACACCGGAATCGCCAGGATCGGGATGATCGACGGACGCCAGCCTTGCAGGAATACCAGGATCACCAGCACTACCAGGATCACCGCCTCGTAGATGGTCTTGCCCAGTTCGCCGATGCTGTCGGCGATGAACGCGGTGGGGTTGTAGCCAATGCTGTATTCGATGCCTTCGGGGAATTCCTTGCTCAGGTCCTGCATGGTCTGCTCGACCACCTTCATGGTGGCCAGGGCATTGGCGCCGGGACGTTGCAGCACCTGTAAGCCGATGGCCGGATGGCGCAGGTAATAGGTGTTGTTGACGTAGGCCAGGCCGGCGATTTCGGTGCGCGCCACATCCTTCAGGCGCACCAGGCGCCCGGCGCTGCCGGACTTGATGACGATGTTGTCGAAGTCCGCTGGCTCTTTCAGGCGGCCTTCGAAAATCAGGTTGGGCTGGAAGGCCTGGGACGCCACCGGCGGTTGCGCGATCACCCCGCCCGCCACCTGGGTGTTCTGCGCGCGCACCGCGGCAATGATGTCCGCCGGCGTCAGATTGAAGGACGCCACGCGCTCCGGGTCGAGCCAGATGCGCATGGAGTATTCACGGGCGCCCAGCGGATTGATGTCACCCACACCGTCGATGCGCTTGAGGGTATCGGCGACGGTCCGGATAGCGAAGTTGGAAACGTAGAGCTGGTCGTAGGTGCCCTTGGGCGAGGAAATGAAGATGGTCGACAGCTGGGTCGGCGACGACTTGCGCACCGACACGCCGCTGCGCTGTACCGGCTCCGGCAGGCGTGGCGTGGCCAGGGCCACGCGGTTCTGCACCAGCACCTGGGCCTTGTCGACATCGGTGCCGCTCTTGAACGTCACGGTCAGGTTGAGGCTGCCATCGGAGGTCGCCTGGCTGTACATGTAGAGCATGTCCTCGACGCCGTTGACCTCCTGTTCGAGGGGGATCGCCAGGGTCTCGGCCACGGTCTGCGCCGACGCGCCCGGGTAGGTCGCCTGCACCACCACGGTGGGCGGCGCGATGTCCGGGTACTCGGACGTTGGCAGGATCAGGTAGGCCAGGCCGCCGACGATCATCAGCACGATGGACAGCACGATCGCCAGCACCGGCTGTTCGACGGAGATTTTCCCCAGGTTCATAGCGGCGCTCCTTCGCTGGCCGAGGCCTTCGGCGCCAGCGCCAGGGCCTGCTCGCTGGCGGTCGCGGTCTCGCCGACGCGCACCCGCTGGATGCCGTCGACGATTACCCGGTCCTCGGGCAGCAGGCCGCTGGCGACTTCGCGCAGGCCGTCATGCAGCTTGCCCAGTTGCACCGGACGCAGTTCCACCTGGTTCTGCGCATTGAGCACATAGACCACCTTGCGCGTGGCATCGACGCTGATCGCCGTGTCCGGCAGCAACAGCGCCTGATAACTCGGGCGCCCGGAGAACTGCACACGCCCGAACTGACCCGGGCTCAGGCGCAAATCCGGGTTGGCCACCCGGGCGCGCTGGCGCAGGGTGCCGGTGGACGGGTCGAGGCGGTTGTCGATGAAGTCCATGCGCCCGCTCAGGGTCGGCTCGCTCTGCCCCGGCAGGGCGATGCGCACCGGGTTCTGGCCCGCGGCGCCCTGCTCCTGGCGGCGGTACTTGAGGTAGCTCTGCTCATCGATATCGAAGTAGATGTCGATGGGGTCCAGGGACACGATGGTGGTCAGCAGGGTCGCATTGTTGTTGCCGCCGTTGACCAGGTTGCCTTCGCTGATCAGCTTGCGGCTGATCCGCCCACTCATGGGCGCGGTGATGCGCGTGAACTCCAGGTCAAGCCGGGCATTGCTCAAGGCGCCTTCGGCGCTCAGGACTTCGGCCTGGGCCGCCTGCCGCGCCTGCAAGCGTTGGTCATACAGGCTGCGGGCAAT
This sequence comes from Pseudomonas sp. B3G-3, assembly GCF_028640915.1. NCBI lineage: Bacteria > Pseudomonadati > Pseudomonadota > Gammaproteobacteria > Pseudomonadales > Pseudomonadaceae > Pseudomonas > Pseudomonas sp. B3G-3. Next base: position 19,806 of record NZ_JAQZAB010000125.1, on the reverse strand, counting down.
GGTCTTCGATTCGATCAGCACCTTGGCCCGGGCATACTCCTGCTCGGCCAGGGCCAGCTGCGAACGTACCTGGGCCAGCTTGCCCTGGGCCTGGACCACCGCGGCCTGGAAGGAGCGCGAATCGATGACGAACAGCAGGTCGCCCTTCTTGACGATGGCGCCGTCGGTGAAGGCGACCTTTTCCAGGTAGCCGCTGACCCGCGAACGCACTTCCACCGAATCGGTCGCCTCGAAACGTCCGGTGAAACTGTCCCAATCGATGATCTGCCGGCTCACCGGCTGGCTCACCGAAACCGTCGGCGGCGCAGGCGGGGCCAGTACCTGATCCGGACCGCAGCCGGACAACGCCGACAGCAGCGCCAGGCTGACGGCCGACAACGCGGCAAACTTCATGGGTTTGGATTTCATCGCAGATAATCCTGGTTTCATAACTTTCTCCGGGGTTGGCGAACAACTTTGCAACCCAGTTTTCAGCCACACAAAAGAGTCGGCCGCCTACTTTCCAGCAGCGGCCGCTTGAACTTGAAACTTCAGTTTTGCGTCGAGCCCGCGCTCAGTGCGCGGTTTCTTTCGACAAAGGCGCCGGACTCCTCGGCCTGCACGCCGACCACGGAAGACAAGGCCAGCAAGGTAAGGAACAGGGCTGCGGATTTTTTCAGGCTGAACATGACGGAGAACCTCAGTGATATTTAAGTTGAGCGAATTCTCCGTCTTTGAGAAAAAAGATAAATGCTGCGCAGGGGAAAAGAATATTGAGTCGAAATCATGAATCGACACTTTATTAGTTCAACAAAAAACCACTCACAGTTTGACGCGAGAGATAAATGAATATTGGGTAAATAACTAATGACTGGTACTCACGAATACCTCGTTAATAACCGGTCATCTCCAGGTAACCGCTGCCGGAATGGCTGCCGCTCAACTGCACCGGGCCTTCCCAATAAGGAATGCGCAGGTTCATCCAGGCCTTGGGGTTGAGTGCCTCGGCATTGATATCCAGGCCGTGGCCGGGAATGCGCAGATGCCAGCGGGTGGGCAGCGTGCGCCCGGCCACCTTGGAGTCCGTCAGTGGGGTGAGCTGGATATCGTCCTTGTGCAGGGTCTGGGTGTGGCCGTTGGGCTCGATCCAGGTGCCGGTGATGTAGGGCGGCTTGTGGTTTTCCCGCACGCGAAACAGCATCAGCCGCTCGCCGCTGTCCAGGTGCAGGGAGAACCAGTCCCAGCCGCTCTGCCCGGCCCCCAGGGGCTGGCTGCTCCATTCGCGGTCGAGCCAGGCCGGGCCGCTGACCTGATAGGTCTGGCCGTCGATCTGCAGGCTGCCGCTCGCCTGGAAAAACGGCTGGCTGTAGTAATAGGACGCCTGGCCCTGCTCGGACTTGCGGCTGTAGCCGCCCTCGCCCTGGAGCACCAGGGGCCGGTCGCTGCGCAGCTGCAAGCGGTAGGCGAAACCCGGGCCGCTGGCCTGCAATTGCATATCGGCCAGCGGATCGGCTCCGGCGGACTGGCTGGTAAAACTCCAGTCGTCGATCCAGGCCTTGAACGGCTGCACCGTCACCCCGGCCTGCCCCACTCCGCCGCGGGCATAACGTTCGGCGGCGTGATGGCTGTTGGCCGAGGTGGCGGCGGCGTGACCGAGCCAGACATTGGGTGCCTGCCAGCCGGGCTGGTCGGGCTCGGCGCGCAAGGCGCTGCGAAACAACGTCCACTGCACGCCGAAGCGCTGGCCGTCGCTGGCCTTGAGGTCGGCGGTGAGGTACCACCACTCGATGCGAAAACCGTCATGCACGCCATGGTCCGCCGGGAAGCTGAACACCCGCCCCGGCACCACCTGGGTGAACGCCGCGGCGTCCTCGCCCAGGCCGGCGAAACCTTGCGCCGGCTCGTCGCCCTTATCGCAGCCGCACAGGGCTGACACCAGCAACAGGCCAAGCAGCCGTTCAATCTTCATGGGCGAAAGTCCTGAGCAGATCCGCCGGCTGGCTGCGATACAACCGCAGCAACGGCCAGGCCGATGCAAGCAAGGTAGCCAATACCGCCAGGGCCAGCAGCTGCACCAGTTGCAACGGGAACACCCGCAACGGCAGGCGCCAACCGAAGGCCTGGACGTTGATCACCGTGTCCAGGCACCAGGCCAGGGCGATGCCCAGCGGCAGCGCCAAGAGCAAGGTCAGCAGTGCCAGCAGCCAGGTCTGCCCGAGGTTGAGCAGCATCAGCTGGCGCCGGCTCACCCCCAGCGCCCACAGCGGCGCGAGCTGGCCGAGGCGGCTCTGGCTCTGGGTCAGCAGGCTGATAAACAGCGCCACGCCGGCCACCCCCAGGGTCAGGCTGTTGAGCGCGGCGGTGGCGGCGAAGGTGCGTTCGAATATCTGGCTCGACCAGCCCTTGAGCTGCGCCTGCTCGACGATGCGGCTGTCGTCGAGGCCAAAACGCTGCTGCAAGGCGCTTACCAGCGGCGCCACGGCGGACGGCTCGATGCGCAGATTAAAGCGGTTGGGCGTCAGTTGCGGCCAGTGCGCCAGCAGGTGCTCGGCATTCACCAGCAGATGGCCCCTGGGGTTGCCGTAGTCGGCGTAGATCGCCACCACTTGCGGCGCCCACTGCCCCACCGGCACGGGAATCTCCAGCCAATCGCCCAGCCGCACCTTGAGCCGGCGCGCGGTCTGTTCGCTGAGCATCAGCGTGTCGGCGCTGGCCAGTTGGGTCCAGGGCTGCTCGCCCAGGGCTTCGAGCAAGGGCCAGTGCTGGCGGTAGCTGGCATGGTCGATCACCCCGTACAGGTCCGCCGGCCAGCCTTGCAGTTGCAGCGCCACCTGCCGGACGGGCAGCACCGCGGCAATGGCAGGTTGTTCCGGCAACCAGCCTTGCAGCTCCCGCGCCTGCGCCGGGGTCTGCGGATTGATGTACAGCTCGGCGCTCAGGCGTTGCTCGAGCCAGTCGGCGAAGGTCTGGCGAAAACCGGCGGTCATGCTGCCGGCGCCGATATTGGCAGCCAGGGCCAGCAGCAGCGCCATCAACGCCAGGCTCAGGGCCGGCAACTGCTGCCGGCAATCGGCGAGAAACCACTGCCCGAGCACCGAACGGCTGCGCCCGAGCAGCGCGCTGAGCAACCCGTTGAGCAACACCGGCAGCCCCAGGGCCGCCCCCAGCAGCAAGCCCGCCATCAGGACAAAACCGCTGCCCAGGCTGTCGCCCCAGATCCAGGCCGCGCCCGCCAGCGCCGCCAGGGCCGTCGCCACCCAGGCCTGACGCCGCAGCCAGCGCGCATACGCCTGGTGCCAGGCCTGGGGATCGGCCAGCGCCAGCAACGGCAAACGCGCCGCCCGCAGCAAACTGTTGGCCCCCGCCAGCAAGGCGCCGAGCAAGCTCAGGCCGATCCCGCCCAACCACCACCAGGGGCTCAGGCTCAACTGCCCCGCCACTTCGGCGCCATACAGGCCGCGCAGGCTGGCGGCGACATCCGGCAACAGCACGCTGGCCAGCAGGTAGCCGCTGAGCACCCCGGCCAGGCCGCCGAGCAAGGCCAGGCCACCCAGTTCGACACAGAGGCAGACCATCAGCATCCGCGCGCTGACTCCGCAGGCGCGCAGGGTGCGCAGCAGGCCGCGCCGCTGCTCCAGGGCCAGGCCGATGGCCGCGTGCACGATAAACAGGCCGACCAGGAACGACAGGAAACCCAGGGCATCGAGGTTCAGGTGAAAGCTCTCGGTCAGGCGCGCCAGATCGTTTTCCTCACTGCCGCGCTTGAGCACCAGCAGGCCCTTGAATGCATCGGGCAAGGCCGGCGCGCTGGCGGCGAAATCCGCCGGCAACAGCAGCCGCGAGAGCTGCTGCGGCAAGCCCAGCAGCGGCTGGGCAAAACCGATGTCCACCAGCAGCAGCCCCGGGGCCATGTCCGCCTGGCTGTGCAGCGGCGGCAGTGGCTGGCCGCTCGCGGTGGTCGGCCGATCGCCTTCGCGATAGCCGAGGGCTTGCAGGGTCTGCGGGGCGATCCAGGTGCTGCCCGGCGGGCTGACGAATTCGACCATTTGCGCGGAATCCAGCACCTGGCCGGCGACCGCCGAACCGGCCGGCAGCGACAGCGGCTCGATCCCCAGCAATTGCAGGCGCTGCTGTTCATGGCCCTTGAGCGTCAACCGGCCTTGCACCACCGGCGACACCGGCCAGCCGGCCCGGCGCAGGCCGACGAACACGTCCTGGGAAAACGGCGCGCCATTGGCCGTGGCCAGGCTGGACTGGGGCGCGCCGCCGATCAACTGGCTGGCCTTGGCGTAACTGTCCCGCGCCTGACTGTTGAGCGCCTGCACCCCGGTCAACAGGCTGGTGGCCAGCCACAGCCCGGTCAGCACACTGAAAAACTGCACCGGGTGCCGCCGCCAATGGCTGAGCAGCGCCCGCAGGCTGTGCCAGAAAACCCGCACCTCAGTGCTCGCCCGCGCCGGCCAGACGCCCGCCATGCAACAGCGCGATCCGCCCCAGGCGACTGGCCACGCGCTGGCTGTGGGTGACCATCAACAGGCTGGTGGGGGTATCGGCCAATAGCTCCAGCAACAGCTGCAGCACGTCGTCGCTGGTGGCTTCGTCGAGGCTGCCGGTGGGTTCGTCGGCCAGCAGCAGCCGTGGTTTGCCGGCCAGGGCGCGGCCCAGGGCCACCCGCTGTTGCTGGCCGCCGGACAGTTGCTCCGGGTAGCGCCGCAGCAGATCCCCCAGGCCCAAACGCTCCACCAACTGCGCCTGCCAACGCTCATCGAAACGCCCGGCCAGCCGCGCCTGGAACCCCAGGTTGTCCTCCACCCGCAGGCTGCCGATCAGGTTGAACTGCTGGAACACCAGCCCGACTTCGGTCCGCCGCCAGTTGGCCAGCTGGTTTTCATTCATCCGCTCCAGTTGCTGATCGCCAATGCGGATGCTGCCGCGATCGACCTTGTCCAGGCCGGCGATCAAATGCAGCAAGGTGCTCTTGCCACTGCCCGACTCGCCCATCAGCGCCAGGCTGCCGCCCTGCTCCAGGTGCAGGTCGACCCCCTGCAACACCGTCAACGGGCCCTGGGGCGTGGCGTAGCTTTTGCAGACGGCTTGTACATCGAGCATGGGCGGGCTCTGGCAGCGGAAGGAAGGCTCAAGGATAGCGCTTGTCAGAGCATGAGGGTTTGCGGTGCATCACCCAGGGTTCGACCTGCGTCCGGACAACCCGGCAAGGACTCAATGAACTCATATCTGGCTGCTATGCGGTTTTTGTACAGACGCTCCTGATACACCCGCTTTGCCTGCAGCCCCCACTCATCATCTCAGCAGCATTTGAGGGACTGATACTCGTCATTTTCGGGCGCCTTCAGGCCGCAACGCTGCTCGGTGGCATTGGCGAAGCGACGCAGCAGTTCGATGGCACCGTTGCGCGCCTCTGTCGAGAGGTCGCTCGAAAGATGACGGGCCTCTCCCACCAGATCCGATCGAATCCTTTCATACACGGCCAAGCCTTCTGGCGTGGCGCTGATTGCCACCGCCCGGCCATCGGTCACGTCCTGGATACGACGCACCAACCCCTGCTTGCCCAGCGAGTCGACCAGCCGGCTCGCGTTGCTCTTGTCGAGGAAAAGCTCACTGGCCAGAGACTGCACACGAACGGGCCCGGCCTTGATCACATGCTCAAGCGCATAGCATTGGGTGACGGAGAGGCCTTCGCAGCAACTGCGGTCCCGGTCACGGAACTGGTAGACCCGAACCAGGTGACTGAGTGCCTCATAAAGCGCCTCTGCATCCTGGTCGATCTGGTCAATTTTTGGCATAGCGGACGACTCGAAATTTCGGGAACTCAGGCAGATAGCACCTTAGCAGGCATAGCGACAATCATTTTGGATATAAGCATGTCACAAAATTGTTTCTTAATTTTAGTTGCGGGCCGCAACGTATTTTGCCACTGTAGGTTCCCGGAAAGGCCATGAGGCCGCTCAGTTACAGGCTCCGGTAACGCTAGGGGGTGCAGGGATGTTGACGCAAGTGCTCAGGATTAAAACGGGGCCCTGGCTACGAAGCCTATGGAATAGCGCTTCCATTCCTCTGCCGGTCGCCATGCTGCTAGGTGCGATTTTGCTCCCCCTGCTTGGAGGCGCAAGCAGTAGCAGCGTCTTTGAAACGCTCAGCAAAGGCTTCGGCAATAACCTTGGCTATTTCGCCATTGTCATTCTGAGTGCGTTCTTTATTGCAGGCTGGATAGCAGCGCGAGGCAGCGCCTCGTTTGGCAAATTTGGCGTATCGCTTTCACCCTTGCTGGGCGCCGGGATGGTGTGTCCCGACACGGCCTATGCCTCTCTGGCTCCGATAGCCGGAAACCACAAGAAGTACATCGCGATCGGGTGCTATTCGGGATTCAAGCTGCTGATGCCTGCCGGCCCGCTGATCATCGGCATCGGATTAGGGGCGAACACTCATGACCCGAGATTCCTCTATCTGGGGCTGCTGCTCACCGTTGTCACCTGGATAACCGGGTCGGTCTGGACCTATTGGACGACTCGGACGGACTTCCCAGCGGCCAATCGTGCAACCGGCGCTGCTACGCCTCAAGACTCGGTTGCCAAAGTGATCATGCCTCTGGCGGTATTCTTCGTACTTCTGATCAGCGGATATGTGATGCCGAAGAACCAGCATCCGGCTATCGAGTTCTTTACGACGCCGGCCGGCGCACTGATCGCCACCTCATTGCTGATTGCGTTGAACAGCAAGCCTGGCGAGGTCCAGGATCTTCTGTCCAAGGCCATGCGCAGGACCAGCTCGCTGCTATTCACCATCGGCTGTGCCTCTGCACTGGGCCTGGCACTGGGCAAGGTGCTTCCAAAGGAACTGCTTGAACACACGCTCGCCACTTCAGGCAGCTCCACGCATATTCTCGTTGGAGTGTTCGTGTTGGCTGCCATTTTCAAAACATTGAATGGCTCCTCGCTTGCAACTTTTGCTGCAATTCCACCTGTTCTTACTCCCCTCTTGGCATCCAGTGGAGTGGACTTGATGAGCATTACCTTTGCAGTTTGCCTCGGGTCTTTCATCGCCATTCTCCCCAACGACAGTTACTACTGGTTGGTCAAGTCAGACGCTTTTCCTGAATACCCCACGGGAAGATACATGCGCCTGATTACAGCGGGTTCAGCTCTGCAAGCATTGGCGGGCCTCGCCACCCTGTTGCTGGTATCGCCTTAACTTCGAATCCAACTTCGAATTCTTGCAACACCCACAGTGGCTCTCGCCACCGAATCGTCGCGCCTGAACTCAAGGAGAAAGAGAATGAAATACTTGGTCGCCAGTACATTTGAAGGGGGATATCAGCCGCTTAATGCGATATCTGCAACCACGGCTCTACTTGATGCAGATATTGATGCGCAGTTGATCGATATCTATGTAGAGGGCCTCTCCGTTGAGCGGTTCGGCGATGCCGATCTCGTCTTCATCTGCGTGCCGCTTTTCGATTCGCTGACCGCCGGCACCCAGTTGGCGAAGACCCTGAAAGAAGCCAATCCGGAGCAGAAGATCTGCTTCTTTGGGCAGTACGCAACCATCAACGCAAAGAGCCTGGCTGCCAAGTACGGTGATTACGCGATCGCGGGTGAGTGGGAAAAACCCATCGTCAGCCTGGCAAAGCACCTGAATGGGGAGCAAGAGCAAGACTTGCGCGGAGTCATCGATCGGACCCGAGGCCTTTCCAGTGAGATCGTCGTCCCCCAGTTGATCCGTGATGGATTTCGTTTGCCGAGGCGAGACCTGGCACCTCCCCTTCACAAATACCCGCAGCCCCAGCTGGAAAAGCTGCTGGGTAGAAAAGCCATCGTGGGTGGGGTCGAGGGCTCCCGCGGCTGCCACCACAAGTGCTCTTACTGCTCGGTGTACGCAGCCTATGACGGCAAGGTCCTGCTGGTCTCCGATGATCTTGTTGAACGGGACGTAGCGAACCTAGTCGCGCAAGGAATGACTCACCTGACCTTCACCGATGCTGACTTCTTCAATGCCAAGAAGCACGGCCTGAAGATCATCCGCGAGCTGCATTCGCTGTTTCCCGAGCTGACGTACGACTTCACCACTCGGGTGGACCACATCCTGGAAAACAAGGAAGCCATCGAGGAAATGGGCCAGCTAGGCCTGGCCTTCATCACCACCGCACTGGAGTTCCCCAAGCAGGAGGTCCTCGATCAGGTCTTCAAGGAGATGGATGTGCCGATGATCGAGGAGGCTTTGGCGTTCTTGAAAGAGGCCGGGGTCAAGGTCAACCCGACGTTCATCACGTTCAACCCTTGGGTAAGCCTCGAGGACATGGCCGAACTCCATGATTTCATCGCCCGGAACGAGTTGGAGAACATCGTCGACCCGATCCAGTTCGAGACCCGACTGCACCTGTACAAAGGCTCACCGCTGCTCGACAACGCCTCGGTCAAGGAGCTGAAGCTGGAGGAGCACGAGTTTCACTTCGACTGGCAGCACTCGGATTCTCGCCTGGACAAGCTCTTCATGGACTCGGTCACGCCCCCCGAAGAAGGTGTATTCAAACGCTGCTGCCTGAAGTGCTAAGGAGATAACCAATGTCTTCACTTTCCCTGCTCCAAGCGGCCCTCAGACTGGCCAATCAAACAGAGGGTTTCCAGGCACCGGGTCACATTGCCTGGCGAGCTCACACGGAGTCCCTGAAGAGCGTCCTGGCGGACGGCAAAGACACCCTCTTCATCTGCCCTGAGCCTCGTCGTCACGAGTTCACAACGCAGTATGGCCAAGCTCAGGGTAGTGCCTTCAGCCCAGGCGTAAATAGCGCTCAGGGCAGGCCAAACGGAACCGACGACACGTCTGCCACGTTCTCAACCATCTACTGGGAAGGGTTCAATGCCGAGCCCGATTTCAGCCACTACGCGCAGTCGATCTATGAACGTCTGGAGCGACAGGGGCGCCTGGTGTTTCCCGCCATTCTGGCGGATGAGCAAGCCGATTCAGTTCGCCCCTTTGTCGTCGAGGGGCTGGAGTGCCGGACGGCGATAACCGAGCCCCTTGTTGCCGAGAAGCTCTGTGAGGTTGGCTTCCATGGCATCACCTACACACTGGCCTCTGAAGTGCCCGTCTGCATTCAGGACGGCATCGAATACCGCCTGTTTACTATCAGTGCCTATAAGGGCAAAGCCGGCGTATGTCTCGACCAGGGGCATGCCGTTATCTACAAAGGTCCCTGGAAGCACACGGTCGACGACGATGGCCATACCTATCTTCGCGGCGTGCGTACCGCAGTGTGCGAGAAGACCTTCAATCTGCTGATGAGCCAGCCCTATCAAGGACAGTTCATTCCAGTGCGTTGCTACGTTGAGCCGCCGTTGGAAAAGAGTGGCTTCTTCGACTGCAACACACCCTCCATCCGGGACCCCAAAGTCACCAAAGGGCTTCTTCCTATCACTGGCTCTGCCGAAGAATCGTGCTGTGCCGATGGTAGTTCGTGCTGCTAAACGGGAGATATGAATAATGGCTTCTGCACTTGAAAACAAAATCATCGCGGACTACACCGAGGCGCTTCGTCAGGGCAACGTCGTACTCGAATCGCAGCTCAACGAGAGCTGTTGCAGCGAGGCCTACGGCGCCCAGTACCTGAAGAACATTCCAAAGCGGATCATCGAGGCCAACTTCGGATGCGGCAACCCGACCCAGTATGTGCGCGAAGGCGATGTGGTCCTGGACCTGGGCTCCGGCGCCGGCCTCAATTGCTACGTTGCAGCGCAGATCGCGGGCAGCAAGGGCGCCGTTATCGGTATCGATATCAACCCGAGCCTGTTGCAGATTGCCCGAGGCGAGGCGGCTGCCTTTCAAGAGGCAACCGGTAGTGCCCCGCTGCAGTTCCACAGGGCATCGGCCAGCAATCTGAAGGTTGACCAGGATCTGGCTGAAGAGCGCCTGCGCACCGAGCCCTGCACTGACTGGGCATCGTGGAAAAACTTCGAGCAATTCGTCAGCGACAGCGCCCAGGCCCATCCACTGGTGGAGGACCAGTCCATCGACCTGGTGATCTCGAACTGTGTGATCAACCTGGTCGGAGAAACTGAAAAGCAGAATGTCTTTGCCGAGATCTACCGGGTCCTGAAACCGGGAGGACGCTTCGCAATCTCTGACAACGTTTCGAACGTCGCCATACCTGACGAGCTGAAGCTGGACACCAAGCTGTGGTCGGCCTGCTATTCGGGTGTGTTGCAGGAGCAGGCGTTTTACCAGCAGCTTCAAGACGCCGGCTTGACGGGGATAAACATTGAAGCGAGGAACGACGCGTCGACCAAGCGGATCGGCTCCGTTCAGTTCTACTCCGTCACGGTCACGGGCACCAAGCCGCAGGTTCGCAAGGGTCATCCTTTGACCGTGATCTACCGCGGACCTGCTCGCGAACTCACCGGTGATAGCGGCAAAGCCTATAAGCGCGGTGTGCCCACCGAACTGGCTTGCGAGGATGCCTACCTTTCTTCGCAGAACTCGGTGTTTGTCGTGGAAGGCCATCAGCCCGAACAGATCAAACCCAAGTCCTGCTGCTCGTAACGCTGTCTGCGGCTACAGCTAGCTGTAGCCGCGTCCCTCAATCGCTTACCTTCTCAGGGCCTTGCAGATGAGTACTTCACGGAAAATTTTGGCTGAAACGCTCGGTGCCGCCATTCTGCTATGCACCGTTGTAGGGTCCGGAATCATGGCGCAACGCCTGGCTAACGGTAACGATGCACTCGCGCTCCTTGCCAATGCTTTGGCAACGGGGGCCAGCTTGTACGTACTGATCGTTTGCTTCGCCAGCTTTTCGGGAGCGCACTTCAATCCCGTGGTGTCGGTTGTCGACTACCTGCGTGGAGGGCTGAGCGCCAAGCTTCTAGGCCCCTATATCGCGGCACAGACGGTGGGCGCGATCCTTGGGGTTTTCGCTGCGCACCTGATGTTCGAACTGCCGGTGGTGGAGTTCTCCCAACATGTCCGCACCGGGCCTTCGCAATGGTTCAGCGAGTACCTGGCAACGTCTGGATTGGTCCTCACCATCCTGCTGTGCGACAAGTACCACAAGGCGAAGGTGCCGCAGGTGGTGGCCGCCTACGTGGTGGCCGCTTACTGGTTCACCTCATCCACAAGCTTTGCGAACCCCGCGGTAACCCTTGCCCGATCGTTCACCGATACGTTTTCAGGGATTCGCCTATCGGACGCGGCGCCTTTCATCATTTCGCAGTTCTTCGGTGGCCTTACGGCGCTCTTTCTGGCGAGATTTCTCAGTGGAAACGCTACCGCCCTCGAGGCCTCGCAACCTGGGCTTGACGACCAGAAACTGCCAAGCCGATAAGGCATGTCACTATGGCCTCTCAGCCCGCGCGCCCCGCTCCCGGGCTGACTTCATCCAGGCCTACAGCTCCACGTATCCTCTCGCCTCGCTGAACGCGACGATTTCTCTCGGCGGCGTCACGGTATTCAGCGGCTTGCGCCAGTAACCAACACCATGCCATTGCCCATGCTTGAAGCCCACTTCGGGATAGGTGCCGATATGGGTGAAGCCCAGTGCTTCATGAAGACCGACACTGGCGGCGTTGGGCTGGGCAATGCCGGCGTAAGCGGCATGGAAGCCTTGTTGCTCGAGGATCGGCAGGAGCCGCTGGTAGAGTGCGCGGCCAATGCCACGGCGGTGTGCCGCGGGGTCGATATAGACCGTGACATCCACCGACCAGCGATAAGCCTCCCTGGCACGATGCTGACTGGCATAGGCATAACCAACGACCGCGCCGTCCAACTCCGCTACCAGATAGGGATAAGTCGCCAGTGTCGCCTCGATCCGCCCCGCCATCTCCTCGATCGTTGGCGGGATGAGCTCGAACGAGATGACCGTATCCGACACCATAGGCGCGTAAATTGCCTGAATGGCCGGAGCATCGGCCGGCGTCGCTATCCTGATCTTGCCCATCCTGTTTTCTCCTTGCCGTTGCTCGTCATATGCCGTGTGAGCTGGCGAATCTTATCGGTTTCAGGTCCGATGCAGAGCATGGGGGCGGACAATCCAAAGCGACTTGCCTTGCATGGCCCCAGGACGACGACGTTATAGAGATCAGCAGCCTCCAGGACTCGGCCGAGCTTACTGCACCGGCCAAGCATTCATCGGCAACAAATTCTGTGCATGGTTCAGGCCAATACGCCGGTCGTGTTCATCGAGCATCTGCGTCAACAGATCCAGCCGCGCCCAGGGTTCGACCTGCGCTCAGCGGTGTCGAAGGCAAAACGGACTGTTCGAACCGCGGATGGGCAGTGGCTGCCCATCCTGGCTAAAAGCAACCCCATGGAAGTGACTGCGGCGCCGCGGCGGCCTGCTGGGTGAACCCTGTCCGGCGTAGCGTCGTTCCCGCAGGCCTGCTCCGCGAGCGAGCCCTTGTCGGTGGTCGTTACTTCGGTTGCTCCACGACCCGCAGATAGGGCTTCAGCGTCTTGAAGCCTTGCGGGTATTTCTTCCTGGCGTCCTCGTCGGATACCGAGGTAGGAATGATCACATCCTCGCCCGGGCGCCAGTTCACCGGGGTGGCGACGGTGTGCTTGGCATTCAGTTGCAGGGAATCGAGCAGGCGCAGCACTTCATCGAAGTTGCGCCCGGCGCTCATCGGGTAGATCAGCATGGCCTTGACCTTCTTGTCCGGGCCGATGATGAACACCGAACGCACGGTGGCGTTGTCCACGGCGGTGCGCGCGCCGCCACTGGCATTGGGGTGGATCATGTCGTAGAGCTTGGCCACCACCAGGTTTTCGTCGCCGATCATCGGGTAGTTGACCGCATGCCCCTGGGTCTCCTGGATGTCACCGACCCAGGCCTTATGGTCGCTGACCGGGTCGATACTGAGCCCGACAATCCTGGTGTTGCGCTTGTCGAATTCCGGCTTGAGCCTGGCCATATAACCGAGCTCGGTGGTGCACACCGGGGTGAAGTCCTTCGGGTGAGAAAACAGGATCGCCCACTTGTCGCCGATCCACTCGTGGAAGTGCAGCGGACCTTCGGTCGTGTCGGCAGTGAAATCGGGTGCTTCGTCGCCAATGCGGATTGCCATGGTTGGTCTCCTTGCAGTGACTGGGAGGGGTAATTGTCAGGGAACTGACGGCTGTTGCGACGGCGTTCGGGTACGCCGTGAACCTGTCGGCGCGAATCAGTATAGGAGACGCGCCAGGGCCGGGTGAGCGCAGACAAAAAAGCCCGGCAGTGCCGGGCTTTGGTCTCGGGTCCGCCTTCAGAAGCGGTAGTTGGTGCTCAGCTCCAGAGGCCGCGGCGCCGGTAACGTTCGTCGCAGACGTGCCGGCTGAAACCTTCGAGGCCCCAACCCATGAACCAGCGCCGCCCCTATCGACCTGGGGTGACGAACTATTAGTATTGCGCCCCTTTTCTTCATCGCAGGACGCAAAGATGAATTACACCCAGGCCCAACTGAAATACCGGCTGTCCATCGCCGCAGGCGCATTGCTGTTTACCGGCGCCTTGATCTCCACCGTGTTTTCCACCCTGAAAATGCTCAACTGGCGCATGAACAGCTACAGCGACGCCGCGGCGCTCCTCAACCGCCAGGTCAAGGACTTTGTGTCCATGGTCCACAACAACACCCGGCCCCTGGACTGGTTCTGGGACAACAGCCCGACCCCCGACTTCATCCACCTGAGCAACCCGCCCCACTGGAAATTCCTGGTGATCTACCTGCTGATCTTCGTCGGCGCGGCCCTGTTCACCTGGGGCCGGACCCTGATGCGCAAAGTCGAAGAAGTCGAACCGCTGATCCAGGCCCGCCTCAATGCGCCAGCAGAAGAAGGTGTCGCGGTCATGACGTTGCAGCAACTGGAGGAGTCGACTCCGGTGGAAGCCGTGCCGTCGCTCTTTTCGCAGGTTCGACTGCTTTGTGTGCTGCCGTTGGGGATAGGTGTGGTTTATCTGGGTGTGTTATGGATGTTGCACATTCTGTAAGCCTAGAGGGTGTGGCGCGAACTCCTCTGTACTTGGTGATAGATGCCCTTGGGTTGTGCCAATCAAGGAGACCTTTTCGGAGCTTTTCTAACTCACGAAATCGCCACGAGAGCAAAACCACAAAGTGATCCATATGTTGCAATGATCATAATCGGCGGCAAACTACTAGAAACGGCCGCTTGGAAGGGGGATAAAGGTTGCCCTCCTTTTTTCGATTTCTGGTCATCAACGGTGGGATTTATTCGTCCCCCACTGCTTCTACCAACTCATCTAATGATCCCAGAACCTTTGTACCGAAGCGCTCAGCATGTGGCCGGATGATGTGAGTCATATAGCGGTCGGCTCTGAAGAACGATACGTAAGGGACATACGTAGCATGAAGGGCATCAACGAAATCGCTATGAGACATGGCGCGTGAATTTTCTCCAAAGGAGTTACGCACGGATGAATAAAGAGTACGTAAACAGGTTGATAAACCGGGGCAGTATTGATCTACGAGCCCCACGTCATCACAGACAGATTCACCAGGCAACAACGATCTAATAAGCCGATTCACTATTTGGAGCAGACTCGCCTCATGTATTTTTGCCCAGTGGGCACCGCTAATCGTACTCAGCGCTTTTTTTCTTTCCTCAAGCGGCATTTCAGAAAGTCGTCCACGAATGTCGCTGACATGGCCTTGCATGGTATTGAGAAGATCTCTTGCCGGTTGGCGTACCCAATCACCGACCGCGCCAAGACGGCCATAATGCTCAGCGAACCACTGCATCATGTAACTTGGATCCCTCAAACTCTCAAGAAAAGCTGCATCGGCCTCAGCTCGTGTTGCATGTCCTAGAACGTATCGCTGTAGTACACGTGCGTCGCGAGGTCGCATAGGGACTTTGTCGGTCAGCTCTTGATGATCCATGCGCCCATGAAGTCTCTCGAAATTTGACCGAATAGCCCCATTTTTGCTGATCATTGTGCTTTTCAGCATCCTTCTGGCCTTGCGGTTCATGGCAGCATCTTCGGCTTGCTGTTGGACGACAGCTTCAATATTGAGATCATCCAAAGGACTGATGATCGAGCCAAAATCAGGAAACCATTCTCCATTGGTATCTATGGCTGCAACCGGCAAGGCAGATCTCATTACAAGCCTTTCCAGCTCGGATCTGATTAATCTGTCGAATGAAATCATTGCGTTACGGTGGCATAGCAACGAGAGCAAGGATGTTCGCCGGGTCGCGGCATCGGCGTGATTTTGAGCAATGGGTGACATCTCTGAAATATGCACTCCAGAGAACGCGAACATTACATCGGTATGTTTGTTCAAATACAGCAGCTTTTCTTTCAGTCCTGTCAGCCTCTCGTCGAGTCTGGGCTCGCTCAGAATCGAATAATCGTTACTGTCGAGGTAAACAACCTTTCTATCTGACATTCTCGGCTCCACCATTCTGTAACCCTGGGTCGCTCTTAGTTTCACCTACATCCTGACAATCCACAAAGGACCGTTTGCGACCGTTCATGACTGAGGCAATCGACCGAAAGCGACTACGCGATCAGTGCTGCTTTCCTCTATTGCGGAAACTTACTAACGCTCAGGTTAAGTGCCGAGCTTAGTCCGTCCCGAGTGAGAGAACTTAAACCTTTTGTTAGTCACTCTCAATCACTCCACCTTTTATCAGCTTTAAACCTAAGCCATCCAATACACAAGGTAGAAACGTACCCATTATCATTGTGGCAACGTCTTTTGCGAGAGTGGCAATATCGTTACTAGCTAACTCCCCTCTATGCACAACGGCATTTCTGCTACCTTGCAGGGAATTAATTTCTTCCCAGATTGTTTTGGTATGCCCTTCAATTTTAAACGAATTGAAGTCAATACCCCCATACTCTCCAAGAATACGAACTAGCAGGGGTTTAAATCTATCAACCCCATTATGCTTAACTGCGAGGTCTGAAATCAGATCTGCAACGGAATCATTGTGAACAAGCCCGTATATTACAGGCTTTAATAGTGCAAGCTTTAGACCAAGCTCAATTGCGGTAGTAAAGAGCACAAGGGCAGAAGATGGTGAACTGCCCATAACTTCGCGGGCCTCGCGAAAGATTAGCACAGCATTTATGGCCAGATTTTCATTATTCACATAGTAAGATCGTAAACGATCAAATGTGAACTCATCAATTGCCTGCCCTGATATTTCATCAACTAGTCCAGAGTACCACTCATCACGCGCGTCCTCGTCTGGAGTGTTCATATCTGTCCTTGAGCCTTCATAACGTTTGGTTAAGGGGCGGGAATTAGCCCGTCCCGATGAGTGAGAAAAAAGTTTGAACCAGTTATTAATGATTATCCGCCAACCAAGATTCGAAAGTTTCCGCGGCCTGACTGGTTAGTAACTTCTCGAATATTTCTTTTTCACCCAAGTACAGACAATGCCTGATTATTGTGTATGGATTTAGCTTATCACTTGGATATGCATCTTCGAAAAATTCTTTATACTTCTTAATTTTTGATATATTCTCTCTCATATAGAAATTGAACTTTCCACGACTTATGTCTGGCTTTAGGGAAACAATTTCCTCCGTAAATCCATCAACCTTATGCGCTTCAAAATCGAATTCGTTGAAAAAGTGATGCGCAATCTTCAAAAAGCTAAATGCATTTAGGGGCGAAAGTTTAAATCTTGGAGGCGCTTCCCCAGCTTCAATCTGATCAGACTCTCTAGTGATCTGTTCCTGAGGGATATCCTCTGCCTTTATGCTTTCTTCAGTGGCATTTCGAATCTCTCGAAACTCTCGGTCTGCAACCTCAAATAGAGCGGCTAAAGAATTGATTCTTCGCTTGAGGTTAATAGGTATAGATTTTTTGTACTTAATCTTGTGATCCAAAACACTCCATGAGTCTTGAATTATCGTGCGAACCTGAACCTCAAACCCCAGATCAACAAACTGTGAATATTCAGGTAGCTCTTTTCGCTTTTCATTTAGCTTCAGGTCTAAATGCAAGCCTTTATAGCCGAATGAGTTTTCGGTATTCTCAATCTGAGCAATTTTATCTGTGATATCTATAACTTCAAAATGCGAATTCAGAAGGGCTTTGATTTTTTCTATGTCGTCTTCATATAGACAAACCACGCGCACACCAATTAGATCGGTAATATGATCTAATATCCGATACTCTTGACTGTTAGCTTCAAGATCCGCCCTATATTTTCGATTAAACTTTTTAATACACTCATCCCTGTCCTTTATGCGACCCTCTATCTTTGAAACAGCTATATCACTCGAGCCTCTGATTAGAGAATCAACCAAGGTTATAAAGGATTTTTTTGCTCCATCCAGAAGTCCGTGATTCCCATTGTAATAATCACGAAAATCTTGTTTTTCAACCTCAAAATCTAGAGATGGCATACATTCTCCTTGGCAGTCTAATTATAAGTAGATACCTTAATGTCTCCGTCGATTGTGCCTGACAACGTTCCTTGTCCATGCCTAACTCCCTGTCCCGCTTGAATGTCGCGCCAGAAACGCGAAATCAGGGGAGAAGCAAAAAGCGACATGGGCACATTACTGACGCCTTAACAACGTGTCAGTGGCCCGTTTTTGGCGAAAAGCGGCCATCCACGAAGGGCCGCCTCTGGTCAAAAGCGGTCTCTCATATATGCCTGCAAAGCCAAGGCCGTTCAGTTCCTGAGTTACATATTCATAAACATCATTCGAAGCAGAGCACCTCAACTGACAATAGCCGCGATTTGAACTCTGCGCAGGGAATAGGGTTTTCCATTAACGCGTAGGTAGTATTCCGCAAGAGTCCCAGATCCCTGTTTTTTACCTCACACCGAGGTCCCTCAAGCTCTAGGTGGATAGGTCCAACGCAAACAGGTGCACCAAGCTGGTGTAATTACGCCCCACCACCGTCCCTGCTAACGCCCCGACACACCCACTCAAACATCCCCACCAACGCACGGTTGCGCCGTTCAGGCGTCGCCCCTATAGTTCGCCCTCGCGGCAAAATCCGCGAACGACCTTGGCCGGTCGAATTACAACGACGCATCAGCGTCCAAACACCATTGCAGACGCTTTTTTTGTGCCTGCGATTCTGTGTTATGGCGGCTGTGTGCGGGACACCTTCGGGTGTGCCGGTGTCGTTGTAAACCGGTCGGCCAACCCTCACACAGCTGCCACCCTCAATTTGCTTGGCCGCAAATGGTGGAAGCTCTACAACGAGTAACGACCATGGACGATCAATCGATTTCCCGCTTCACCCCCGTCGATACCCACGACGCCGACGCTCCCGTTTTCTACCTCGATACCGACGCCCCTTTGAGCGATCTGGCGGCTAGCGCAGCCCATCGTTTCACCGTGGTGCGCGACCTGATGGACAGTCTGTCCACGCTTAACCTGAAAGATATTTCCGACTGCGATCTGGTGCGGGTAACCCGAGGCGTGCATCTGCTGACCCGGGAAGGGTGTGCGGTGCTGGAGGTGATTCAATGGCGCACGGCGCAGGAGCCCTGAGCGCTATTGAGCCTGGGAGGCTGTTTGTAGCCGCTGCCGAAGGCTGCGATCGGCTGCGTAGCAGGCGCACATCCGGCCTCCCGGATTTATCTGTTACACCGCGTGGCCAGGTTTGGCGGGCGCTTCGCGCCCGATCGCAGCCTTCGGCAGCGGCTACAGGGAGCGTCCATTCCATAGCGACGCGCCCTCTGAATGACACGCCCCGAAACATAACTCCAGACACACAATTCAACCTGCGCTATTATGCGCCTGGAGTTATAAAGCACCTCTCACCCCAATAAGGAGATGGAGGTGCAAAGCAGACAGTTGATCAAGGAGCTTGAAGCCGCAGGCTGGGTGCTGGAGCGCGTTACCGGCAGCCATCATCTGTTCAAGCATCCCTATCGGCCCGAGACCGTTCCGGTGCCTCACCCGAAGAAGGATCTGCCACGGGGGACGGTCAGGGCCATCCAGAAACTGGCCGGGCTGATATAGCCCTTTCAGCCTTCGCACCTTTTGAGGAGATCCCCGTGCAATATCCCATCTGCATCGAGTGGGGTGACGAGCACACTGCTACCGGCATCCAGATTCCTGATATTCCTGGGGCGGTAACCGCCGGCGACACCTTCGAGGCCGCGTACAGCGCCGCCATCGAGATCGCCCACGTCATGCTCGAAGAACTGGCCCGCGAGGGGCAAGCCATTCCCCTGCCCTCGCCCACCGGCACGCACCGCGCCAACCCCGACTTCGAGGGGATGGGCTGGGGCATGCTGGATATCGACATCACGCCTTACCTGGGCAAAACCGAAAAGGTCAATGTGACCCTGCCGGGCTACGTGATTCAACGAATCGACCGCTTTGTACGGGAGCACAACATCAAGAGCCGGTCGTCTTTCCTGGCGGATGCGGCGATGGAAAAGCTGGGGCGTTAAGAACCGAGAAGCCCCCTACGCACAACCCCGGACGCGAGGCCGACCGGCAGGCCGCCCCGCGTTGCTTTGGCTTTTGATCTGAACGCTATGGTCCGAGATCAAAAAAATTTCGCCGAAACGGCTTGAGTTTCGACACGGTTGCTCGTTCCGGTGGGGCGGGTAGATCAAAATGCGCGCCCTGCCAGTCGGCGCTAAACCTGTAGCCGCTGCCGAGCCCTGGCGAGGCTGCGATAGGACCGAAGGTCCTCCAGCGGTCTCAAGATCCTGCGCCCGCTTCGCGGTCGATCGCAGCCTCGCTAGGGCTCGGCAGCGGCTACAGAGACTGCATTCTCAGCCAGGCCGGCCGGCAGGCCGCCTCGCGTTGCTTTCGCTTTTGATCTGAACGCCCCGTTAACCACGATGGCCGAACGCAGGTATTGAGCCGTGGGTAACCCGGCAGGGATG